>JAODMS010000092.1 GCA_025464925.1 Arthrobacter sp.
CTTCGAAGCCGTCACGACGTGAGTCGTCCGGCCACAGCAACAAAGCCATACCCGCCTCCCCCGGATAGCCACGACCCTACAACGGCCACGGAACCACCCGTCAACACCATAAGGACAGCAACCAGAAGACGTCGAAGACGTGGACACGGGCCAGGGCATCCGGAGCCCTGCGACGGAGGCACTGGACCCCGACAGCCGGCCGCGCCAGCGGACGCCCGTGCTGGTCCTCGTACTAGGCTGGGCGTCTGACCATACGCCCTACGTCGTAGAGGAACAGGGCCGGGATGTCCGGAGCCTGCGAAGGCGCACCCTGGACCCAACAGCCGGCCGCCAAGCCCGCTAAATTGGCATAGCGGATGAAGCTGGAAGGGACTAACGTGCGCGATCTGCAAGACAATGCGACTGAACCTGACGAGGACGCCAGCAAGTTTCCTGTCGCGAAGTCAGTGCGGGGGAAGATCGCCGTAATCGTGGGGGTTCTTCTGGTCCCTTCTGTGCTCAGTATTGCCTTGAGCAGCGGGGTGGATGACCGTGCAGAGCGGGACGCTGAAGTCGTGTCCCTCATGTCGGACTACTCCGTGGATGATGTAAGCATTTACGACGGGTCATGGCACGGGAACGACAGGAGTCTCCCCGGTCGCTATACCTTGAACATCACCAAGGACGGCTCAGTGCATGTATGCCGCCAAGTTACCGTTGAGTCCCTCCGCGCCAATGAGCCAGTCCAATGCGATGGTGGCACGGTCATCCACCCAAAGGTGGTTCCAGTTACAGGGAACAGCTAACGAAAGCCCGATGGCGACTCCGTCACGCCCTAACCGGGTGCTGAGGCTCCTGGCTGTGCTGTTCACAGTCGCTGCGGTCGGATCGGTGGTGCTGGTGGCCGTGGACATGGTCGTTGGTCGGCCTGCTGCCGGCGACGTCTTCATCACCGTCCTGAATGCCCTGGCGGCGTTCGTATTGTGGCGGCGGGTGTTGGAACAAACCCGGGCATGAGGAAAGGCCGGCACCTGGGTGCCGGCCTTTCCGGGTTTCCCTCTGCAAAGGAAATTTGGGTGGGCAGCGTCTCGCTGCCTGGTGGTCAGAGGTTGTGGTGTTCCTGGGCCCAGCCGATATTCGCAGGCCCGGTTGGTTCGCCGGCGGTGAGCAGACGAATTTCGATGATGTCTTCCGCCAGGCTGGGGTGGCGCGCAGAGCCGCCGGGGAGCGCTGTGCCGTCAAATCGGGCGGATGTTCTCTGCCTGGGCCTCCGGGCCGGGACACGGTTCTGTTCCTGCTGGCCCCTCCGGTTCCGGCATTATTTCAGGTCCGGTCCACGGCCCCTGCCTGGCCGGCGTGACGGGCACAGTGGGCGCAGCAGTACACCCCCTCCGCGCTCTCCGTCCCGTGTCCGATGATCCGGCAGCCACAGTGCGCGCAGGCCGGAGCCATGGCCTGGATGGCGCACTCAAAACTGTCGAAGGTCTCGGATACATCGCCTCTGGTGATGGTGAAGGCCTTGTCGTAATCGTTGCCGCAGGTATCGCAGATCGCCATGATGATTTCCTTTCGAACCGGGTGCTGAGGCGGGAACCGGGAGCAGGTGCAGCAGCGCAACTGTGCCGGTGCAGCCGGGACCGGCGGGCGTCCCTTCTTATTCGCCGGGCTGCGCGGCGTCAAAAAACCTGTATTCAGCCTGCCCCGCGGGGGCCCCGGCCGACTTTCCCCGGATGAAATTTCGGTCTTCCTCGGACGCCGTCAGCTGGCCGTGCTGGTCAGCCTCGGCGTCTCCGCCGGCCGCCATGATTTTGGCCGACGTCGTGCGCGGGAGGACCTGGCATCCCGGGTTGTCCATCAGCCACTTCTGCGTCCCGGCATCGAGCCTGTCCCACAGTTCCCTGATGGCCATCTGAATCACGCCGCCTTCTTCGCCGGGATCACGCGGACCGCCGGAGACCGTCCGGTACACCAAATGTCAGCCTAGGCTACGCCCGGTGAGCCGGGAATGATATAGCCCCCAACGTACGCCGGAGCCATTGAGGTGAACGACGTATCGATGCCCAAGAAGGCGTTCTTCTTTGATTCCTGCCCATGCCCACCAGGGCGGTTGACCGCCTAGCAACTTTTGGTTCCAAAAAGCCGTTTGCACCAGATTCAAAAGGGAGTTGGCCTTTACCCCTTGGGAGTAGACCAGGCCATTTGGGAGCATCAGGCGCCCAAGGGCTGACACGCCCCTGACCTGGGCACGGCTCTGTCTCTCAACCCGCGGGATGTGAGGCAGTCCGGCGAGACAGCAGTGCCGTCCCGGTACTCCGCGGCGCCGGGTGTCTTGCCACCGTGTATCGCAGCCTCCTGCTGGCTTTGGTGGCGTGGGTATTGGTTGCAAGACACTTGCGGGGCCCACATGGGAAACTGATTGGCTCTGCGCTGGTCTCGACCAGGGCCCAGGACTCCGGCCGGCAGATCCGGGACCTGCTCGGCGCCGGGGTCCGCCGGGGTGATCTCTACACCGACCACGGGGTCAGCGGGGCGCGGGCGGCCCGGCCGGCATTCAATCAGGCCCTGGAGGACGCCTTCCGCCGGGGACTTCCACCTGGCCATTGACGTGAAGCGTGTGTGGTGAGCGGCCGAAACGCGCGTGTACTCGGCGTCCTGAGCCGTCACGGGCACCCGGTCGCCCCGCGGCCAGCCACGTCGACGAGGGCACCGATGAGTTCGGGACCCAGCCCCAGTGCTGCATCGTTGTGGTTCGCCCCCGCTACCTCCACCTCGATGACGTAGTTTCCGGCGTCCCGGGCCGCCTGAGCCACGTCCCGGCTCTGCTGCGCGGGCACGATGGTGTCCGCGCTCCCGTAGACCACGGCGGTCGGGATGTCCGCTCGCACTACGTTCTCGCGTACCGGGTAATGATCGCGCAGCATCCAGCCCACCGGCACGCCGTAGGCTGCCCGGCCGACGTCGGCGAGCGAGGTAAAAGGTGAGCGCAGCAGCATCGCGGCTGGAGGGTGCTCGGTGGTGAGCTCCGTGACCACCCCGGCGCCGATGCTCTCCCCGAAATAGACGAGCGAGCCCGCCGGTACTCCTGCCGCACCTGTCAGGAACTCGCGAGCGGCGCGGACATCGCGCGCGAGACCGTCCTCGGACGGGTACCCGGGATTCCCCGCGTAACCGCGATAGTCGAAGAGCAGCACGCCGAATCCGAGCTCGCTGATCGCTCGTCCCAGCCCTGCCCGATTAGCCCGGTTGCCGCCGTTGCCCGGTGCGACGAGCACGGTCGCGCGGCAGCCGGCTGCGGCTGGCAGGTACCAGGCACCGAGCTCGAGGCCGTCACTGGTCGTGAGCGTGACTTCCTGGGATCCGGGCAACAGCTCGGCGGCCGGGCGTGGCTGGCCGCGGTCGGGGAAATAGATGAGCGAGCGTTGGAAGAACCACGGCATGCCAATCAGGAGCCCGACGACGACGAACACGGTCGCGAGCGGCATGATCCTTCGCACCGTCAACTTTTTCGCCACCGTCTTATGATCGCAGAGCGGTTCGCGCCCGCACACGCCACGTGACCCACGACCTGATCACCGACCGCTGACGCACGCCGTCGAGCACGTGATACACGGAGAAGAAGAAATTCGTACCACCCCGGCCCGGCATTCAACCGGCTGATACCGGCCGGACCAGGCGCACCAACCGATCCGGGCGTGTCCAACGAAGGGAGCGAGAGTGGGCGCGAGATACCGCTGGCCTTGGAAATGAATGCCGTCGCGATGAACGGTTCGGTTTTCGCGAGAGGCTTGCCTGTGAATCGCAGCGATAAGTGGCGGCATTTTCGCGACGCTAAATGTCACCCCTGATGCCCGTAAGCCGAAGGGCGCACGTTCCTCGCGGTGACTCAGGCGCCGGTCATGCCGGCAGCTCAGTCACGTAGATGCGGGCGCTGCGCCGCGCCTGCACCGCCCTGAGGTGGTCGACTCCCTCAAACTCGTTGCAGAGGAGGAACAAGTGCCGGCCCTCCGGCCCGCCGAGCGCGCATGAGAAGCACGGTACGTCGGTCTCGACCCGATGGGTGATCTCGCCGCCGTCAAGCACCCGAACGACCGCTCCAGCGGGCGCGCCCTCGACGCGGGTGTGCGCGAAAGTGTCAGCCGTCTGGGACCAGATACCGCCGGCGGCGTCGATGCAGATGCCGTCGGGTCCAAGGCCCTCTGCCCAATTGCGACGCCCGGACAGCGAGCCGTCGTGCCCGATGTCGAAGGCCGACAGCCTGCCGGCGAAGGACTCGGCGACGACGAGTGTCGATCCGTCGGGAGTCACGACCATGCCGTTGGGAAACTCGATGTCGCCGGCTACCTCGCGAGTGGTGCCGTCCGGAGCGACCAAGCGGATCCACCCCGGTGTGGGTTCACCGCCCCCGGCGAAGTCGAAGTCGGCCCCGTTTACGTAGACGTGGCCGGCCGGATCGACGATGACCTCGTTGCCTCCCTGCTCGCTGTACCTGTCGGTGGAGCCGTCCGGCCGCACCAGGGCCAGATCCTCGCCGGAGACCAGCAAACCGCCGTCGGACAACCAGGCGATGGCCCAGCCCATCCTCGTGGGCCCGGATGCCATGACCTCAGTTTGGCCCAGAAGGTCGACGGCCAAAACCTCACCGGCACCCCAGTGAGCAAACCACAGACGGCCGTCGTGCCAACGCCCGGACTCAATCATCACGAAGCCGTCCGCAAGCAGACGCGGGGCGGGGAGCATCTGTGTCATGACAACGATCCTGCCAAACGACAAGCCCGCGGCGCCAGACCGGCCGCAACGGCATCCCGCTCCCCAGCGAGCAGGCGGTAGCCGCACCGGCACGGGGTCGGTCCTGACGGCATCGACATGCCCTGCGTTTCTGGGTCTTTGCAGGCATTCATCGGAGTGGCTGCGGCAGGCCCACGCACCGACGCGTTCGGTAGTGCAGACGACGACTGACTAGGACGGACCTGACGCGAAGCTCTTTTCGCGGAGCTCCATGCATGAGACCAGATGGCCCACGCGATTCCAGCTGCTGTCCAAATATGGAGGGACGTCTGTTGCATAAGCCGGTCCCCCAGCGCGACCCCTCCCAACCCCTCCCCCACCGATCAAAATTCCATACAGATGCTGGGATCCTGCATTCGCGTATACCCGCCCGCAAAACTGTCCCGCTTAGGTCGGGCGGTTCCTGGGGGTCGACGCAACAGATGCGTGATTTTTGGGTCGTTTTCCCGGTGCTTCGAGGCTACCGCAACGCGGCGGCCGGCGCGGTGCGTTCGGCTTTGAATCGTTCTGCCGGGGTGTCGTAGTCGAGGGTCTTCCGTGGCCGTTCGTTGAGTTCACGCATCACGTGAGAGACGTGCGCAGCGCTGTGAACCGCGAGGTTGGTGCCCTTGGGGAAATATTGGCGGGCCAGCCCGTTAAAGTTCTCGTTAGCGCCGCGCTGCCAGGGACTGGAGCGTTCGGCGAAGTAGACCGCAACGCCGGTCTTCTTTGTTAGTTCCTCGTGCCAGGCCATTTCCACGCCCTGGTCCCAAGTGAGTGTTCGCTTCAGGTGCGTTGGCAGCTTCGCTAACGCACCTGACGGCGGCCGCGTTGACGCTCGCAGCGGTGTGATCCAGAGGCAGATTCACGATGATGCCGTATTGGGTTTTCCTTTCCCTGAGTGTCATCATCGCCGAGACTGACCCGACGCCGACGATGAAATCCCCCTCCTTACGGTGTTGTTGTGGGTGATTTCGGGGCTGTCGTAGTGTTCCGATCACCCTCGGGTGGCGGGTAGGCCCAGATCTCCCTGCGCGCTGGGACGGCTTACTGGGAATGGCCGCCCGCTGCCCGCCGATGACCCGACCGCTGATTGAGACTTACGACATTGATCGTTGGGTAAGGACGTGCCGGCGTGGTTATCGACAGGGCCAACGAAAAATGGGAGCTGATCGAAGGGACCGAAAGACATGCCGGCATTGTGGGCAGGAATCGACTCGGGCAAGAGAGCCCATCACTGCGTCGTGATCGACCAGGCGGGGACGGTGCTGCTCTCGAAACGGGTCGAGAACGACGAGACCGTGCTGCTGGAGCTTATTGCCACGGTCGCCGGGCTCGCCGGCCGGCGGTGAGGTCTGCTGGGCCACGGATCTGAACGCCGGCGGCGCGGCGCTGCTGATCGAGCTGTTGGCCGCGCACGCGCAGCGGCTGCTCTATATCCCCGGACGGATCGTGCATCACGCCGCGGCGACCTACCGCGGGGATGGCAAAACCGACGCGAAAGACGCCAGGATCATCGCCGACCAGGCACGCATGCGCACCGACCTCCAGCCCGTGCGCGGTGCGGACCAGATCAGCGTGGACCTGCGCCTGCTGACCGCCCGCCGCACGGATCTGGTCTGTGACCGGGTCCGGGCGATCAACCGGCTCCGGGCCACCTTGCTGGAGTACTTCCCTGCTCTTGAGCGGGCGTTCGACTACTCCAAGAAGGCCCCCTGATCCTCCTGGGCGGCTACCAGACTCCAGAAGGCATCCGGCGGATGGGTTTGACCCGGCTCGCCGGCTGGCTCAGGAAACGCGGCTGCCGGAACAGCGCCAAGATGGCAGAGAAGGCACTTGAGGCCGCGAACGCCCAGCACACCGTCCTGCCGGCCCAGTCCACGGGCTCGGCACTGGTCGTCCGGCTGGCCGGGCAGATCAGCGCAACCGACTCAGAGATCGCCGACGTCGATGCCCAGATCACGGACGTCTTCCGGCAGCACGACAGCGCCGATGTTCTGCTGAGTCTGCCTGGGTTCGGACCCGTTCCCGCGGCAACGTTCCTCGCGAACATCGGCGGCAACCTGAACGGGTTCGACACTTCCGACCGGCTCGCCAGCGTCGCCGGGTTGGCTCCGGTCCCACGCGATTCCGGCCGGATCAGCGGCAACCTGCACCGGCCGCGCCGGTTCAACCGCAGGCTTCTGCGGACCTGTTACCTCGCCGCCCTCTCCAGCCTGAAAAACAGTCCCGCATCCAGAACCTACTACGACCGGAAACGAAGCGAGGGAAAGTCCCACAAGCAGGCGCTCATCGCCCTGGCCCGGCGCCGCATCAACGTCCTCTGGGCCATGCTCCGCGACCACACCACCTACCGGGAACCAACGCCAAAGATCACCGCCCAGGCGGCTTGACAGAAACATTGAGATTCCCAGTGGCCTGCCTCTAGACGGTTGAGTTTGCGTTGCACGAGGGTGCGCAGCCGGGCGTTGGCAACGAGCTTATGCACTTTTGGTCGGGCCCGTTGCAGCCGGGCGTCGTGATCGGCAGTGCGGGGCAGGTAGAGGCCCTGTGCGTCCCGATGACGGTCCAGTTCCCGTTTGATCGTGGAGGCGTGACGGCCAAGCTCGGCCGCGATGCGCCGCATCGAGTGCCCCAGCCGCAGCAGGTCCGCGATCCGCAACCGCTCCCGCGCATCCAGGTAGCGGCCCGCGGTTACGGACGGCACTGTGATGGGTGGGATCTGGAAATTGCTGGCTCGACGCAGCTGCGTCCCCGTCGAATGGATCGACGTCAAAAAGGGCACAGCCTACGTCGGGAGCGGTCCACACAAGGCATATGTAGGCGTTGTAACGCCCGAGGGCCGGTCGCCCTACCTGCGCTCATATGCCGACAAGGAGTGGAACAACAATCTGCTCTCGTTGCCCCACTTTTAGAGTCCGGCAGCCGATCGTTCGGCCAAGGCTCAGAAAATCTGCTTCACGTACCCTCGGCGATCATGCTGTAGAGGGCAAGCAACAAGCCCGACGCCGCATATTGCCGCTCCCGTAGGATCGGCACGACAAGGTCCACCTACGAAAGGAAAACATGATCTTCCCAGGCGGCAGCATTGATCAGTACGCGGTTCCGGCCAGGGATTTGAACGAATCCTTCATTGGGGCCCACTTCGGCCTCACCAAGGGTGCCGAGGTCATCTACGGAAAGATCGGTGCGATCCGGATCTTCGAGACGCACGTTCTGTTGACGCTGGCCGGCGTCACCGCCGATGACCTTCGCCTGGATGCGAACCAGGAAGTCATCTTCTCCCACGGACAGCACCAGAACCAGTTAACGCGACGCGCGCCCATGACTGAATCCGTCGATGCTGAGGTCGCGCGCAAACTCAGCACAATTCCAGTTCGTGTGTCTCGCCAAATGACCCCCGTCGAGTATCAGTTTCGCGTGAGCGAGATCCTCAGGCTTTCTGACATCGATGCAGTGGCCGACGAAACGGGCGGCGTGTACTACGGGGGCGAGGGCGTTGAGCTGGAAGATCAGCCTTTACTCGCGGCCATTCGCGTACTCATTGGGAGGCGATTCGGCATCCCGGATGCTCTCATATGAACGAGCCAGACCGGAGGCCCGCATAGGGGTCCTTCGGATCAAGTGTCGCGTTTCTGAAGTTGTGGGACGGTTGACTTTCGCGAGGATCTGTTCCTGTGTCTTGGGCCAGACGAAGGGGTGGCATCGGTCGTTCCAGCCGGTGATGAATTGGCGGATCTTGGCGTTGAGGTCAGCTCAACCTGAAGACCCTCGTAGTCCCCCTGCCAAGGAACGGGGACACTCTTTGTGGGGCACTCCCCCATCGAACGAATCCTCGGGCTGACCCGTAATAGGAGTGTCCCGTATGGCCCACAACTTTCATCATGATCGCCGTCACAGCAAAGACTTTCGCTACGGCTCACAGGGGCTGACAGAGGCTGCAACTATGCTCTCCAGCATGCACTCCTTCACCCGCCGCGGACTGCGGTCACGCCGCTTTCCGGAAGTAGCCCGCCAGGACATCGCTGCCTTCCTCGCTCTGGACGAGAACAAACAATTCGAAGACTTGCGCACTCTCCGCACCCGTGCAGCGCACCTGAGCGGCGGCAGCCTGGGCGCCTACACCGCGCTCTACGTTGGCGTCATCCTGGTTGCCCTCCCATTGCTCGGCCCGGCAACAGCATCATGGGTAGGACCTTTCGCCTCATCTCTGTGCATAGCCCTGATAATCCTTCTCGCCGGCTGCTGGATCGCCTACTCGTTCGTTTAGGACCAGCACGACATGGCACGCGCGGCCACCCGTCTTGCGTTCTACGAAGAAGCCCTCAAAACCCAAATATGAAAATCAGCCCCTGAGAACCAGGGCTGATGTCCGAAACCGCAAACTCTTCGCGAGATTCAACTGGACCTCGAGCTGCAACCGCTGCGCCTAGAGGAGGTACCGGTAAACCGTGGCGCGGGAGACTCCGAGCATCTTGCCGATGTCGGAGGCACTGCCCCCTTTGCCTTTGAGTTGTCTGGCCCGGGCAGCGGCCGCGTCATCGACTTTGCGGGGCCTTCCGCCGCGGCCGTTGTTGGCCGCGGCGGCAGCGAGGCCGGCTCTCGTGCGTTCGATCATCGTGTCACGCTCCAGTTGCGCGAACGCGGCCATAATCGTCAGCATGGCGGTGCCCATGGGCCCGGTCGTGTCGAGTCCTTCGGTCAGGGACCGGAAGCCTGCTCCCCTCTCCCGGATGTTCTCGATGATGTCCAGGACGTGCCTAGTGTTGCGGCCCAGGCGGTCGAGCTTCCACACGGTGAGCACGTCGCCGGCCTCCAGCCGGTCCAGAGCTCTGGACAGCTGAGGGCGTTCGACCGTGGACCCGCTGACGCCGTTATCGGAAAAGGTCCGAGCTGCGCCGGCGGACTTGAGTGCAGTGAGCTGCAGATCGAGGTTCTGTTCCGCAGTGGAAACCCTCGCGTACCCGATTACAGCCATGAGCTTCCCCGTATTCTCTTAAAGCCGGGCAAATTGCCGTTGTGAGATTACCTGTTATTGGACGGCATTCTGAGAATTCAGGGGCGCGTGTTGAACCGCCAATTCCTCGACATCCCTTACGCCACCTCAAAAGCGGTCCGACCGTCTCAGTAATGGATCGATTACTGAGACGGTCGTGCCGTTTTCTAGCGGGCGTCGGCTGTGACTCGCAGCGATAAATGACGGTCTTTTCGCAGCGCTATTTGTCATCCGGCAGCCCGCAGGGGGATCGCCTACCGGGCACCCTCCTGTGGCGAGGTATTGTCCATAGCGGCCTGAATCTTCCGAATGATTGACCCAAGAAGGCCCGACGCGAGAAGTCCGGAACCGAGCGGGCCCGCGGAGTCCTCACCAAGTGGTGGCAACTGCTGAAGCGCCGCCCTCACTTGAGCATTCATGTGCTCGAGCTGCCAGGAGATCTCGTCGGAGATTGCCGTGGGCTGATCCGGAGCGGCCAGACCGGCCGCTTTCGCGGCGTAGGCGGCTGCGCCGAGAGCGTGCGCGCCCATGTGAGCGACGCCGGCAGCTTGTCCAGCAGCCCGGGCGGCCGCCACAGCCGCAGGAGAGGTCACTGCGTGCGCGGCCCGACCTGCAACGAAGCGCCGGCGAATCTCACCGGCGGTATCAAGTTCACCCTGGGCAAACGCCCGAGTACGAGCGATGGCATCACGTGGTCGACCGTCAGTCGGAGCCTCCGTCTCGAACAAGACCAGGACCCGCTCAGCACAGTCCGCCGCCCACGTTGCGACGAGGCGGCGATCAGCTTCGCTCATGACTGCGGGGACGGCATGCCAGCATTTTCGCACGCTGGCCCGCAGGACGATCGGCCAACGGGCGACTGGTTGCGCGCTCCGGCCGAGACTGAACCTCCCATTCCGGTGCTTAGCCAGTATTCGCTCGAAGGGCTAGACGAGGCTTGGGAAGGACAACAAGCCCCGTCTGGCTTCAGGTCAAGGGTGGCCCGCGACAGAAGCGCCGGAGCCGTACTCGATCCAAGGTCCGACCCCAACGTTGGGGCATACGGCGTGCATGGCCCTTTCCGTGGTGTCGTAATCGGCCGGCCCACTCCTGTACATGACCTTTGCCAGATTTATGTCGCGGTCGATGCGGCCGTCCGTCCAGAGGGCGTCGTAGCGGAAGGCGCGAACCTCGCGGCGTAACCATCTGGAGGTACGAAGGTACGCGGTCGCGCGGAAAGCAATTGGTGCCTGATCTCGGGCTGACATGACCCCATCCTGACATGACTGCCTGTGTCCCAGTGACGGATCCTCCAACGGACATTTTTGCGGGCGCAAGGGCTCGGACACGGCGCCCCCAGGGTTAGGAGCAAAGACAGGCGTGGCTAGGGCAGCCGGTCCAGCCTTAGGAGTGTCTGCGGGGTGTGCCAGAGGACATTTTTCATCCATTGGCTTCCGAGTCCCCAGCCTTCGAGTACCTGAATCTGGTGGCTGTAGGAGTAGGGAATCGAAGGAAAATCCGTGCCGAAGACGACTTTGTGTGACAGTCCGGCAAGGGTGTCCTGGTATCCGGGCGGGATCGGGGCGACCTGTTCCATGTAGGAGGTCCCGACCATGGTGGTGTCGAGGTAGACGTGAGGATTGTTTGCTGCAAGGTCGGCGTACTCCTGGTACTCCGGCAGGCCTGCGTGCGCGATGATGAGCACCAACGAGGGGTACCTTTTGATGAGTTCGCGTATGGGTTCAGGTCCGGTGTATTCCCCGGGGTGCGGACCGTTGCCGCAGTGGATGACGAC
>JAODMS010000110.1 GCA_025464925.1 Arthrobacter sp.
GGAATCCCGCCACGGCAACCTCGAGGGCGGCGGTGCCGTTGACCTGGGTGAATTGGTCCGCCAGGCCCTGAGGATGCGCCCGGACCGGCTTATCGTGGGTGAATGCCGGGGAGCGGAAGTCCGGGAGTTGCTCACGGCCATGAATACCGGCCACGCCGGGGGCGGGGGGACGATCCATGCCAACACCGCGGCGGCCGTGCCGGCCCGCTTGACGGCGCTGGGGGCGCTCGCCGGGATGGGCCAGGACGCCGTCCGCCTGCAGACGGCCAGCGCCCTCGACGTGGTCATCCACGTGGCGCGGGCCAAGGCAGGCCGGCAGGTCCTCAGTATCGGCGTCATGGAGGACAACGAAAGAGGTCTCGCCGTCACCGTCGCGCTGGACGTCCTCGGCGGTGGGGTCCGAGTCGGTCCGGCCTGGCCGCAATTGGCGGCCCGCCTCGGTCTGGACCCGTCCGTGGCATCAGGGGTGCCACTGGCGCCCGGGACGTTCCAAGCTTCCGGAGCGGGCTAGTGGGCCGGGCCAGGACCCCGCGGTGACTGCCATCCTGATCGCGGTGCTGGCTCTCGCTTCGTGGCTGGCGTTCCTTCCGCGGGGTGCTTCAGGCCGCCGTGCCGGCACGGTATTGCCGGGCCCCCCTAGGCTGAGCCTGCCGGGCCGGGCCGGCGGGCCCACAGGCCCGAGGCTGCCCGGCAGGATCTTGGGCCGGCGGACACACGAAGCACCGCCGGTGACGATGACAGCCGTGGTCCAGCAACTGGCCGCCCTGCTCAGGGGAGGGCGCCGCCCCGCCCGGCTGTGGGACGAACTCTGGCTGCTGTATGCCGGGGAAGCCTCGCAAGGCCGACTCTCCGACGACGGCGGGGGACCCGGGCCAGCGCTTGCCCCGGATTCCGTGGCCCTGCTGGCAGCTGCCCGCGCGGCGGCACTCCGCGGGTCTTCAGTGGCCGAGGCAATCCGAGGCGCGGGTCCCGCTTCACCGACCGGCCAGTCCAGGGGGAACGGTGCCGGTGCCGCCGGACGCGAGCGGAGAGTGTGGGGTGAACTCGCCGCGTGTTTCGACATCGCGGAGGCCAGCGGCTGCCCGCTGGCTGACGTGCTGACGCGATTCGCGGCGCAGCTCGAGGCAGAGGAAGACGCCGAAGCCGCCCGGCAGACGGCTCTTGCCGGGCCAAAGGCAACGGTCCGGCTGCTGACTTGGCTCCCGCTGCTCGGGCTGGGTTTGGGTATGCTGCTTGGCGTTGATCCTGTGACGATCCTGCTGGGGACGCCGCCCGGCATGGCAGCCCTCGCGGCGGGCGTTGTCCTCACCGCTGCCGGGCGGATCTGGTCATCACGGCTGGTCCGGGCCGCCGGAGCGCCGTCGTGACCGCGGAACTGGCCGGAGTGGCGGTGGCGGCCAGCCTGGCCGGTGCCGCGGTTCTGGCACTGGCAGGCCAGAGCCGGATCGGCCAAAAATTCGCGCGCCGTGGCGTGGACCGTTCTGCAGGCGCGGACGCCCACCGCCGGGGGGAGGGCGCCGAACGGCTCAGGAACGCCGGCTTCGTCGGCCTTAGGGACACCGCCATGATGCTGGAATTAATCGGGGCCATGCTGGACGCGGGAGCCGGGCTGGGCCGCTCTCTGGAATGGGTTTCCACTCTTGCCTCCCCGGAGCTCAGCCGTCCGCTACGACGGGTCGTGTCAGCGCTGTCCATCGGGGCCGACTGGGACACGGCGTGGCGCAGCTCCGATGCCCGGTCCCCGCAGCTCCTTGGCCTCCGGGACGCCCTCAGCTTCGCGGCGTCCACAGGCGCACCGTCTGCGGCCATCTTGTATGCCCAGGCGGCACGGATGCGGCGCGAACGGTTCAGGACTGCCGAGAGGCAGGCGGCGGCACTGGGCGTGAAGCTTGTGGTCCCCCTTGGACTGTGTTCCTTGCCGGCCTTTGTGTGCCTCGGCGTTCTTCCCGTACTGCTAGCGATGCTGCCGGCCTGATCCTGAAAGCTAGAGCGGACCAGCACCCTGCCGGAGGAAATGGATCCTGGCAAGGGTTTGCGCCCCAATACCACAACGGCATCCCTTTTGCCTGCCAAAACAGGCTGATCACGACCCAGACGTTCCATTTCCCAAGGTTTTTCCAAGTTATGGCGCGATATCTTGGGAGATGCACCACCAGAGTACGAGCGGCCTCGTCCGTCGGCCACTCACAGTGCTGCTTGGGGCGCCACGTATCCCGGTACGTCTGAAACTTCTAACCAGAGTTGAAACCAAGGCAGGGGGCAGAGCAATGATTCGACTGCAACGGGTGGGAGTGATCGCGGCGCTGAACATGCTGGTATTAGCAGGCCTGGCCGTCGGCGCGAGTCCTGCCTCTGCCGCGGTGACCTGCCAGCCCAACGCACCGGCCCCGAGCAACCAGTATCCGGGCTCCACGGTAGTGGCGACAAATTTCGAGTCAGGAAGCCTCACCGCCTCCGGCTTCAGGGCTCCCGTCACCGGAGGAACCGGCATTGCCGACGTCTCCTCGAACCGGCAGCGGTCAGGGCGCTGTGCAGCCCGCCTGCACGTGACCACGGCCGCGGGTTCCGTCGCCAATTTTTCTGCCTCCCTGCCCGCCGCGAGCAAAGACATCTACGCGGATGGCTGGTTCAACGTCGCTGCCCAGGGTCCGGCCAACAACAACGTTCCTTACTTCCGGTTCTTCAACGGCAGCACCCGGGTCGCGGACGTCTTTCGCGCCAACAGTGCCTCCGGTGCGCTGTGGCTGCGGGTAACCTCTCCGACCGGAACATACAGCTATACCCAATTAAGGCCGAGCGTCGCGCTCGGCACATGGCATCACCTGGTGATGCACGTGGTCCCCAACGGTGCTTCGACAACGATCGAAACATGGTTTGACGACCAGCTCGTATATTCCAGCAGGCAGGTCGCCACACGTTTCAATACACTTACTGCTGTACAACTGGGGGCAGAGCATCGACGGCAGGCCGGCGTCAGCTACATCGATGACGTGGTCATCAAGAGTGGAACGTCTGCAACAGCTGCACCTCGACAGGCTGGAATGTTCACGCCTCTCGCCGCGACCCGCCTCCTGGACACCAGGACCACCTCTCCCGTCGCTGCGGATTCGCCGGTGTCCTTCCAGGTCGCCGGGGTTGGTGGGGTGCCCGCCCAGGTGGCATCCGTGGTGTTCAACCTCACCGTGACTGACTCAAGCTCCTTCGGTTTCATCACCGCCTATGCCTCCGGCACGGGGCGCCCCAATGCGTCCAACCTCAACTTCGCCACCCGCCAGACCGTGCCAAACCTGGTCACGGTCCCTGTCGGGGCTGACGGGAAGGTCACACTGTTCAACCGTTCCTCCGGCAGCGCCCATCTGATTGCCGACGTCACCGGCTTCAACGCCACCGGAACCCCCGCGGCAGCCGGCGCCTTCCGGAGTCTCGCGCCATCCCGGATGCTGGACACCAGGACTGCCTCTCCCGTAGCCGCGGATTCCCCGGTGTCCTTCCAAGTCGCTGGCGCCAACGGTATCCCTGCCTCGGTGGCAGCGGTCGTGTTCAACCTCACCGTGACAGAGGCAAAGTCATTCGGGTTCGCCACCGCCTATGCCTCCGGCTCCGCCCGTCCGAATGCCTCCAACCTCAACTTCGCCGCCGGCCAGACGGTGCCGAACATGGTCACAGTCCCGGTTGGAGCTGACGGGAAGGTCACCCTGTTCAACCGTTCTTCCGGGACCGCCCAGTTCATCGCCGACGTAGCCGGTTATTACCTCCCCGGCACGCCGAGCTTAACGGGCGCCTTCAAGGCTCTCGGGCCCTCCCGGATGCTCGACACCCGGACCGCCTCGGCCGTTGCGCAGGATTCGGAAGTGTCATTCCAGGTCGCGGGGGCTAACGGCATTCCGGCCGGCGTATCGGCAGCCGTTTTCAACCTGACTGTCACGGCGCCGCAGTCCTTCGGCTTCGTCACCGCATACGCCTCCGGCTCCGCACGTCCGAACGCATCCAACCTGAACTTTGCCGTCGGGCAGACGGTGCCAAACCTGGTTGCAGTCCCGGTAGGCGCTGACGGCAAGGTCACCCTGTTCAACCGGTCCGCCGGGACATCCCAGTTCATCGCCGACGTCGCGGGTTACTACCTTCCCTAGGTGCCGGCTCACTCTGCGTCCTCCCGCTTCGCGGACGTTGATACCCCTTGGGGCTGCTATCACTGTGGTGATAACAGCCCCAAGGGGTATATCCGTGTCTGCAGGCGGAGCCCCAGGCTTCCATCGCATTGAAGGCCAGCCCGGCGGAGCAGCAGCCGGACCGGGGCTACCGGCACCGCGGCCGCCGCGCCCTCGGGACGGCGGCGGCCTCCGGATGCCCTCCACAGCCTCGCTGCCCCGCACGTTATCCACTTGGTCGGCATCGGGACTTACCCGCATGCGCCCCGAACCGGGAGAGTCGAATCAGCCGGTGGTTCTGCCGGCATCCCGTGAAAGGAAAGCTCATGTCCACCAATCAAGACACCTCCGCGGCAACCCGGACCGCCCGTGAACCCGGATCCGCGGAGGTGCACGAAATTTATCCGGGCGCCCGTACGGTGGTCCGGTCTCGGCCTCGGGGCGGCTACAGGCTCGGTGGTTCCGAGGCCGGAATGGCCACCGCCGAGTATGCCATCGCCACGTTGGCCGCCGTGGGGTTCGCGGGGGTTCTCGTGTTCATCATGCGAAGCGATGAGGTCCGCGGGTTCCTGCTGAACCTTATCCGCACGGCGCTCGCCCTGCCGTGACGTACGCAGGATCGGCAGGGGAAGCCAGCCGCCGCCGGCAGTCCAGGGGGAGGGGCTCCCCGGGGCCCCCTTCACGTCTTGCCGCCGACCGCACCCGCGGCCGGACGTGCGCAGGCGAGTGCTGCCGCGGCGCCGTGACGGCCGAGTTTGCCGTGGCGTTGCCCGCTGTCGTGCTGTTGCTTGCCCTGTTGCTGGCGGGTTCCGCCGCCGGGGTGACGCAGCTCCGTTTGGAGGAAGCCGCCCGGGCGGGCGCAAGGGCACTGGCGAGGGGCGAGGACGCTGCCGCCGTGAACGCGATTGCCCGCCGCCTGGCTGGCGAGTCAGCAGGGACAGCCGTGGCTTCCGACGGTGACTGGCTCAGCGTCACGGTCTCCGGCCGGGTCCCCGGGGCCGTCGGTTCGCTGCTGCCGTGGACGCTCTCCGCCCGGGCCTGGGCGCGGGTCGAATCTTCCGAACCGGCCGTCCACCGGATTCCCGAGGTGTATCGCCGCCAGATCGGAAGGCAGAGAGCATGAAGCTGCCGGAGCGGGCCCGTAAGAACCCGTCATCGCGACTGCACCGCGAGCGCGGTTCAGGCACCGTTCTGGCTTTGGGGCTGGGACTGGTCGTTCTCATGGCAGCGGTCTTGGTTGTGCTCTTGGCGCAGTCGGCCGTGATGGCGTCCAGGGCCGCGGCCGCCGCTGACCTGGCGGCCCTGGCAGCCGCGGATGCCGCCCGCGGAATCGCCGCGGGTGAGCCGTGCGCCGTCGCCCGAGAAGTCGCAAACCGCAACAACGCCAAAGTCTTGAGTTGTACGGAGGGCTTCGGCGAAACGGTCCAGGTCAGCACTGAGCTCAGCCAGGCGGCGATGCTGGGGCCGGCCACCGGACTGGCCCGGGCGGGGCCGCCACCGGACCCGGCCGGCGGCCCCCAGGCCGGCGGTCTCCAGCCTTAGCCGGGTGCCTCCGGCCAGCCTTGCGACCCGTGGGTGCACTGGCGGACGAGGGGCCCCCTCAGGCCTGGAACGAGGTGGCGGACTGGTCTGAGGGGCCGGGCCGTCCGTCATCCGATGGCCCGGAACTGTGCTGCCCGGCCAGCATCCGGTCCGTGGCGTCCTTCAACAGCACATCGATCAGTGTGACGGCGGCGTCCTTGTCCAAGGGGTTGTTTTTGTTGCCGCACTTGGGTGACTGCACGCAGGAGGGGCAGCCGGACTCACATTCGCAGGCTTTGATGGCGTCCCGGGTAGCGGACAGCCATACTCTGGCTTTGTCGTAGCCGCGTTCGGCGAATCCGGCACCGCCGGGATGGCCGTCATAGACAAAGATAGTCGGCACTCCGGTGTCGGCGTGGAGAGCCGTGGAGACTCCGCCGATGTCCCAACGGTCGCTGGAGGCCACCAGCGGCAGCAGGCCGATGGCTGCGTGTTCGGCGGCGTGCAGGGCGCCGGGGAACTGCGCCTCAACCAGCCCGGCGCCCGTCAGGGAGCGGTTGTCCAGAACGAACCAGACGGCCTTCGTGAACAAATCCCTGGCTCCCAGTTCCAGCGGTTCTTCACCGAGAATCTCGTTCGATATTAATGCTTTGCGCTGGAAGGAGACCACCTGAGTGGTAACTTTCACGTCGCCGAAATGCACGGCGACGTCGCCCCACTGGGTGGTGCGCTGCGTTTCCAGGACCTCGATCTGGGTCACGTCCCGGGCAGTGGTGTAGTAGTCGGGATTCGCTCGACGCACCACCACGCAGTGCTCGTCTTCGTTCAAGTCCTCGACCACATAGCTGTCGCCCTGGTGGACGTAGATGGCTCCTGTATGGGCCTGGTAGTGCGTCTGCGGCGAATCCATGGTGCCGAGCAGGGAACCGGTGTCGGCATCCACGATGCTCACCGGCCCGCCGCCATCGGCCCTCAGGTTCACCATGGCCGCGGCACCCTGCGGGTGGGTCCAGAACCACCCTGCGGGCCGCTGGCGCAGGTATCCCTGTGCCACGAGCCGGTCCAGCAGCTTCTCTGCGGTGCCGCCGAACAGGGCCAGCTCGGCATGACCCAGGGGCAGCTCGGCGGCGGCGGCACAAAGGTGCGGGCCCAGCACATAGGGATTGGAGGGATCGAAGACGGTAGCTTCCACCGAGACGTCGAAGATCGCCTCGGGGTGGTTCACCAGGTAGGTGTCCAGCGGATCGTCGCTCGCGACGAATGCGGCGATGGCATCCTGGCCGGCGCGGCCCGCCCTGCCGATCTGCTGGAACAACGACGCGCGTGTGCCCGGCCAGCCGGCGACCAGTACGGCGTCGAGCCCGGAAATGTCGATGCCGAGCTCCAGGGCGGAGGTGCTGGAGATACCCAGCAGCTCGCCCGAGCGCAGCGACTTTTCCAGGGCCCGCCGCTCCTCCGGCAGATAACCGGAGCGGTAGGCCGCCACCCGTGGCGGCAGGCTGGGGTCCACCTCGTCCAGGAGGCGCTTGGTGATCGACGCAATCGTCTCGGCTCCGCGGCGGGACTTGATGAAGGCAATGGTCCGCACCCTGGAAGACACCAGGTTGGCGAGCAGATCGGCGGTTTCGGCCACCGCGGTCCGTCGTTCCTTGGCGCCGTTCTCACCCCGGAGTTCTGTCAGGGCGGGCTCCCAGAAGGCGACCGTGGTGGCGCCGTGCGGCGAGGAGTCATTGGACACGGCCCGAACCGGCGCGCCGATGAGCCGGCCGAACGACGTCCCGGGCTCGGACGCTGTGGCGGACGCGGCGATGAACACGGGTCCCGGGTGGGAGGCGCCGGGGCTGTAGTAGGCGCAGATGCGGCGCAGCCGCCGCATCAGGTTCGCCACGTGGGATCCAAAGACTCCACGGTAGCTGTGGGCCTCGTCCACGATCACATAGCGTAGCCGGCGGAAGAACCGGGCCCACCAGGCATGGTTCGGGAGGATCCCGAAGTGCAGCATGTCCGGATTGGCCAGGATGAAATTCGCGTGGTCCCGGATCCAGCGCCGGGACGCGGGATCTGTGTCGCCGTCGTAGGTTTCGGCCCTGACGGTGGGGATCTTCAGCGCCCGGATGGCTGCCAGCTGGTCGGCTGCCAAGGCCTTGGTGGGGGACAGGTAGAGGGTCACGGCGCCGTCGTCGTGGATCTTGCCCGGATCGGAAAGGACCCGCAGTTCGGCACGGTGGATCGCATCCAGCGCGGGCAACTGGTAGGCCAGGGACTTACCGGAGGCGGTGCCGGTGGCGATCACCACGTGCTCTCCGGCATGCGCCAGTTCGGCGGCCTGGATCTGGTGGCGGTAGGGCTCATGGATGCCCAGCGAACCGTAGGCGTTCACCAGGTCGGGGTGGGCCCATTCCGGCCACGGCGCGTGGATCGCCTGGCGGGCCGGGATGGTCCGCACATGACGCAGCTGTTCCGGATCCGGGCCGCGGCCCAGCAAAGGAATCAGGGACTCATGGGGGTTCACTCATACATTCTTTCACCCGGCCTCAAATCACCGGTGGAAAGCTCCAGCGCCTCAGCCCACCGACAGGTCCGAGCCCTCATCGGAGGCCGAGAGCATCAGTACGTGGGAAACCGTATGCCAGCCCAGGTGCGAGTACAGCTTCTGGCCATCCAGCGAGGCAAGGAGCAACCCGGTTTCGACGTCGTACTCAAACGCCTGGGCGGCCAGCGCCTTCATGATGAAGCTGCCCAGCCCGCGTCGCTGGTAGCCGGGCTCCGTCACGATCTTGTCGAAGATGGCCGTGCGGCCCACTACGAAGACCCGTCCGCTGGCGGCCAGCTCCTCGCCCGCCCGCACCACAGCGTGGTGGACGCCGTTGGCCGAGGACGTCTCCAGCTTGAGGTCGTCGTCGGACAGCCAAGGGTCCTCGGAGTCCTGGGTTTCCATATCCACGATCATCATCGTCTGCGAAGCCGAGGTGACGTTGAGTCCGTGTTTCTGCGCCAGGAGGGTATACCGGGCCACATCATTGGTGAGGACGGTGAGGATTCTGGCTGGCTCCTCGGCCGTCTTCGCGGCCAGCTCAGCGAACTCCGACTCGGCGGGGTCATGGGTGAAATATTCCCATTCGTGGGTTGTATCCGCACGCAGCGCCGCAGGGAAGCGACCCTCCTTGCGGGTCTGGTAGCCGCGACAGCCGGCCCATCCGGCAACCCAGATTTCCAGCAGCTGAGTGGTGTCTTCAACCATGGCCTCAAGACTCATGTGATGAGCGTATTCCAGCCCGGACGCAAGCAACAGGGGCCGCGTCCGGGAACCGGGGCTGCTTATCCGCTTGTGAGGGATTCCCCGCCCCCGGGGCCTGGGCACACCCGGCACCCTCCGGTTTTCGGCCCACCCGGTACCCTTAAATACGTGGCTTTGAATCGAATTGTGCTTTTTTATGGATTTACCCCTCTCGCGGACCCGGAGGCCATCCGGCTGTGGCAGCGCGCGCTGTGTGAAAAACTCGGACTGACCGGCCGCATCATCCTCTCCAAGGACGGCATCAACGCCACCGTGGGCGGCGAGCTGAACGCCGTCAAGCAGTACGTCAAGACCACGCGGGAATACATAGGCTTTTCCGGCATTGACGTGAAGTGGTCCGACGGCGGCGCGGAGGACTTTCCCCGGCTGAGCGTCAAGGTGCGGGACGAGATCGTGTCGTTCGGGGCTCCGGGCGAGCTGAAAGTGGACGGCAACGGCGTCGTGGGCGGCGGCACGCACCTCAACCCTGAGGAACTGCACCAGCTCGTGGAAGCGAAAAAGCGAGCCGGCGACGAGGTCGTGTTCTTCGACGGACGCAACGGCTTCGAGGCCCAGATCGGCAAGTTCAAGGACGCGGTCGTCCCCGACGTCGCCACCACGCATGACTTCATCAAGGAACTCGACTCCGGCAAGTACGACTCGCTCAAGAACAAGCCGGTCGTCACCTACTGCACCGGCGGCATCCGCTGCGAGGTGCTCTCGAGCCTGATGGTGAACCGGGGTTTCAAGGAGGTCTACCAGCTCGACGGCGGAATCGTCCGCTACGGCGAGGCCTTCAAGGACCAGGGCCTCTGGGAGGGCTCGCTTTACGTGTTCGACAAGCGCATGCACCTGGAGTTCAGCGAGGACGCCAAGACGGTCGGGAAGTGCGTCCGCTGCGCGGCACCCACCAGCAAGTTCGAAAACTGCTCCAACCCGAGCTGCCGGACCCTCACTCTCTACTGCGGGGAATGCGCCGCCAGCCCGGAGACCCTCCGCTGCCCCGAAGGGTGCGCCGCCTGAGGGACCAGAAGTCAGATCCTGGTCACTGCGTACGCGAAGTTCGCCGCGGCCCGTCCCGCCACCTGGACCGTGAGCACCGTGTCCGCGGACAGATAGACCACGTTGACCCGTGACGTCCCGCACCGCAGGTTCAGGTCGACCAGCGAATTCTCGCCGTTGCGGACGGTGAAGGATACCCGGGCCATACTCCGGCAGGCCAACGTCACGGCATAGCTGCCGCTGGGCAACGGGGTGGTGGCCTGGCTCTGGGCCGCGCCTGCATCCACCGAGCCGTATCCTTCGTGGAGCACCCTGCCCTCGGCGTCGGGGAGTACCGCGTCGGCCCAGTCGTCCAATTCCTCCCCGGAGACGGGCCGGTTCTGCGACGGGGGCGGCGGCAGGGCAGCGCCCGTGGACGCTGGAGCCGAGGCGGAGGGCGGGTCATCGTCCCAGTGGTCATCCTCGTACTCGTACGCGCATCCGGTCAAAACCGAGCCCAGAAGCAGCATGCAGAACACCACGACGGCGGCTGCCGCGGTGCGCTGTCGTGGCACTCGCGTTGCCGGCACAGTGGGCATACCTGACTTTAGGCCCGCTCCGGCTGAAAGACCATAGGTCCGGGAGGAGACCAGGGGGAGGAAAGACCCGGCCCCCACCCGCCCCGTTCGGACATCTCCCCGCTCGAGCCAGCACCGCCGCCGCGCCCGCCGGCCGGCCTCTTGACCTTGACGCAGCGTCAAGATTTAGAGTCGGATTGTCCGGCCCGCCGGCAGGCCGGCCGCGGGGAGAAGGAGAAATCATGGACTGGTCGGTGCAACAGATCGCGAAAATCGCCGGGACGACGAGCCGGACCCTGCGCCACTACGATGACGTCGGGCTGCTCAAACCCAGCCGCACCGGAGGCAACGGCTACCGGTACTACGACCAGGCCTCCCTGGTGCGGCTGCAACGAATCCTGCTCCTCCGTGGCCTCGGGCTCGGGCTGCCGACGATAGCCGAGATCCTCGGCCGGGAGTCCGACGCGGAAAGAGCGCTGGCCTGCCACCTCACGTGGCTGGAACAGGAACAGGACAGGCTGGCCCGGCAGATCGCGTCGGTCCGGCGAACCATTCAGGCAGTAAAAGAAGGAGGAGAGATCATGGCGGAGAACATGTTTGACGGCTTTGACCACAGCCAGTACAAGGACGAGGTGGAAGAGCGCTGGGGCAAGGACGCCTACTCTCGGAGCGACGCCTGGTGGCGGGGGATGGGCAGCGAAGAGAAAAAAGCGTGGAAGCAGCGCTCGGGGCAGCTGGGCCGTGACTGGATCGCAGCGGCGCAGTCGGGGGACCCGGCGGACAGCGCCCGGGCGCAGGAGCTGGCCAGGCGCCAGGTCGAGTGGCTCACCGGCATCCCCGGCACCCCCGCGGCGGCCCCCGGCGGCGACGTCAGGGGGTACGTGACCGGCCTCGGCGAGATGTACGTGGCCGATCCCCGGTTCGCGGCGAACTATGGCGGCGAGGCCGGGGCAGCCTTCGTCCGCGATGCCCTGCGGATCTATGCGGAGAAACACCTCTAACCCCCGGACTAAACTTGTCCGGTGACTCCCTCAACGCATTTCACGGCCGGCAACACCCCCGACGCACCCCGCAGCGACCTGCCGGGCCCGCTCGCGGCACTGGCCACGGACCTGCGCGCCATCGGCTACACGGTCGACGGTGTCGCGGCCCTGCTCGGCGGGGCCGCGAACACCGCACTGGGCCGGGACCAGATCATACCCGCGCTGATCGTCACCGAGGCTGCCGCCCAGAACGGGCCGGAAGCCGCGGCGCTCGCCGCCGTCGTGCGGCTGTGGCTGCTGGCTGAGCCGCAGCGCGCGGAAACACTCGACGCTGCACTGCCCGGCATCCGGACGGAGGGCCTGCAGGAACTCGGGCTCGTGGAGCCGTCCGCGGAGGGGTTGTTCCAGGCGAAGGCGGACCTGCGGCCCTACGGCTGGGGCGGCACCACCACGGGCAATGCCCCGGACGCTGTCGGGAGCGGCGGGGCGGACCTCTGGGTGGCCAGCGATCTCGCGGCGCACCAGCGCCCCGGGGTGCTGCGGCACGACCATGTGCTGGGCATCGGGCAGGCCTCCACCACCTTGGTGCAGAGTACCGCCCGCAGGCCTGTCGGCCGGGCCCTCGACCTTGGCACCGGCTGCGGCATCCAGACCTTCCATCTTCTGCACCACGCCGACCATGTGACGGCCACGGACATTTCCGAACGAGCGCTGGCCTTCACGCGATTCAACCTGCTGCTGAACGCCGCGGAGCTGCGGGTGGACCCGGCCGATCTGAGCAGCCGGGTGAGCCTCCGGCTGGGATCCCTGCTGGAACCGGTGGCCGGGGAGGAGTTCGAGCTCGTGGTCTCCAACCCGCCCTTCGTCATCACGCCCCGCAGCCTCGATGAAGCCGCCACGGACCAGTTCACCTACCGCGACGGCGGACTTCCCGGAGACGACATCGTCGCTTTCCTGGTCCAGGCGCTGCCCTCGGTCCTCGCCCCGGGCGGAACGGCCCAGCTGCTGGGCAACTGGGAGATCGCGGCCGGCGCGTCCTGGGCCGAACGGCCGCAAAGCTGGGCCAGTCCGGACACGGACGTGTGGTTCATCCAACGCGAGCAGGTGGGGCCCGAACAGTACGCTGAGACCTGGCTGCAGGACGCCTCGGAAAACCGGGACCGCCGGCTCTACCAGGACGCCTATGCGGCGTACCTGGACGATTTTGCCTCCCGCACTGTGGAGGGCATCGGCTTCGGCATGATCTGGATGCGGCGTCCCGCGGCAGGCGGCGCACCGGTGCTGTCCCGCTTCGAGGAGATCACCTATCCGATCGAGCAGCCCGTGGGACCGCATCTGGGTGCCGCCGTCGAACGCGCCGACTGGCTGGCCGCCCACGATCTCGGCACAGCGCATCTGCTCGTGGCCGAAGACGTCACGGAGGAACGGCACCAGCGCCCCGGTGCCGAACACCCCGGCGTTATCCTGCTGCGCCAGGGTGCCGGGCTCCGCCGCACCAACCTGCTCAGCACCGAACTGGCCGGCTTCGTTTCGGCGTGTGACGGCGACCTGTCCGTCGGGCAGATCATCGGCGCCCTCGACGCGCTGCTGGGCAGCGGACAAATGGGCGACGGCGGAGAGTTCGACGGAGAGGCGTTCCGCGGCGGGCTCCTCACCGAGGTGGGGAACCTCGTTCGCGACGGCTTCCTGCTGCCGGAAGCGCGGCGGGAGCCGGAGGGCCACGGCTAGGCCTCCGGTTCGCGGCCGGAAGAGAGTCTCAAGCATCTCTTTCATAGTTTGGCAGGGCTCGATAGAATGAAGGGGTGAATGCAGAAACCCCGACGGCGGAGTCCCTCGTTCCGCCGGCCGCCAGACGCAGGCCCCGTCCGGAAAAGAAAGTGGAGATCACCGACCCGAAGGCAATCCGGGCGCTGGCGCACGCCGCGCGGCTGGAGGTCATATCCGAGCTGTATTCCACCCAGGTGAGCCGCACGGCGACTGAACTCGCCGCCCAGACCGGCCTCACGCCCAGTGCCATGAGCTACCACCTGCGGGCTCTCCGGAAATGGGGCATCGTGGTGCCGGCGGCCACTACCGGTGACGCCCGCGAACGCCGCTGGAAAGCCGCGGGCACGGACTTCGCCATCAACTCGGGCGGGGGAGCGGCCAGCCCGGAGTTCGCTGTCCTCGATCTGGAACTCGATGCGTTCCGACGCCGCGTCAACGCCTACAGAAAAAGCAGGGATGAGCGGCGGCAGAATGGCGAGCCGGCGGATGCCGCCGCGTCTTCCGTGGTGCTGGCCAGCAATCTGCTGTACCTGACGCCGGGCCAGCGTACCGAGCTGACCGGGAAACTCTTCGACCTGTTAAAGGAATATGAGCTCGAGGACCCGGCCCAGGTGCCCGAAGCCGCGCAACGCATGGCGACGATGTGGTCGATGATTCCAGATGACCGGGTCCCGTCTTCCGCGCACCCCCAGGCGGTGCCGGCGGCACCCCCTGGCGCCGGCTGACGGCCCCGGCGGGATGCCCTTCCACCGCCCTCGAACTCCGGTGGGCGGCACCTCGGACGCAGGCCCTCGGGATCCCGGAAAACCCTGCTTGATGACGTCCGGAAGTTCCGCCGGGAAGCCGGGGTTTTCCACCTGAATGCGCGGGATCCGGCAAAATATGGTGAACTAGGCGGGTATGGGCGCATCTGCCCGAGCAACCTTTTTCTGTAGGAGCACCGTGCCAAGCAAGGCCAAAACCGGTAAAAAACTTGTGATCGTGGAGTCCCCGGCCAAGAGCAAGACCATCGCCAAATACCTCGGCGAGGGCTTCATCGTGGAGGCCTCCATCGGGCACATCCGGGACCTGCCGCAGCCGTCCGAGCTCCCCGCGGAACTGAAGAAAACGTCCGTGGGCAAGTTCGCCGTCGACATCGAAAACGACTTCAAGCCCTATTACGTGGTCTCCGCGGACAAGCGGAAAAAGGTCACCGAGCTGAAGGCCGCGCTCAAGGATGCAGACGCCCTCTATCTCGCAACCGATGGGGACCGCGAGGGCGAGGCCATCGCGTGGCACCTGCTGGAAGTGCTCAAGCCCAAGGTCCCGGTATACCGGATGACGTTCGGCGAAATCACCAAGGAAGCCATCCACCGTGCCATGGACAACCTGCGCGATGTTGATACGGCTCTGGTCGACGCGCAGGAAACCCGCCGCGTCCTGGACCGCCTCTACGGCTACGAGATCTCCCCGGTGCTTTGGCGCAAGGTGGCCCGGGGCCTGTCCGCCGGCCGTGTGCAGTCGGTGGTCACCCGGATGGTGGTGGACCGCGAACGCGAACGCATGGCCTTCAAGGCCGCGTCCTACTGGGACCTGACGGGCCAGTTCGGCGCCGGTTCCGCCTCCTTCAAAGCGAAACTGGCCGCCGTTGACGGTGCCAAGGTGGCCAGCGGCCGCGACTTCAACGACGCCGGCGAGCTTACCGCCCGCAATTCCGTCCACCTGAACGAGGAACTGGCCACGTCCCTGGCCGCAGGTCTCCAGCATGCGGACTTCCGCGTCCGGTCAGTGGACACCAAACCGTACACCCGCCGTCCCGCGGCGCCGTTCACGACCTCCACGCTGCAGCAGGAGGCCGGCCGCAAGCTGCGTTTCTCCTCCAAGAGCACCATGCAGATCGCCCAGCGTCTGTATGAAAACGGCTACATCACCTATATGCGTACCGACTCCTCGGCCCTGAGCGACGAGGCCGTCACGGCCGCCCGCCGCCAGGCTTCCGAGCTGTACGGCCCGGAATACATCCCCGCCTCACCGCGCGTCTACTCCAACAAAGCCGCCAACGCGCAGGAAGCCCACGAAGCCGTCCGCCCTGCCGGCGACTCGTTCCGCACCCCCGCCCAGGTGGCCAAGCTCCTCTCCGGTGATGAGTTCCGCCTGTACGAGCTGATCTGGAAGCGCACGGTCGCCTCCCAGATGGGCGATGCCAAGGGCTCCACCGCAACCATCCGACTCGGCGCGGTTGCGGCAGATGGCCGGGACGCTGAATTCTCCGCCTCCGGCACCGTCATCACTTTCCCCGGCTTCCTCGCCGCCTACGAAGAAGGCAAGGACGAGAGCCGAGGCGACGACGACTCGGACGAGGCCCGCAGGCTGCCGAACGTCGCCAAGGACGACGCCCTGACGGCGTCGGAAGTTGTGGCTGTGGGACACGAGACGTCACCGCCGCCCCGCTTCACCGAAGCGTCGCTGACGGCAGAGTTGGAAAAGAAGGGCATCGGCCGTCCGTCAACCTATGCCTCCACCATCTCCACCATCCAGGACCGCGGCTACGTCCGGAAACAGGGCTCCGCGCTGGTGCCGAGCTGGATCGCGTTCTCGGTGATCCGTCTGCTCGAGCAGCACTTCAGCGACTACGTGGACTATGAGTTCACCGCAGACATGGAAGGTGACCTGGACAAGATCGCCAACGGCCAGGCCGTGGGCTCCGCGTGGCTGCGCCATTTCTACTTCGGCGAGGACGCCGACCCCGGTCTGCTCAGCATCGTGAACAACCTGGGCGAGATCGACGCCCGGTCAATCAACTCCATACCCATCACGGATTAGATCACGCTGCGGGTGGGCAAGTTTGGCCCGTACCTGGAAAGCGCCGCCGCCGTGGTGGATCCGAAAACAGGCGAAATCGTGGAGAAGTCGCGCGCCAACGTGCCCGAGGACCTCGCTCCGGATGAGCTGACGGCTGCGAAGGCCATCGAGCTGATGGAAACTGCGGCGCCCGAGGAACGCGTGCTGGGTGCGGATCCGCACACCGGGCACACGGTAGTTGCGAAGAACGGCCGCTACGGCGCCTACGTCACCGAAGTCATCCCGGAGATGACCGAGGAACAGATCGCCAACCAGCCGGTTGAGTATTACAAGAATGGCAAGCCCAAGCCGCCGAAGAAGCCCGTCAAAGCCAAACCGCGCACCGGTTCGCTGTTCAAGTCCATGACGGTTGAGTCGGTCACCCTGGACGAAGC
>JAODMS010000124.1 GCA_025464925.1 Arthrobacter sp.
GAGGTGTTCGACACCTACGGCGCCCAGATTGCCGCCGCGGGCCTGAGCCCGAACAACGGCCTCGCCTCCATCCTCAACGGCCTCGAGGACCTGCCCGAGGAGATCCGCGGCGACGTCGAAGCGGCCATCCAGAAGGGCCTGAACGAGGGCCCGGAGCTGGCCATGGTCGATTCCGACAAGGGCATCACCAACCTGCACGTGCCGTCCGACGTGATCGTCGACGCCTCCATGCCGGCCATGATCCGCAGCTCCGGCCACATGTGGGGACGCGACGGCCAGGAAGCCGACACCCTCGCAGTCCTCCCGGACAGCAGCTACGCCGGCATCTACCAGGTGGTCATCGATGACTGCCGTGCCCACGGCGCCTTCGACCCGACCACCATGGGCACCGTCCCGAACGTCGGCCTGATGGCCCAGGCGGCCGAGGAATACGGCAGCCACGACAAGACCTTCGAGATCCAGTCCGCCGGCACCGTCCAGATCGTCGACGACGCCGGCACCGTGCTGATCGAACACCAGGTCACCCCCGGGGACATCTGGCGCGCCTGCCAGACCAAGGACGTGCCGATCCGCGACTGGGTCAAGCTCGCCGTCACCCGCGCCCGCGCGTCCGCCACGCCGGCCGTCTTTTGGCTGGATAAGAGCCGCGCGCACGACGCGAACATGATCGCCAAGGTCGAGGAATACCTCAAGGACCACGACACCGAGGGCCTGCAGCTCGAGATCCTGTCCCCGGAGGAGGCCATCGCCTTCACCCTGGAACGCATCCGCAAGGGCGAGGACACCATTTCCGTCACCGGCAACGTGCTCCGCGACTACCTCACGGACCTGTTCCCGATCCTGGAACTCGGAACCAGCGCCAAGATGCTTTCCATCGTTCCGCTGATCAACGGCGGCGGCCTCTTCGAGACCGGTGCCGGCGGTTCCGCGCCGAAGCACGTCCAGCAGCTGCTGAAGGAAAACCACCTGCGCTGGGACAGCCTGGGCGAGTTCCTTGCCCTGGCCGTGAGCTTCGAACACCTCGCCACCACCACAAACAACGCCCGTGCCCAGATCCTGGCCGACACGCTGGACCGCGCCACCGGCACGTTCCTGCTCGAGGACAAGTCCCCGAAGCGTAAGGCCGGCGAGCTGGACAACCGTGGAAGCCACTTCTACCTGGCCAAGTTCTGGGCCGAGGAACTTTCACGCCAGAGCGACGACGCCGAGCTCGCGGAGGCTTTCGCCGCCGTCTCCGGCGCGCTGACGTCTAACGAGGACACCATTACCGGTGAACTCCTGGCTGTCCAGGGTTCCCCGGTCGACGTCGGCGGCTACTACCGCCCCGACGAGACCCAGGTCTCCGCCGTCATGCGCCCCTCGGCGAAGTTCAGCGAAGTGCTGTCCATGCTGAGCTAGTGCCCTGACGAGCCAGCTGTAGTGCCAGAACGGCGCACCGGGAGTTCCCGGTGCGCCGTTCTGTTCATGTGTTGGGGCCCATGTGCGCCAAGCCGGTCCGTTCCGCGTCGCGCAGCCGGAAGGCCGCGTCCGCAGAGACGGCGAAGGCTCTAGTCGTTGTCCTTGTCTTTGTCTTTGTCTTTGTCTTTGCCTTTGTCTTTCCGCTTGTCCGGCTCGTCGCCCGTCGCGGGAGGTACTCCTGCAGGCGCCGGAACCACGGGCGCTTCTGCGGCGGTCCGGGCGGCGGAAGCGGCTGCGGCCGAAGCGGCGGCCGCTTGCGCTGCTGCCTCCTGTTCGGCGGCCACCCGTGCCGCTTCCTGTTCGGCGGCCACCCGTGCCGCTTCCTGTTCCGCCGCCACCCTGGCGGCCTCCTGTTCCGCCGCTACCCTGGCTGCCTCCGCGGCGGCCTGCTGGGCCGTAAGATCGGCCCGGACGGCGTCGATGGAAGTCCTGATGCTCTGATGGCGCTTGAAGGACACCTCCCCGCGGGCCGCGGCCTCATCCAGCTGGCCCTCGAGCTCATCGAGCAGTTTCAAGGAACCCGCTGGGTCTTCGGCGGCCGCAGCCTTGGTGACCGCGAGAACCTGGGACTGGAGCTGTTTAGCGGCTTCGCCGCCCAGATCGGGAGCCGACACGGCGCATCCGTTCAGCGCCCCTGCCAGCAGGCCTCCGGTGAGAAGGCATCCGGCGAGCACCGATGCCGACCGGCGTGCTATCCCCGGACTCATGGCTCGACGCTCTTCTGCAGTTGTTCCAGGTGTTCACCCAGGCTGCCTGTGACAGCGGGGTAAGGGACGACGGTGGGTGCCTTCGGGGAGGCTGCGGCGACGACGGCGGCCGAAACCGCCGCGATGAGGGCCACGAGTGCCAGGACTAGCACGATCCTGGCGCGCAGGCTGGCCGCCCGGAAACGGGTTAACTGGCGGGACGTCAGGCGGTCCCGGCGCGGCCGCGGTGCCGTCCGCTGGCCGGGTTCCAGGGTGCGAAGGGGGCGCGTTACGGCATCAGCGTTCAGCAACCGAGGGGGCTGTGACGGCGGGGCGGGCAGGACCCGCGGGCGTTCTTCGGCGAGGGGGCCCGGAAGCGAAGCCGGAGAGACCAGGGCCTGACGCAGGACGGCTTCCAGGTCCCCGGCGATAGGGCGGTCCAACGGGTCCATGGCCGTCATGGCACGGATCAGTTGCGCCCACTCGGACGGAACGCCGTCCGGGATGGCAGGGGAGCGATGCAGCCGGGCAACAGCGGATTCGACGGCGCTGCCCGGGTACTCCATTTCGCCCTTGATGCACTCGAGCAGGACGAGCCCCAGCGAATAAATGTCACTTGCCGGGCCGATCTCGGCGCCCCGGGCCTGTTCCGGGCTCAAGTAGGCGGCGGTTCCCACCATCGTGCCGGTGGCGGTAAGCCGGGTCCCGTCAATGATCCTGGCGATGCCAAAGTCCGTGAGTTTTGGTCGCAGGGGCTCCCCGGGACGGACCTGCACCAGCAGGATGTTTGCGGGCTTGATGTCGCGGTGGACAATGCCCAGGGAATGCACGTAGGCCAAGGCGTCCGCAACGCCCGCACCGAGGACGGCCAGCTCGTCCAGGGGCAGCGGACTGTGCCGGATCCTGGTCCGGAGGTCCTGGCCGTCCACCAGTTCCATGGTCAGGAACGGTCGCGGTTCCTCGGGGATCCGTGTGTCCGTCCCGGCATCGAAAAGTGTCACGAGACTTGGGTGATTCAAAGTGGCTAAGAGCCTGATCTCGGCTTCCTGGCGCCTCAGCTCGTCAGCATCTGTGGACTGTGGCGCAAACAGCTTGAGCGCCACGTCCCGGCCGAGGTTCAGGTCGTTGGCGGTGTAGACCGAAGCCATACCGCCCCGGCCAATCACTTCCCCCAACCGATAGCGGCCGCCCAAGATTTCGGCCGTTATGCTGCCGGGCGAACTCTGCACCATGTCCCGTCCCTTCCCGTGCGCCCCAGCGGCGCCACTAAAGAATCATACGGGGACGGGTGCCGCTGCCCTCAAAGGAGGCAAGAGCCCTGCCGCAGAGCCGGCCGGTCCTCCGCCGGAGCCAATGATTGCCGTTGAGTCCCCCAGCGGACCCAACGACTTCGCTCCGGCGGTCAGGAACCCGGACGGGAGCCGCTGTTGCACTACGGGGGGTGCTTCTTAGGGCGCCGTGGCGGATGCCGAAGAACCGGCCGGGGCGGTGCTAAGGCCCGCCCAGGCGGCGGTGCAGACGACAGTGACGGCGCGGACCTGATTAATCCAGCGGAAATAGGGGAGCCAAAAAACCGGCAGGGGACGGTGATGTCCATGGGGAGTTCTCCTGAATGACTGTCGACGGGCGCCCAAGGCAGCCCGATTGGCCGTGCTCTGTGGAGTCAGAGACGGCTAACTAGTCAGGAGAGGAACCGGGATCAGCGGAAACGGCTGAATACTCGTTTTGGAGCGGGCCTCGGATTGGGTCGGCGTCCGTCGTGGGCAGGTAAAAGTCCAGGCTGGGAATCCAGGCAGCCGTACCTGCGGGGTTCGTGGGGGAGTGCCCGTTGCCGGACCCTGAGCCGGGAGCACCGGGCGCCGAGGTCGGTGCCGGAAGCCCCGTGCGATCCTGCCACGGGCTCGGCCCGACAGGGCCGCTTGGTGCCTGGTCGCCCCCGCCATTGGGGACAGGGGGTGCCGCCGGATGGGCCGCACCGGACCCAGGCACATCCGCTGTAAACGGCGTGCCAGGCGTCCGGATCGCGGAGGAGCTTTGCGGCGGCAAGTACACGCCGCGAACGTAGGCCCGTGGTGATTCGGCCCGGGCCTGCGACGCAACCTTCTGCCGGGCAGCTTCAGCTTCAGTGACGGCCCCGGCATCCGCTAGGGCTGCGGAAGCCTCCGGTGCGGTGACCGCTGATTCCACCGGTGGCTCGACCGAGCCTGGACCGGGAAGATCGGGCACTGCATCAGGATTTTCCGGCAGCGGGCCGGCCGGATCCGGAAGCGGACCCACCGGGGCTTCAACCGGGAGGTCAACACCGAGGTCCGGAACCGGAGCGGTGGGGTCCGGAACGGCAGGGCCGGGATCGGGTGCGGTGGGGTCAGGATCCGGAACGGCAGGATCCGCCGCAGGGGGCACGGGGGCCGGAACCGGAGCCGTGGGGTCAGGATCCGGAACGGCAGGATCCGGGACCGGAACGGCAGGATCCGGGACCGGAACGGCGGGGTCCGGAACGGCGGGGTCCGGAACGGCAGGATCCGGGACCGGAACGGCGGGGTCTGGAACCGGAACGGCAGGATCGGCCGCAGGGGGCACGGGGCCCGGAACGGCAGGAACCGGAACGGCAGGAACCGGCACGGCAGGGTCAGGAACCGGAACGGCAGGAACCGGAACGGCAGGAACGGGAACGGCAGGAACGGGAACCGGAATGGCAGCGGGCGGTGCAGTAACCGGAACGGGAGCGGCAGGAACGGCTTCCGGAACCGGAACGGTAGGGATAGGAACGGCTTCCGGAACCGTAACGGCTTCCGGAACCGGAACGGGAGCGGCAGGAACGGCTTCCGGAACCGGAACGGTAGGGATGGGAATTGGCGCCGAAAGGCCCGGATCAGGGGCAGGCGGCGTCGATTCAGGCACGGCATCCGCGGCCCAGGCCGTCCCCCCGGGCGCAGGGCCGGGAGTCGTTTCTGCCGGGGTAACCCCGGATTGTTCCTCCGGGACGGTGCTGACCGCCGCGACAGAATCGCTGGTGCCGCCCGGCATTGCAGCGGAACCCGCTGCGTCGTCGGCGTTGGCAGTTGCCGCGGAGAGTGCCAGCCAGGCCACGCCGGCGATGCCGGCCATGGCCATCCGGCGAAGAGGGCGCCGGAGGCGGTGGGCGCGCGCGGGGACTGGTGCTGGGTCCATGCGCTCACCCCATTCCCCGGTTCGATGATTGCCTACAGCGTAAGTCCGCTCACACGGGTGAGTCCAGAGCGCACCGCAAATCCGCGGATTGAGACGAAGAAGGCGAGAAGCTGCTGCGGAGGGCGTTCAGCGGGCGTCGTTCGGGTAGCTCACACCCAGCTGCGCCCGGACGCCGTCGAACAGCCGCATGGTGTCCAGGGAATCCTCCAGCGGCATGACGGGGCTTTCGGTGAGCCCCTGCTGGATGCAACGCGTCACCTCCCGGAGCTCGTAGGTGTAGCCCCTGCCGACGACGGTGAAGTGCTCGCTGCGTGGCTCGTCGAAGCCGATCCTCACCAGGAGTTCCTTGGGATTGTTGATCGAGCCGGTGGCCTGGAGGAAGCCCAGGCTTCCCGCCACCGTCGCGGTGCGGGGGCCGTGCGCCAGCAGCGAGGAGGTCAGCTGAGCCTGCGCGCCATGGTGGTATCCGAGAGTCAGCGCGTTCTGGGCGTCCACGCCGTCATCATTGAGCCAGCCGGTGGCACTGACGGTCTGGGGGAAGCCCAGGGTGCCCAGCGCCCACAGCAGCGGATAAACGGTGAGGTCCAGCAGGGCGCCGCCGCCGTCTTTCGGAGCCCAGAGCCGTGAGGTAGGCGAGTATGGTGCCGGGAATCCAAGGTCGGCGCCGACCCACTTGACCTCGCCGATTTCACCGGAGGCGGCGATGTCAAAGGCCCGCTGCATGCTCGGCAGGAAACGGCTCCACATGGCCTCCATCAGGAACAAGCCCTTGTCCCGGGCCAGGGCCACGAGCTCCGACGCTTCCCGGGCATTGACCGTCAGTGCCTTTTCGCAGAGGACATGCTTGCCGGCGGAGAGTGCGGCCAGTGCGATTTCGTGATGGTGGGCATGGGGTGTGGCGACGTACACGATGTCTACAGCGTCGTCGGCGAGCAGCCGTGCCCAGCCCGTCTGCCCGGCGTCGTCCCCGTAGGCCCTGGCAAAGCCGTAGTCAGCCGCGAAAGCATCCGCCGCCGCCTGGGTGCGCGAGCTGACGGCGTAGAGTTCGGCGTCGGCCAGCAGCGAGAGGTCGCGGGTCACGGACGCGGCAATTCCTCCGGTGGCGATGACGCCCCAGCGCAGCCTGGCGCCGGTGGCCGTACGGGGATCCTGGTCCGGCTGGGTGAACAGCCACGGCTTGGCGATGGGGGCAATCATGGAGTCATCCTCTCACCCGGGGACGGGAGGACGGCGGACATCCGGAGGGAGGCGCGGGGCGGGTCAGCGGATGTGCAAAGAACCCCGGCCCTCCCTTGCGGGGGAGCCGGGGCTCTTGTTTGCCTAAGCTGTGCTGCCTTGGCAGAGCTGCTTCAGCGGGAATTACTTGGTCAGCGGTCCGAGTACCGGATCGTCGACGTAGGCCGTCTTGACGTTTTCCTGGGTCACGATGACCGGCTCCAGGAGGTAGGCCGGAATGGTCTTGACCTTGTTGTTGTAGGACTTGTCATCGTTGATCTCGGGCGTCTTGCCGGCCTGGATGTCCTTGACCATGGTGATCGAGTGCTCAACGAGCTTACGGGTGTCCTTGTTGATGGTGGAGTACTGCTCACCGGCAAGGATGGACTTGACGGACTCAACCTCGGAGTCCTGGCCGGTGATGACCGGAAGGGGCTTGCCGGCGGCCTTGACCGAGGTCAGGACCGCGCGGGCCAGGGTGTCGTTCGGGGACAGCACGCCGTCCAGGGTCGCGCTGCCGTAGCTGCCGGTCAGCAGGGTGTCGGCACGACGCTGGGCGTTCTCTGCCTTCCAGCCCTGGGTAACGGCCTGCTCGAAGGACGTCTGGCCGGACAGCACCTTCACGGTGCCGTCGTCGATCTTCGGCTGGAGGACGCTCATGGCGCCGTCGAAGAAGACCCTCGCATTGGCATCATCCGGGGAGCCTGCGAACAACTCGACGTTGTACGGGCCGCTGGCCTTCTTGGCCTGCATCCCGTCCAGCAGCGCCTCGCCCTGCAGCACGCCGACCTTGAAGTTGTCGTAGGCCACGTAGTAGTCCACGTTCGCGGTGTTCAGGAGCAGACGGTCATAAGCAATGATCGTTGCGCCGGCGTCCTTGGCCTGCTTGAGCTGGGTACCCAGCTGCGCGCCGTCGATGGCGCCAACGATAATGACCTTGGCGCCCTTGGTGACCATGGCGCTGATCTGGTTCTGCTGCTCCGAAACGCCGCCATTGGCGAACTGCACGTCTGCCTTGAAACCGGAACCGTTGAGGCCGTCGTTGAACAGCTTCTCCGCCAGGACCCAGTTTTCGCTGGTCTTCTGGGGCAGTGCGACGCCGATCGAGGAGCTCTGGGGGAATGCCTCGCCGCCCGTGGCGGAGCCGCCGGTGGCGGTTTCGGTACGGCCGCAGGCTGTCAGCGCCAGTGCCGCAATAGCAGCGATTGCTGCTGCCTTTCCTGCTTTACCAATCATTTGCATTGCTTGGTTCACTTTCTATAGGTGGTGAGGAACATCGGGGAGCCGCTCAGGCTTCCTTGGAGATGACCTCTTTGGTGCGGGTGGTTTCGTCGGGCTGGAGCTCGGCGCCGCTCCGGTTGAAGTTCTTCATCATCATGCCGATGATCGACTTCTTGCCCTGGTTCTTGTTGTAGACGTCGAACGCGACGGCGATCAGCAGCACCAGGCCCTTGATGATCTGGGTCAGGTCGGCGCCGACGCCGAGGAGTTGCAGGCCGTTGTTCAGCACGGCCATCACGAGGCCGCCGACGATCGAGCCGATCACCGTGCCGACGCCGCCGGTCACGGCGGCGCCGCCGATGAACACGGCCGCAATGGCGTCCAGTTCCCAGCCCACGCCGTCGAACGGGCCCGAGGCGGTGGAGCGGCCGACGAAGATCATGCCGGCGAGGCCGGCAAGGATGGACATGTTCATCATCACCAGGAAGTTGACCTTCTTGGACTGGACGCCGGAGAGCTCGGCAGCGTGCCGGTTGCCACCGACAGCGTAGATGTGGCGGCCGATGACGGTCTTGGAGGAGATGAAGCCGTAGACGATGACCAGGACGGCGAGGATCAGGCCCGGAATCGGGAAGGACGTGCCGGGGCGGCCGGTGGCGAACAGGTAGGTCGCGTAGAGGATGGCGCCGCAGATCAGGACCAGTTTGGTGATGCTGACCCAGGCTTCGGGAACGTCGGCGCCCAGGGCCTTGGCGTTGCGGCGGGACCGGATCTCGCTGAAGACCACGAAGGCGACGGCGAGCAGGCCCAGCAGCAGTGTCAGGTTGTTGTAGCCCGTGTTCGGCCCGACCTCGGGCAGGTAGCCGGAACCGAGGTACTGGAAGTCGGCCGGGACGGGGATGGTGTTCGACTTGCCGACGAACTGGTTGGCGCCGCGGAAGAGGAGCATGCCGGCCAGCGTCACGATGAACGCCGGGATGCCGACATAGGCGGTCCAGAATCCTTGCCAGGCGCCAATCAGCGCACCGAGTGCGAGTCCCAGGAGCACGCCCACGTACCAGGGGATGCCCCAGTCACGCATGAAGAGCGCCACGCTGACGCCCACGAAGGCTGCGACCGAGCCGACGGAGAGGTCGATGTGGCCGGCGATGATCACCAGGACCATGCCGATGGCGAGGATCAGGATGTAGGAGTTGCCGTTGAAGAGGTTGATGACGTTGCCCGGGGTCAGCGTGCGGCCCTCCGTGGCAATCTGGAAGAAGACGATCAGTGCAACCAGGGCGAAGATCATGCCGAATTGGCGAGTGTTGCCGCCAAAGAGCGTCTTGAACGCGTTCATTGTTTCAGTCCTTGTGTCCGGAATGTTCTGGATGGTCCCAGAGGGTCAGGCGGTCTTGCGGGCGGAAGTCATGAGTTTCATGAGGCTTTCCTGGCTGGCTTCGTCCTTGTTGAGCACGCCGGTGATGGCGCCTTCGAAGATGGTGTAGATACGGTCCGAGAGGCCCAGCAGTTCGGGGAGTTCGGAGGAAATGACGATGACGCCCTTTCCCTGGTTGGCCAGCTGCTGGATGATGCCGGAGATCTCGTATTTGGCACCCACATCGATCCCTCGGGTGGGTTCGTCCAGGATCAGCAGGTCCGGATCGGTGAACATCCACTTCGCCAGCACCACCTTCTGCTGGTTGCCGCCGGAGAGCTTGGCCACGCCCTCCTGCACTGACGGTGCCTTGGTCCGCAGCGACTTGCGGTATTCCTCGGCGACGGTGAATTCCTTGTTGGCGTCCACTACGCTGTGCTTGCTGATTTTCCTCAGGTTCGCGGAGACCGTGGTGGCCTTGATGTCGTCCAACAGGTTCAGCCCCAGGGACTTGCGGTCCTCGGTGACGTAGCCCAGCCCGGCGTCGATGGCCTGGCGGACGTTCTTGAGCTGGAGCTCCTTGCCGTCCTTGTAGACGTGGCCGGAGATGAAGCGGCCGTAGGAGCGGCCGAAGATGGAGCGGGCGAGTTCGGTGCGTCCGGCGCCCATGAGGCCGGCGACACCGACGATTTCGCCGCGGCGGACGAAGAGGTTGGAGTTCTTGCAGACCATCCGGTCCAGGATCTGCGGGTGGCCCACGTTCCAGTTCTTTACTTCGAAGAACACATCACCGATCTTGGGCTCATGGTCCGGGAACCGTGATTCCAGGGTCCGCCCCACCATCCCCTTGATGATGCGGTCTTCGTCAACGCCGTCGGCCTTGACGTTGAGCGTTTCGATCGACCGGCCGTCGCGGATGATGGTGATGGAATCCGCGATCTGCTCGATCTCGTTGAGCTTGTGGGAAATGATGATGGAGGTGATGCCGCGGCCCTTCAGGCCGAGCATCAGGTCCAGCAGGTGCTGGGAATCGGATTCGTTCAGTGCGGCTGTGGGCTCGTCCAGGATGAGGAGCTTCACGGACTTGTTCAGCGCCTTGGCAATTTCGACCAGCTGCTGCTTGCCCACGCCGATTTCCTTGACGGGGGTATCCGGGTCCTCCCGGAGTCCCACCCTGGCCAGCAGCTCGGTGGACCGGAGCCGGGCCTCGGCCCAATCGATCACGCCGCGCTTGGTGGGTTCGTTGCCGAGGAAGATGTTCTCCGCGATGGACAGTTCCGGGATGAGCGCGAGTTCCTGGTGGATGATCACGATTCCGGCGTGCTCGCTGGCACGGATGTCCTTGAATTGCTGGACGGCATTCTGGTAGACGATGTCTCCGGTGTAGCTACCGAAGGAGTAGACGCCCGAGAGCACCTTCATCAGGGTGGATTTCCCCGCGCCGTTTTCACCGCAGATGGCGTGGATTTCACCGGCCTTCACCCGCAGGTTCACTTCGGCCAATGCTTTGACGCCGGGGAACTCTTTGGTGATGGAGCGCATCTCGAGGATTACCGGGTCGCTGTGCGTATCGATCGGATCGTTGTGCGTGTTGAGGGACGTCATGGGCCCTTACGCCTCCAATGCATGACTTCGTTGTCCGGCCCCTGCAAACCGCAGGGCCGTCTGATGAAAGAGTAAACGTGATACCGGCATTGTCGTCAAGTCTTTAACGCAACAGGCCGGTAACGAAAAGCTAGTTCCGGCGGATTCCGGCGTGCTGGAAGACGAGGGCCGTGGCCCCGAGGGCTTCGGCCCGGTTCCCCAGGGAGGACATGGTGAGGGTGGTCGTCTCCCCGATGACGGGCACCGCATGGCGGATCAGGCCGCGCCGGATCGGGTCCAGCAGCAGTTCGCCGAGTCCGGCCAGCGGGCCTCCCACCACTATCACCTCGGGGTTGATCAGGTTCGCCACATTTCCCAGGGCGCGGCCGACGGCCAGGCCGGCGTCGTCCACTATGCGCAGCGTCGCGGGGTCCCGTTCCAGCGCCTTCCGGACGATGTCCAGGGGCGAGAGCGGCTTGTCCTCGCCGCGGCCCAGGAGTTCGATCATGGTGGTGGTGGAGGCGATGGTTTCCAGGCAACCGCGGTTTCCGCAACGGCAGATGAGCCCGTGTTCGTGGATGGTGGCATGGCCGATTTCGCCCGTGATGCCCACATTGCCGTAGTACGGGATGCCATTGAGGATCAGCCCGGCGCCGACACCGGAACCGACCTTGAGGAACATCAGGTTGCTGACGCCGCTGTGCGGCCCCCAGGTAACCTCGGACAAGGCGCCCAGGTTGGCGTCATTGTCCACAAAGACCGGCAGGTCCAGGGCCTCTTCGAGTCGTTGCAGGATGTTGATGCCGACCCATTCGGGCAGGATGGCCCCTTGCGCCACGGTCCCGGTGCGGCGGTCGATCGGGCCCGGAATGCCGACGCCGGCACCTACCAGGGAGCTGCGCTCCACGCCGCTTTCCGCCAACAGCCTGGCCAGCACTGATTTGGCGGCCGAGATGCCGTCCTCGGCGTGGTGGCCCAAAGGCAGCAGTACCGACTCCTCGGCGATCACGTGGTAGCTGAGCGAGGCCAGGACCACCCGCAGGTGCCGTCGGCCGAAGTCGATCCCGACGGCAACTGCGCCGTTGCTGTTGAGCCGGACGTTCAGGGCGCGCCGCCCGGAACTGGTGATGGGCTCGGTGGACGCCAGTCCGGCATCCTGCATGATTTTGACGATGTTGGAGACCGTGGCCGTGGAGAGGCCGGTCTGCCGGGCCAGTTCAGCCTGCGTCGAAGGGCCGGCCAGAAGGCTTTCGATGATCCGCTGCTGGTTGAGGTGCCGGAGGGCGGTCTGCGATCCGGGGTTCTTGGTGCGGCTCCTCGTTGAGCGCGTTGGGGCTGGCATGCAATGAAGCGTGACGCATCCCGGCCTTGTAGTCAAGAAGTTAACGCAACATCGCCCGCGTCCACCCTCTCCCTGCCGGCCGGGCGTTCCGTCCCGGGGGGCGGTTCGGCGGGTGGAAATGCACTGCGGGCAAACGCCCGGGCCCGAACTACGCTGGATAGGAAGAGAGCCCGCAGCGTCCTGCGGGCGTCCCCCGGCGATTGTGAGGTGGTAAAGATGCTGCTGGCCCTATTGCAGGCGAACTCCGCCGTGCTGGATGTGCAGGCTAACTGCGGCACGGTGGAGAACGCCGCGCGGAAAGCTGCCGCTGCCGGCGCGCAGCTCCTGCTCACGCCGGAACTGTTTCCGGTGGGCTACGCACCCCTCAGGCTTCGGGCGGAACTTAACCCCGACACGCTGCCGTCGCTTCGGCGGGCCCTGGCAGACATCGCCCGCAGGAACGGCATTGCGCTGGTCTACAGCCTGCCCGCAGTCACCGGGGCAGGGGAGTGGCAGATCACGGCCACCCTGGTCGATGAGAACGGAACGGAACTGCTCCAGTACGCCAAGGTGCATCTCTTCGGTCCGGAGGAGCGCCAGGCGTTCACCGCGGCCGGATCAGCCCCCGGCGTCGTGAATTTCCATGGGGTCAAAACCTCTCTGGGAATTTGCTATGACATCGAGTTTCCCGAGTTCGTGCGTGCCGCCGCAGTGCGCGGCGCGGAGCTGCTGCTGGTTCCGACCGCCCTCGCCGAGGGCTTCGACGCCGTACCGCAGGTGCTGATCCGGGCGCGGGCGCTGGAGAACCAGCTAACGGTGGCCTACGCCAACCATGCCGGCATCGAGGAGGGCTGCGCCTTCCTCGGCGGCAGCGTGATAGCGGCTCCGGATGGCTCCCTGCTGGCGGCGGCCGGGGCTGGGACGGAACTGCTGTTTGCCGAGCTGCCGGAGCCCGCCGCGGCCGGCGCAGGCGATGTGGCCTATCTGCGGGACCGCAGGCCGGAGATCTACCGTTTGTGGGACAGCTGAACAGCGCCGGAGTCCCGGGCGTCCGGACGATCGAGGAGTTCGTCCGTGTACTGGAGCGCAATCCAGAACTCCGCGCGGGCCTGGGCCTGGTTGAGGTCCGTCTCCAGCAGCTCCGCAAGGACACCGATCTGGCGGCGGACGCTGTTGCGGTGAAGTCCCGTGGCTTTCGCTGTTGAGTCCCAGCTGCCGTTCTCGCCGAGCCAGGCGCGGAGGATGCCCAGCAGGCTGTCCCGGCGGTCCGGTTCGAGGGCCAGCACGGGTGCCAGCAGCCGGGCGGCCAGCATGGCGCCTGCCTCCTTGCCCAAAAGTCCCGTCACTGACCAGGTCACGTCGTCGACCCGGAGGCTGTGCCCAGTGGTCCGCACGCGGCCGCAAAGGGACGAGGCGCGCTGGTAGGAGCCTGCCAGTCCGGCTAATTCGGTGGCACTTCCGATCACAAGGCGCCAGCCGAGCCGTTCAACCTCAGCCAGCAGGGCGTCGTCGACCTTCAGCCTGGTGATGGCGGCGAAGCCGTCATCAGTGGCCTCCACCAGCTTGGTGTCGAAAAGCCTGCGCCATTCCAGCAGATCCCTGACCGGATCGTCGCCCGAGCGGGCTGTGCTGCCGGTGCTGCCGGCAACTGTGTTGCCGGCGGGGTCCAGACGGAGTCCCAGAACCACGCGCAACGCCCCGGACCGTGTGGAGGAGACGCTCTGCGCCAGCAGGTCCTTCAGCCCGTTGACCTGCCGTGTCGCTCCCGAGCCAAGGCTCTCCGGATGCAGCAGCAAGGCGGTGGCGAGCTGGCTGGGGGCCAATGAGCCGCTCGTGCGCTGACGGACCAGCAGTTCCAGGAGCCCGACGGCGGAGGAGACGACGCTGTTCTGGGCCGGGGTCAGCGGCGCGTCCGCGCCCAGGACCAGGGCGCCCAGGTTGGCGTCCCGGGTGCTCCGCAGGGGGTACCCGAAAACCAGTGCCGAGCCCGCGGTGTCGAACGAGTCCATCTCCACCCGCGGGCCGCTGCCGGCCAGCAGCCTTGCCAGCAGCGGCTGCAGTGCCGCAGGGTCCATGCCTGGAGCTGCCTTCGCCCCGGGCGCGCCGCTTGCCCCGCGGGCACGAACCCGACCGTCGGCCCCTACCAGCACCGCCCAGACCGGCACCCGTTGCACCAGTGCCGCCAGGAGTTCGTGTTCCGGCCGCGCCGACAGCACCGCGCGCATGAGCTGCCTGTTGGTGTCGGCCAGTTGCCGGAAGGTCCTGGCGTTGTCCGATTCCAGCAGCTGCGAGAACTCAAGCCCCACGGCGGCGAACGGGATGTGCCCCGGTATTGCCACGAGGGTCAGGTTGCGCCGTTTGCAGGCCTGGACCACGGTGTCCGGTACGGCGTCGAAGTATGGTTCCAAGCCGAAGCCGAGCGCGCCGACGCGGGCCTGGACCAGCCGCTGCACGTACGCGTCAACCCGCTCCTCGTGGCTGCCTTCGTCCAAAAAGGGCAGGCCTGCCGTCAGCACGAACTCGCCGTCGAGCAGGTAGGGAGTCGGGTCCGCCAGCTCGCTGGGCTCCACCCAGCGCAGCCGTTCGGCTCCGTTGCCGCCGTCGTGAAGAACCGTCAGCGCCGGCGGCAGCTGGCGCAGGAATTGCGCCAGGGTGACGAAACCCAGGCGCTCGGAGGCTTCAGCGGCCACCGGCCTGACGCCCTTCCCGGTTTTCCGCCTGCGGTGCATTAAGTCTCATGACTGAAGAGTATAGGTTCTTTTGCACACGAGGGAGAGCTGGCTCACATGCCTAGGCTGAAGAAGGGAAAACAACCACTACGAAAGAACGGACGTCAACGATGACTGTGCCAACTCTGGTTGGGAAACCGGCCCCGGCGGCCACCGGCCGTTCGGGACTGGCCGCGCAGCTGCTTCGCCGGAAACCGATCGGCCAGCTGGTCAGCGAGGCCGACACCGGACACGGCGGCACCGGCCTGGTCCGCAGTTTCGGGGTGTTGCAGCTGACGATGATCAGTGTCGGCGCCACCCTCGGCACCGGCATCCTGGTCATCCTGGGCGAATCCGTGCCACTTGCCGGACCGGCGATCTGGATCTCCTTTGCCCTTGCCGGCTTCGCGGCCCTGCTGTCCGCCGTCTCCTACGCGGAGATGGCCGGCATGGTGCCCGCCGCCGGTTCGAGCTACTCGTACACCTACGCCACGATGGGCGAGGGGATGGCCTGGATCTGCGGCTGGTGCCTGGTCCTGGAGTACGCCGTCTCGGTGGCCGCCGTCGCCGTCGGGGCGGGGCAGTACGTCAATGAAGCCCTGGCGGTCTTCGGCCAGGTCCTGCCGGATGCCGTTTCCCAGCCGCCCGGCGGCGGCGGCGTGTTGAACGCACCCGCAATCGTGATCGTGGTCCTGGCCATGGTGCTCCTGGTCCGCGGCGCCAAGGAGAGCGCCTGGATCAACACCGCGATCGTGGTGATCAAGGTCGGCATCCTGGTGTTCTTCTGCGCCGTGGCATTCACGGCCTTCAACGTCGGACACTTTGAACCGCTGCTGCCGATGGGCGCCGCGGGCGTCTCCGCCGCCGCATCCAGCGTCTTCTTCTCCTACATCGGTTTCGACGCGGCCTCCACGGCCGGCGAGGAAGCCCGGAATCCCAAGCGCGACCTGCCGCGGGCGATCCTGCTGTCGATGCTCATTGTCACCACCATCTATGTGCTCGTTGCCGTAGCAGCCATCGGTGCGCGCCCGTGGGGCTGGTTCGACGGCACCGAAGCAGCCCTGGTGAAAATCCTCGAGGAGACCACGGGCCAGCCGTGGATGGCGGCCGTGTTCGCCGTCGGGGCCGTCCTGGCCATTGCCAGCATTGTGCTGACGGTCCTCTACGGGCAGACCCGCATCCTGCTGGCGATGGCAAGGGACGGAATGATCCCCAGGATTTTCGGGCGCGTCTCGGCCCGCACCGGCACCCCGGTGGCCGGGACCCTGATCGTCGGCACCGCCGTCGCACTGACCGCCGGCCTGGTCCCGCTCGGGGCCCTGGCCGACGCCACCAGCATCGGGACGCTCTTTGCCTTCGCCCTGGTCAACGTGGCCGTCATCTACCTGCGGCGCACCCGGCCGCAGCTTAAGCGCAGCTTCCGCGTGCCGCTGTTTCCGCTCACACCCATCCTCGGCGCCCTCATGTGCGCTTTTCTCATGCTGAACCTCGGTGCCGAGACGTGGGCCGTCTTCGGAATCTGGATGCTGGTCGGCGGGGCCGCCTACTTCGGCTACGGCCGCCGGCACTCCAGAGTGGCCGCCCTGAGCTCCGAGGAATACCGTGAACTAGCCGGCAGGAATTTTTCCGCCACCGCATCAACCCCGGAATCGAAGGCAGACCACTCATGACCATCGCCACCGAACTGCCGTCCCCCGAACGGGGCACAGGTCCGTCGCCGGCCGAAGCGCCGATCACCATGCTGAACCCGGATTTCCCCTTCAGCTACGACCACTATCTGGCCCATCCCGATGGCCTGGGCTCCATCCCGCCCGCGCTGTACGGAACGGAGGTCGCCGTCGTCGGCGCCGGGCTCTCCGGGCTCATCACCGCCTATGAACTGATGAAGCTTGGCCTGCGCCCGGTGGTTTTCGAGGCCGATCAGATCGGCGGCCGCCTCCGGACGGCGAACTTCCCCTCCGCACCCGGTGTGGTTGCCGATCTCGGCGGGATGCGCTTCCCGGTCTCCGGCAAGGCTTTCTACCACTACGTGGAGCTGCTCGGGCTGGAAACCCGGGAGTTTCCCAATCCGCTGACGCCCGCGACCTCCAGCACGGTGATCGAGCTCGCGGGGCAGAAGCACTACGCCACCACGGCGGCGGACCTCCCGCCGTTTTTCCTTGAGGTGGCGGACGCCTGGAAGTCAGCCGTCAATGATGGCGCCCAGTTCCGTGAAATGCAGGCCGCCATCCGCGCCCGGGACACCGGCAGGATCAAGGAGCTTTGGAACGAACTCCTTCCGCTGCTGGATGAGCAGACGTTCTACGGTTTCATCGCCGGCAGCGACTCCTTCAAGGAGGCCGGCTTCGCCCACCGCGAGGCCTTCGGGCAGGTGGGGTTCGGCACCGGCGGTTGGGACACCGACTTCCCCAACTCCATCCTGGAAATCCTGCGCGTCGTGTATACCGATGCCGACGACCGGCACCGCCTCATCGCCGGTGGCGCGCAGCGGCTCCCCGAGGCGCTATGGCAGCACGCGCCGTCGGGCATGGCCCACTGGCCGGACGGCACGTCCCTGGCATCACTCCACGCCGGCGTCCCGCGCGGCGCCGTGGACCGGATCGCACGGGAGGGGAGCGGCGACTTCCGCATCCGCGAACGCTGGGGTCGCGAGTCCACGTATCCGGCCGTCGTCACCACCTGCCAGTCCTGGCTCCTGTCCACCCGCATCCACACCAAGGAAGCCCTCTTTCCCGCTGAACTCTGGACCGCGATCGAGCGCTCGCACTACATGCAGTCGTCCAAGACGTTCGTGATGGTGGACCGGCCCTTCTGGAAGGACATCGATCCTTCGACCGGCCGCGAGGTGCTGTCCATGACGCTGACGGACCGCCTGAACCGCGCCACCTATCTGCTGGACAACGGCCCCGACCAGCCGGCCGTGATCCTGCTCTCCTACACCTGGAACGATGACGCGCTGAAGTGGCTGGCCCTGGATGCGGACCAGCGGGTCGAGCTGATGCTGCACTCGCTCGCGCAGATCTATCCGGATGTCGACATCGCAAGCCACATCGTCGGGCAGCCCATCACCGTCTCCTGGGAAGCGGACCCCAACTTCATGGGGGCCTTCAAGGCCAACCTCCCCGGGCACTACCGGTACCAGCAGCGGCTCTTCACGCACTTCAAGCAGGACAAGCTGCCGGATGAACAGCGCGGGATCTTCCTGGCCGGAGACGACGTCTCCTTCACGGCCGGGTGGGCCGAAGGCGCCGTCACCACGGGGCTGAACGCGGTCTGGGGCGTCGTGAACCACCTCGGCGGCCGGACGTCCGCCGGCAACCCGGGTCCGGGGGAGCTGCTCGACGAAATGGGCCCGATCTCCCTGGACTGAATCTCCGGGGCCGCACCTGCCGGACCACGGCGTCAGGAGCGGTGCAGCTCGCGGTGCGCCCGCGCCAGCTCCTGGTAGCGGGTTGCGTTGCGCTGGACGCCGGCGAACTCCTCGTCGCTCAGCTCCCGTCGGACCTTGGCCGGAACCCCGGCGACCAGCGAGCGCGGCGGGATGATGGTCCCCTCCAGGACCACCGCGCCGGCGGCCACCAGGGAGCCGGCGCCGATCACCGCGCCGTTGAGGATGGTGGCGCTCATGCCGATCAGGCAGTCGTCCTCGACCGTGCAGCCGTGCACCACGGCACCGTGGCCGACGCTGACCCGCGCGCCCACGGTGCAGGGGAATCCGGGGTCCGCGTGCAGCACCACATTGTCCTGCAGGTTGGTCCCCGCGCCCACGGTGATGGCGGCGGTGTCCGCCCGGACCGAAACGCCGTAGAAGGCGCTCGAATTTTCGGCCAGCGTGGCCTTGCCGATCACCGAGGCAGTGGGTGCGAGGAAGGCGGAGCCGTCGACGGCCGGGGTGTCCCCGGCGAAAGCGTAGATGGGAGTCATGCCCCCAGCCTAGGACACGCCCGGCAGCCTGCCCGCCGGGCCGCTCTTCAGATGTTTCCCCCGGGGGAGCGCAGCACGGTGAAGCCCTCCCCGGGATCCGGAAGCACGACGGCGATCGGCGCGCCCGGTTCCGCCACCCGCCCCAGCTCGCGGACGACGTCGTCCTGCTGCTCCCGGGGCACGCCCGCCAGGGCGTCCACAGCCCAGACGGACTGGAACGCCGAGTCGGCGAACGGAAGGGAGGCGGCGGCGGCCACCGAGGCCTCCAGGCCGCGGGCACGCGCTGAGTGGATGTGTTCCTCGGAGGGATCAACGCCCGTGAAATGGATGCCGGACTGGACGAAGAGGAGCCCGTCGGCGCCCGGGCCGCAGTCGAGCCCCAGCACCGAGTGCCGGCCCTCGGACTTGAGCAGGGACATGAATTCCGCCAGCGGATCAGTCGGGGAAAGTGCCATACCCCTATTCAATGACCGGGGCTAGCTGAAAACAACCGTCCGGTTGCCGTCCAACAGCACGCGGTGTTCGTCGTGCCACTGCACCGCCTGGGCGAGCGCGCGGCCCTCCACGTCGCGGCCCATCTGGACGAACTGCTCCGGGGTGCGCCGGTGGTCCACCCGGATGACCTCCTGCTCGATGATCGGCCCCTCATCCAGGGCTGCCGTCACGTAGTGCGCCGTGGCGCCGATGAGCTTCACGCCCCGGGCGTGCGCCTGGTGGTATGGCCGGGCGCCCTTGAAGGAGGGCAGGAAGGAATGGTGGATGTTGATGGCCTTGCCGGTGAGCTCGGTGCACAGCTCGTCGGAAAGGATCTGCATGTACCGGGCGAGGACCGTGAGCTCGATGTCGTGCTCGGCCATGAGGGCGCGGAGGGCGTCCTCGGCCTGGGCCTTGGTGTCCGGCGTGACCGGGATGTGGTGGAAGGGAACGCCGTAGAACTCGGCCAGGTCGGCCAGGTCCCGATGGTTGGACACAATGGCCGGAATCTCGATCGGCAGGGTTCCGGAGCGCTGCAGGAACAGCAGGTCGTTGAGGCAGTGCGCCGAGGTGCTGGCCATCAGCAGGGTGCGGACCTTCCGGCCTGCCGGATTGAGGCTCCACTGCATGCCGAAGGCCCGGGCGACGGGCTCCAGGGCCGCCTGCAGCTCGGCCTGGGAGGCCGCCGTCGTGGCCTCGACCCGCATAAAGAAGGTGCCGGTGCTGTGGCTGCCGTACTGCTGGGAGTCCGTAATATTGCAGCCCCCCACCAGGAGGGCCCCAGCGACGGCATGCACGATGCCGGGGCGGTCCGGGCAGGAGAGGGTCAGGATGTAGGAAGCAGTCAGCTGGTCGTCAGTCACGAGGAAAAGCCTACCCGCGCTGCCCCGGGTGTCCGGGCCAGGGCATCCTGGGGCAACAGCCGGGACTGGGGTAGGCTTAAACGGTCGCAACTGGCGTTGGGTGGCTAACCACCAGGGAGCGGCATTTACGAAGACCACGGATCGTACGCCTGGGCCGAGGGTCATGTCTTGCCGGCGGCAGCGCCTTGCTGCGGCCCCGCCGTTGGCGCCTCCTTGCGGGGCGTCGGCCTTTGGCGCGTGCCCCTGATCCGGAGGCCCGTAACCTGGGGCACCTGGGCGGGCCAGCCGGTAACCTGACCTTAAGCAGTGCCCGTTGCCTAACCAGGAGTTCCTCGTGACCCTCTCATCAGCTTCCGCTGTATCGACTTCAGCAAGCCTTTCCTCAGCCGCCGTAAGCAACCAGCCGCTGGCCGAACTCGACCCCGAAATCGCCGCCGTCCTGGCCCAGGAGCTGGGCCGCCAGCGCGGCACCCTGGAAATGATCGCCTCCGAGAACTTCGCCCCCCGCGCAGTGATGGAAGCCCAGGGCTCAGTCCTGACCAACAAGTACGCCGAGGGCTACCCGG
>JAODMS010000129.1 GCA_025464925.1 Arthrobacter sp.
GAGCGCGCCCGCGACGCCGGCGCCATGGCCTACGTGGTCAAGCCCTTCACCCCGGCAGACCTGATTCCCGCCCTTGAGATTGCGCTCTCCCGCCACGAGGAAATCAAGGCGCTGGAGGGCGAGGTCAGCGACCTCCAGGAGCAATTTGCCACCCGCAAGCTCGTGGAGCGCGCCAAGAGCCTGCTGACCACCAAGATGGGACTCAGCGAGCCGGAAGCCTTCCGCTGGATCCAGAAAACCTCGATGGACCGCCGCCTCAGCATGCGCGAGGTTGCCGAAACCATCATCAACCAGGTCAACTAGCCTGCACCGCACGCGACAAGGGAGGGTCCCCGCCATCGGCGGGGACCCTCCCTTGTCTGCACAAGCGTCTCAGCTTGAAAGAACTAGCTGGCCGGAACTCAGCCCTTGTTCTTCTTCTTCTTTTCGCGCCACGGGCCGAGCTTTTCCTTGCGTCCCTGCGCCTCGGCGGGGCCGGAGGTGTCGGCGAGGTCGCCCACCCTGTGGACCTTCAACGAGTTCGTGGAACCGGCTTTTCCGGGAGGCGAACCGGCGGCAATAACCACCAGGTCGCCGTCCTCCACGACGTCGAGCTCCAGCAGGCTGCGGTCCACCTGGGCGGTCATCTCGTCGGTGTGGCCCACCGTCGGGACCAGCACCGGCTGGATACCCCAAGTCAGGGCCAACTGGTTCCAGACGTGTTCCACCGGGGTGAAGGCGAAGACAGGACGGACCGGGCGCAGCCGGGAAAGCCGGCGCGCTGAGTCACCGGACTGGGTAAAGGTACAGATGTACTTCGCATCCAGCTGGTCGGCAATTTCGACGGCGGCTCGGGTGATAGCGCCGCCCCGGGTCCGGGGCTTCGTGCCCAGCGGCGGAACGCGCTCCAGGCCGTGGACCTCGGTGGATTCGATGATCCGGGCCATGACCTTGACCGTCTCGATCGGGAACTTGCCCACGCTGGTCTCGCCGGAGAGCATGACGGCGTCGGCGCCGTCAAGCACGGCGTTGGCGCAGTCGGAGGCCTCGGCGCGGGTCGGGCGCGGGTTCTCGATCATGGACTCGAGCACCTGGGTGGCCACGATGACCGGCTTGGCCCAGCGGCGTGCCAGTTCAATCGCGCGCTTCTGGACGATCGGCACTTCCTCCAGGGGAAGTTCCACACCGAGGTCGCCACGGGCCACCATGATGGCGTCGAAGGCGTCGATGATCTCGTGCAGCTGCTCCACGGCCTGCGGCTTTTCGATCTTGGCGATCACGGGCACGCGGCGGCCTTCTTCGTCCATGATCTCGTGGACCCGCTTGATGTCCGAGGCGTCCCGGACGAAGGAGAGGGCAACCATGTCCACGCCGCGGCGCATCGCCCAGCGTAGATCGTCCTCGTCCTTTTCGCTCAGCGCCGGGACGTTCACGGCAACGCCGGGCAGGTTGATGCCCTTGTTGTTCGAAACGTACCCGCCGACGATCACCTGGGCGACCACCTTGACGTCGTCGACGTCGATCGCGCGGAGGGCAACCTTGCCGTCGTCGATCAGCAGCGCATCGCCGGGGTGGACGTCTTCGGTGAGGCTCTTGAGGGTCGTGGAGGCGATGTCCTTGGTCCCGGGGACGTCCTCGGTGGTGATGGTGAAGGTGTCACCGACGTTCAGGAGGTGCGGTCCGTCGACGAAGCGGCCGAGCCGGATCTTGGGCCCCTGCAGGTCGGCCATGATGCCGACCGGCTTGCCGAGCTGGCCTGCGGCCTTGCGGACGTTCTCGTACGTGGTGTCGTGCACGGCGTAGTCGCCGTGGCTCATGTTCATCCGGGCCACGTCAACGCCGGCTTCCAGCACGGCGAGCGTGTTCTCGAAGCTCGCGATTGCCGGTCCGAAGGTGGCCACTATTTTAGCGCGTCTCATATACCTACCCTAGTAGTCTCTTGCATGGATGAAGCGGTTACGGAAGCGGTCCGGCAGAACTACAGGACGGCCAGCGCCCGGTCGGTCGGCGCGACGGGGGCCGGAAGGATGGTCTTGCCCATGAGGAACTTGTCCACCGCGGCGGCACAGGCGCGCCCCTCGGCAATGGCCCAGACGATGAGCGACTGGCCACGGCCGGCGTCGCCGGCAACGAAGACGCCTTCCGTGTTGGTCATGTAGTAGCCATCCCGCGCCACATTGCCGCGGCCGTCGAATTCCGCCCTGACCTGCTCGGTGATCCCCGCAGGCTCGGGGCCGGTGAACCCCAGTGACAGCAGGACGAGATCCGCCGGGATTACCCTCTCGGTTCCTGCCTTAGGGAGCCGCTTGCCGTCCACAAATTCGGTTTCGGCCACCTTCACCCCTGTCACTTTGCCGTTTTCTCCAACGAACTCGACGGTGGAGGCGAGGTAGGTGCGTTCGCCGCCTTCCTCGTGGGCGCTGGCAACTTCGAACAGCGTGGGGAACGTGGGCCAGGGCTGGTGGCTTGCCCGCTCCATGGGCGGCTGCTTGCCGATCGCCAGGGTGGTCACGGAGGCTGCCTGATGCCGGTGCGCAGTGCCGAGGCAGTCCGCTCCGGTGTCACCGCCGCCCAGGATCACCACATGCTTGCCGGCGGCATGGATCTGGTTTTCCACCGTCTCCCCCGCCACGACCCGGTTGGCCGGCACCAGGTAGTCCATGGCGAATTCGATGCCCTCCAGCCCACGGCCCGGGATCGGCAGATCACGCGGGACGGTGGCCCCGGTGGCGACCACGACGGCGTCGTAACGGCGGCGCAGCTGCTCCCAGGTCACGTCGGTGCCGACGGCGACGCCGGTCCGGAAACGCGTGCCTTCGGCCTTCATCTGCTCCAGCCGGCGGTCCACCTGTTCTTTTTCCATCTTGAAGTCGGGGATCCCGTAGCGCAGGAGTCCGCCGATCTTGTCGTCTCGCTCATACACGGCGACGGTGTGCCCCACGCGGGTCAGCTGCTGCGCCACGGCGAGTCCGGCCGGGCCGGAGCCCACGACGGCGACCGTTTTGCCGGTGAGGCGGGCCGGCGGCAGCGGGTTGACCCAGCCGTTCTCGAAGGCCTCATCGATGATGGAGACCTCCACCTGCTTGATGGTCACGGCGGGCTGGTTGATCCCCAGCACGCAGGACGCCTCACAGGGAGCCGGGCACAGGCGTCCGGTGAACTCCGGGAAGTTATTGGTGGCGTGCAGCCGCTCAATGGCTTCCTCGCCCTTGTCCCGCCACATGAGGTCATTCCAGTCAGGGATCAGGTTCCCCAGCGGGCAGCCCTGGTGGCAGAACGGCACGCCGCAGTCCATGCAGCGGCCGGCCTGCGCCTTCAGGGTGCCCTTCTCCTGCGCCTCGTACACTTCCTTCCAGTCCATGATGCGGACGGGAACGGGACGCCGTGGCTGGGTTTCCCGCTGGCGTACTTTCAAAAATCCGCGTGGATCAGCCACCGGTTACCTCCAGGATTCGAGACCACACTTCTTCGCCGTCGGGGTCCAGGCCCTCTTCGATGGCGTCGAGACGGGTTTGCAGCACAGCCGCGTAGTCGCGCGGCAGCACCTTGGTAATGCGGGCAGCGGTGTCATCGAAGTTCTCGAGGAGGCGCGCCGCCAGCTGGGAGTCAGTTTCTTCGACGTGCTTGACCAGGAGGCCGTGCACGATGTCGCGGTCCTCGGCGTCCAGCTCGCGGAGCTGGAGTTCACCGGACTGCAGGGCGTCCTTGTTGACCTTGGCAGTGTCCAGGTCCAGGACGTAGGCGGTGCCGCCGGACATGCCGGCACCGAAGTTGCGGCCGGTGCGGCCGATGATCAGCGTCTGGCCGCCGGTCATGTACTCGCAGCCGTGGTCGCCAATGCCCTCGACGACGGCGGTGGCACCGGAGTTCCGGACCAGGAAGCGTTCGCCCACCTGGCCGCGCAGGAACATCTCGCCGCTCGTTGCGCCGTAGCCGATCACGTTGCCGGCGATGACGTTGGTTTCGGCCTTGAACACGTTGGTGCGGTCCGGCCGGACAATGATGCGTCCGCCGGAAAGGCCCTTGCCCACGTAGTCGTTCGAGTCACCGAACAGGCGCAGCGTGATACCGGCGGGCAGGAACGCGCCCAGCGATTGTCCGGCGGTGCCGGTCAGGGTGATGTCGATGGTGTCCGGCGCCAGCACGTCGGTGCTGAACGTCTTGGTCACCGTGTGGCCGAGCATCGTGCCCACCGAGCGGTCAGTGTTGATGACGTCCACGGCGATCTTCACCGGGCTGCGGTCGGTCAGCGCCTCCGTGGCCATGGTGATCAGCCGCTGGTCAAAGTGCTTGTCCAGCTCGTGGTTCTGCGAAGTCATGTTGCGCAGCGGGGCGTCGTCGTCGAACTCGAGGCCGTGCAGGATCGGATCCAGGTCCAGGCCGTCGGCCTTCCAGTGGTTGATCGCCTCCCGGGCGTCCAGCACTTCGGCGTGGCCGATGGCCT
>JAODMS010000255.1 GCA_025464925.1 Arthrobacter sp.
AGATCTGCTGGCGCGCCGCGTCGAAGTCGGCATGCTGTGGATCAACATGCCCGCCATGCCTTCGGCCGAGATGCCGTTCGGCGGCATCAAGGACTCGGGCTACGGCTCCGAAGGCGGACCCGAAGCGTTGGAGGCATATCTCAATGTGCGTTCAGTGGCGGTGATGAACGTCTGAGTATGTCCATGTTGATACCGTTCGTGCGGACGAGAGGGTTTTTGGGCAGTCGCAGCAAGCGATGCTTGAGAATGACCGCATGGACGCAATTCGAAAAGTAATGTGTTTGAAGAACACCAGCCCTGTAAATTTTGGGCTGCTTTCGTGCGGTTCGACCATTGGCCAAACGAAAAGGGCCACATCATTTTGAGCCATGCTGCAGTCAGCACGCCTGAATTCAATTGTTCAAGTCATTTTTTCTCAATGCTGTCGAGCAGCGCGTCAGAGGCAGGACGACACCGTGGGCCAATGCAAGACATTCATTATTGAATCCTGCGGCCAGATCCCTTAAAACAGCAAAGACACCCAAGACGCAAAAAATCATTCACCCAAGAAAACTTCAGCTGCCAGCCTACAAGCGACAAGGCGCAGGCTAAAAAGAGTTTAACCAACGCTTCCACTGGACCGCATAAGCACAGCGAGAAAAAGACCACGCCTTGAGGCAGATCGGCCAATTTTCAGCAGTAAACCTCTGATTTCTATCCGCAGTGCACTGCATTGCCGAAGCCCTCCATGTGCGGGCTTTTTGCTGTCTTCAACCCGATCACCAAGAAGCAAAGTCAAAATTAGAGTAGCGCCCTCCGGTTTCAGTGGCAATCGAAGACGACTTAAACTGATTGAAAAATGGTCTTGATTCTGGGGTCCACTTTGACGTGCAAATTCTTGCCTAATCAGAACGGTAACCGGGATCGAGCATAGTTGCGTTTCAATTCCGGACACGATCGACTCCAGGCAACAACATCGCAGGCTCTCTCAACAAACAAGGACAGCTCCATGCCCGTCATCTCCATCACCCTGTTGCCTGGTTACTCCAAAGAAGCGGAGGCAAAAATAGTGGGCCGTGTGGCGCAAGCAGTGCGATCAGTGATCGCTGCGCCTGCTGCCGGCACCATCGCATTTGTCAGCCATGCAAACACCTACCAGCGAGATGGCAAGGTGCTTGCCACAGGCAATGCGGAACGTGTCGATGCCGTAGAACTGGTGCGCCACTTTCTGGACTGCATGCAGCAACGCGATCTGGACAGTGCAGCCGCCTTGCTTGCACCCGGTTTCACCATGCGTTTTCCCGGCAGTCTAGCATTGCACCGGCTGGAAGAACTGGTGGAATTCTCGCGTGAGCGGTACAGGAATGTGGCCAAGATCTATGACCGATTTGACGCAAGCTGGACCGATGATGGCGCCATCGTTTATTGCTTCGGAACCCTGCATGGTTGTTGGCTAGATGGCTCGACCTTCGAGGCAATCCGGTTCATCGATCGTTTCGAGGTGACCGATGGCAGGATCACCCGCCAGGATGTCTGGAATGACTTGGCCCTGCACCTGCCAGCAGTTGCCCGCACTGAATGAGGCAGTCTACAGCCGTCAGCGCGGCGCGACAGCACATGATGTTCGGGAAGGCACGCATCAACATCTGTGCAGATTCATTGGCGACCTCAAGCCCACACATTCCAGTTCAAAACCTATAAATTTCTCTTCTCCGTGGACGTGCGCACGGCTGGCGATCTTGAAATGGGAGGCCAGTGATCGACCTGGACTGGTGCCCATGAAAGGGTACAGAGAAACCCTTGGGTACTTGTTTTTCTTTAAATGTCTCATTGACAGGACATTAGAACTGTTTTTATGATGAACCCCATGCGCTCAACAAACCTGCCTCTGCCCAAGTACCACCAGATTTATCTGGTGCTGCGAGAGCAGTTGCAAGAGGGTCGCTTTGACGCCGGCCTGCCTGGTGAGCTGACACTGATGCAGCAATTTTCCGTCGCCCGTGTGACGGTCAGGCGTGCTCTGGAGTTGCTGCAAAGCGAAGGCATGATTTCGCGCGAGCCGGGCCGTGGGACCCGCCGGGTGCAGCCGCAGGTGGATGCGCAAAGCAGCGCAGCGGGTGACGGGCCTGCCAGCCGGGCACAGCTGACAGGCCTGTTGGAAAACCTGGTCAGCATGGGTCTTCAAACCTCGGTCAGGGTGCTGAATGTAGAGACCGTTGCGGCTTCTCCTGCAGTGGCGACGGCCTTGCTGATTGGCGTAGGGGACACGGTACAAAAAGCGATTCGCGTGCGCAGTACGCAAGAAGGCCCTTTGTCCCACATCACCACCTATGTTCCCGGCGATATCGCCCGGCAGTTCGGTAAACGCGAACTTGCCCAAAAGCCTATCTTGGTGCTTCTTGAGGAGTCGGGTGTGAAGGTTGGCCGTGCCAGCCAAACCATCTCTGCCAAGCTGGCCGATGCCGTGGTCGCAAAACATCTGGACATTGCGGTAGGTTCTGCTTTGCTGGCGGTGCGTCGCCTTATTTACGACGACCAGGAGCGTCCGGTGCAGTGGCTCCATGGCCTATATCGACCGGATCGCTACGAGTACCAGATGCAGCTGTCCCGCGTGGGCAGCATTGATGCCAAGGTGTGGGTCAGCAAAGAGCTGTCTGCGCAGTTTCACTGAATCGTTCAACGTTTTTCGCCTTTTTAAAACCATAGCCAGGAAATAGCCCATGACGACTCGCCGCCATTTCATGTCCCAGTCCGCTGCCGCTGCGTCTGCAATTGCGTTCCCACTTGTAGCCGGGGCGCAGCCCAAAACCATCAAGGTCGGGGTGCTGCATCCTGTGACCGGCGCATTGGCCTACTCTGGCCAGCAGTGTCGGGAAGGTGCGCTGATGGCCATTGAAGACATCAACAAGGCGGGCGGGATCAAGTCGCTGGGCGGTGCCAAGATCGAGGCGCTCTTGGGTGACGCCCAGTCGCAGCCCCAGGCCGGTGTTGCGGAAGTGGAGAAGATGAACGAGGCCGGTGTGTGTGCTGTGGTGGGGGCGTTTGCCTCGGCCATTTGCCTGGCCACCACGCAAGCGGCTGCCAAATACAACCTGCCGCACATCGTGGATGTGGGCGTGGCTGACCAGATCGTGGAGCGGGGTTTGAAAAATACCTTTCGTTTTGCGCCCGGATATAAAAAGGTTGCAGAAACTGCCATTGCCAACTTGCACGTACTCAACACCGCAGCTGGCAAACCGGCCAAGACGGTCATGATCATTCATGAAGAGTCGCTGTTTGGCAGTGGCACGGCGCAGCTGCTGGCGCGTGAGTTGCCAGGCTTTGGCTACGAGGTCAAGGAAATCGTCAAACATGCCAACCCCACGCGTGACTTCAACAACATCGTGCTGCGCATGAAGTCGGTCAACCCCGACATCGTTATTCCCGCCAACTATTACAACGAGTACGCGCTCCTGGTGCGCACCATGCAGCAGCAAAAAGTCACGCCCAAGGCCATCTACTCCGTACTGGGAGGTGCGGCATCGAGCTACAAGTTCCTCAAAGAGTTTCCGGAAGCCGCCAACGGCATCATTGACTGCAACCATTGGTTCAACCCCAAGGACCCGCGGGCGCAGGCGCTCAAGAAGCGCGTGGAGGCCAAAGGCCTGTATTTCAGCTATGAACTGTTCCTGACTTACTCGGCGATGTGGCTGTTGGCTGATGCGCTGGAACGGGCCAAGTCCACCGACCGTGCCGCCATCATTGATTCGCTGGAAAAGAGCACTTTCGCAGACCACTTCATGCCCTACGGCCCCACCAAGTTTGTCAATGGTCAAAACCAGGGTGCACAGCCTCTCATGGTTCAGGTGCTCGACAAGGACATCAAGGTCATCATCCCGCGCGAATACCGCCAGGC
>JAODMS010000132.1 GCA_025464925.1 Arthrobacter sp.
GCACCCATCTCCACCACCAGGGCCTGGGCGATGGGCAGCATCGCGGCGTCCGCCGTGACGCCGAAGGTGGAATCCAGCAGCCTCGTCAGGTCCAGGCTCATGCCGGTGAACGTCATGGCCGGGTGCAGCGCCAGCGGCACGGCGCCGGCGGCACGGACCGGATGCAGGATCCCGACGCCGAAGCGGCCGGAGGTGTGCGCCACGAGCTGGCCGGGCTGCCAGGCGCCGAGCTTTGCGAGCCCCTCCACGAGTCCGCCCAGGGCGTCATCCGGCACGGCGAGCAGCACCAGTTCGGCGCGCTCCACGATGTCCCGCACATCCAGGATGGGTACGCCGGGCAGCAGGGTGTCCGCGCGTTCGCGGCTGGCGTCCGAGACCGCGGATACCCCGATGATGGCATGCTCCGCACCTCGCAGCGCCGCCCCCAGGACGGCGCCCACCTTGCCGGCGCCGATGATTCCGACGCCGAGGCGTCCTGGCTTAGTCATGTTGCGGGCCTTCCTGGGGGTAGGGGTCCTGCCGGCGCTCGAACTGGGGACCGCGCTCGCCGGCTTCCCCGAGCGAGCCGGCGCGCTCGGGGGGCTGGTGCGGAGTGGAATCCTGGGTTCCGGGCCGGGCGGTGCCGGCGGGCTCGGTCCCCGCGGCTGTCTGACGGACCGAGTCCAGCCAGTGCTCACTGCTCTGGCGCTTCCGCGCGGCCCGGGCGCGCGCCGACTGCGCATCGAGCAGGGCCCTGCCTTCATCGAGGCCTGCCTGGATGAGCCGCGGGGAGACCGGGCCGGCCGTGGTGTGCAGGACAAGGTCAGCCACCCCGAATCGCCGGGCCAGCGGCCCCTGCTGCAGCGCCATCGACTGCGTGCGCTGGTGCGGCACCACCACGAGGTGCCGCCACCAGCGGCCTGAACGGAGCAGCAGGGCGGTGTCCGTGGCGGCGAAGCCGTTGCGTCGCCAGCCCAAGGGTGCCAGCAGGCGGGCGCGGCGTGGCGTGGTGACGAATCCGCCGTCGAAGTCCTGCCCCGGGGTCCCGGAAGGATCCGCCAGGCCGGTGAGGCCCGCCGTGAAGATCCGCACCGGTTCCGGGGTCCCGGGGTCGGGCAGGACCAGCGAGAGCATGGTCAGGACCTCCGGGAGGGTTCCCACGGGGAGGAGCGTGGTCCGGGCCGAGCCCTCGCCGTTGCTTCCGGACGCGCCGTACCCGGCAACGTTGACCTGCATCCGGTACCAGCCGAAGATCCGCCACAGCGGCGGCTGGCTGACCCTCAGCGCCTGGATCCGGCCCGGCGGCAGGGTCTGCGCCTGCGTGTCCAGCAGCCCGTAGCGCAGCCGGATGCCATCCGGAGAAATGGCGGCGGTGAAGTTGTAGCCCTTGTTGAATGAGGCCCAGTACGCCGCCACCAGACCCAGCGCGGCGGGAATCAAATAGAAGTAAAAGCTGCGGTTCTCGGTGACGGCGGACAGCACCACTGACACCACGCCGCCCACCACCACGAAGAAACTCTGCTCGCTCAGGAGCAGCGATCCGACCAGGCGCGACGGCGGCACGGTCAGCACCGCATGTTCGGGCGCCTCCACGGCCTCGGCCGCCGGGCGTTGCGGATCCGGCAGCACGCCGGCGGCGCGGGACAGGATGGTCGCCCGGAGCTGCCGCGCCTCCTCCATCCGGAGGTAGGCGAGCCGCACGGCAGATTCTCCGGCGTCGGCTACTTCGAACCTCAGCTCGGCCAGTCCGAAGATCCGGGCCAGCAGCGGCTGCACGATGTCGATAGCCTGCACCCGGTCCAGCCGGGCCTGCCGCTGTTGCTTGAAGAGGAAACCTGTGTTGACCCGGACGTAGCCTTCCGCGACCTGGTAGCGCGTGAAGTACCAGCTCAGGATGTAGCCGAGCACGGTGAGCAGCAGCACGGTGCCGCCGCCGAGCAGCAGCCACGGCGCCCGGCCGGCGAACTGCTCGTCGATGACGGGGCCGCCCTGGAGCAGCCGCTCGAAGGTGTCGCGGCCAAAAAAGAAGCCGATCGCGGCCAGCGCCACCCAGCCCCGGACGAAGGGGGATGCCGGATGCACGCGCAGCCAGCCGCCCTCGGGTGATCCCGACCCATCGGCGCCGGCGGCCGGCCCCGGAACGATCCCGGTTCCGCCCGCTGTCACAGCCCGGCCAGCCGGGCTTCACCGCGGGCGGAGAGCTGCTCGCGGAGCCGCGCTCCTTCACTGGCGGGCAAGCCCGGAATTTCAGCATCGGTCCCGGCGGAGGCGGTGTGCAGCTTCAGGGTGCACAGGCCCAGGGCCCGGTCCAGCGGCCCTGCCCCGATGTCCACATACTGCATGCGGCCGTAGGGCACCACGAGCGTGCGCTGGAAAAAGAGGCCGCGCCGGATGAGGAGGTCGTCCTCGCGCTCGGCGTAGCCGATGGCACGCACCTGCCGGGGAATGAGCGCGAGCCGCCAGAGCGCCAGGACCAGCGTCACGGCCGGCACGGCAACCGCCAGCCAGAGCGGGGGCCAGGTCCACCAGCCGCGCAAAACGAACACGAGGGGCAGCGAGAGCACGGCCAGCAGGATGAGGTTTCCCAGTGCCCAGCCGGCGACGCGCACCGTGACGTACTTGGGGGACACCCGCAGCCAGCTGATGCCTGGCGGATCAATCGCCTCGGTATGCATATTCGCCCTCCGACGTGGGCTTGCTTGGTTTTCCTTGGGGCCTGGGAGCCGCGTCGCCGTCGCCGTCTTCCGGCGGAATCCGGCAGAACCGCTCCACGACAAGGCCCACCACAACCATCATCAGGCCACCGCCGGCCAGGGCGGCGGCTTGCCCGGTGATGCCCTGGTTGCTGCGCAGGCTCCAGAGCCGCAGCTGGTCCAGGAAGATGCCCGCGTGCCAGCCGAGCAGCACGGTGCCCGTATAGGCACAGGCCTGGGCGAGTACCAGGGTCCAGGCCGCCAGTATGGGGTCGAGCATTTTCTTTCTCTTGCCGGTACGCCAGCGGAGTACCCGGATGCCCAGCACCAGGGTGAGGATCACGATCACACCCATGGTCAGCAGCCCCGTGAGCGGCAGCACCGGCGTCGCCATGCCGTAGCGGGTGGTCAGTACGGTGGCGAACCAGCCCGCAGCCGCTACGGCCGCGCAGATGACCAGCAGGAGGAGGGGGTTGGTCAGCTTCACGGCCGCTCCGCCGCCCGGGCCCCGCCGTTGGCGTCCTGGAATCCGTCGAACGGCGCCAGGTCGGAGAAGTCGGCGGCCCCCACGGCGAGATCGCCGACGCGTTCGCCATTGAGCTCCGCCGAGGGGTCAATGAGCGACCACGGATACAGCACGAAGGCCCGTTCCGCCGCCCGGGGATGGGGCAGGGTCAGCTCCGGGTCGGAACTCACGGTGTCCCCGTACGTGATGATGTCCACGTCCAGGGTCCGCGGCCCCCACCGGACCTCGCGCACCCGGAGGTGCTTTTGTTCCACCTCGTGGCAGTGCCCCAGCAGCTCCAGCGGCGGCAGGCTGGTCTCCACGGCGATCACCATGTTGAGGAAGTCCGGCTGGTCCGGCGGGCCGCCCACCGCCTTCGTCTGGACGATCGGCGAGATGGCCAGGAGGCGGACCTCCGGCGGGTCGACAAGGTCCGCGACGGCAGCGGACAGGGTGTCGCTCCGCTCCCCCAGGTTGCTGCCGAGCGCAATCACGGCCCGGGTGTAGCAGGGGCTCATGGCCGCTCCCGTCGCACGCAGACGGAGACGTCGCCGAATTCGACGCCGATGGGAGCCTTGGGCTTGTGCACCGTGATGTCCACCGCGGACACCGCGAACTTCTGCAGGACGTCCTCGGCAATGCGCACGGCCAGTGCCTCGATCAGGTTAAGCGGCTCTCCCGTGATCCAGCCCCGGATGCATGCGGCCACCTCGCCGTAGTGCGCCGTGTCCAGGACATCGTCGGAGGCGGCGGCCGCGCTGAAGTCCAGGTGGAGCACGGCATCCACGACAAAGGGCTGGCCGTCGCGGCGTTCGAAGTCGAACACCCCGTGATGGCCGACGGCGGTGACGCCGCTCAGCGTGATCTGGTCCATGGCGGCGGCCGGATCAGCTGTTGCCGGAGGCGGGGCCGGCCGCCGAGGGCGCCATGCGGGCCGCGACCTTGACGGCGTCAAGGCTGGGGCCGACATCGTGAACGCGGACAGCCCAGGCACCACGGACGGCGCAGACGGCCGTCACGGCGGCGGTGGCGGCGTCGCGCTCCTGCGGCGGGGCCGCCTTGCCGGCCACCGCCACCAGGGTGCCCAGGAAGCGCTTGCGTGAGGCGCCGACCAGGACCTTGTGGCCCATCGCCTCAAGGACGTCCAGGTTCTTCAGGAGCTCCCAGTTCTGCGCCTCGGTCTTGGAGAAGCCCAGGCCCGGGTCCACGATGATCTGCTCCGGAGCGACGCCCGCCGCGTAGAGCTTGTCCCGGACGCCGGCGAGTTCCGCGACGACGTCTTCGGCCACGTTCCCGTAGTCGGTCAGGGAGTCCATGGTGCTGGCATTGCCGCGCCGGTGGGTGAGGATGTACGGCACCTTGGTGCGGGCCGCCAGCTCGGCCATTTCCGGTTCCATGGTCAGGCCGGACACATCGTTGATGATGGCGGCACCGGCTTCCAGCGCCGCGGCCGCGGTGACGGCACGGGTGGTGTCGATGCTGACGAGGGCGCCGGCTTTCACCAGCGCCTGGATCACCGGCAGCACACGCTTCTGTTCCTCGCCGGCGCTGATTTCGGTGGCTCCCGGGCGGGTGGATTCGCCGCCGACGTCGATGATGTCCGCACCGGCGTAAAACATCCGCAAGCCGGCGGCGACGGCGGTGTCCGCGGTCAGGTGCTGGCCGCCGTCGCTGAAGGAATCCGGGGTGACGTTCAGGATTCCCATCACGAGCGTCCGGTCCGTGGGCAGGTCTTTGAAGCTCGCTGCCCGGCGCGGTTTGCGCAGCACGGGCAGGGGCGAGGTTGCGGGTCCGGTTCCAGGAGCTGCAGCTAGGGAGTCCATCGTTACGTTTCTTACCTTCCGAGAATGAGGCTCATGGCTTCGGCGCGGGTGGCCGGGTCATGCAGTTGTCCGCGTACCGCGCTGGTGACGGTTTTGGCGCCGGGCTTGCGGATGCCGCGCATGGACATGCAGAGATGCTCACATTCGATGACGACGATCGCGCCGCGCGGCCTGAGGTGGGTGACGAGGGCTTCGACGATCTGCGTGGTCAGCCGTTCCTGCACCTGGGGACGGCGGGCGAACATGTCCACCACCCGGGCCAGCTTGCTCAGGCCCGTGACCTTGCCGTCGTGGGAAGGAATGTAGCCCACATGCGCCATCCCGTGGAACGGCACCAGATGGTGTTCGCAGGTGGAGTAGAACGGGATGTCCTTGACCAGCACCAGTTCCTCGTGGTCCAGGTCGAAGGTGGTGGCCAGGATTTCCGCCGGATCATGGTGCAAACCGGCAAACATCTCCGTGTAGGCCTTGGCGACCCGTTTGGGGGTGTCCACCAGGCCGCTCCGGTCCGGGTCCTCGCCGATGGCCAGCAGGATTTCCCGCACCGCCGCCTCGATCCGCGGACGGTCCACCCGGGCGTCCTTCTTGTGGGCGGACCCGTCCGCCGCCAAGGGGCCGGTGGCGGGAACGTCGTCGTCATCGAAGATAGAAGTCACAGACGAAGCCTAGCTGGGACGGCCGTCATGTCCGATATCCGAAGCACCGCCCTGGAAGGGCTCCTGTCCGCCGGAGACGCCCGAGGCATGCGGAGGCAGGGCATCCAGCGGTTCCTCCAGCCGGGCCTGGGTGGCTTCTTCCTGGGCCTCCCGTTCGGCCCTCTCCCGGCGTGACTCCACCGGGCCGGCGTCCTGGATCGGGCGGGTCTCCTTGGAGAGCCACACGTCACGGAAGTCACGCTTGCGGATGTTTTCGAAGACCTGCGCGATTTCGGCCTGGTTGAGGGTTTCGCGTTCCAGCAGTTCGAGGGCCAGTTCGTCCAGGACGTCGCGGTTCTCGGTGAGGATGGCGTAGGCCTCATCGTGTGCCCCGTCGATCAGCCGGCGCACTTCCTCATCGACGATGTAGGCGATCTGGTCGGAGTAGTTGCGCTCGTGGCCGGCGTCGCGGCCCAGGAAGGGCTCGCCGCCGCCCTGGCCGAGCCGCACGGCGCCGACGCGCTCACTCATGCCGAACTCGGTGACCATCTTGCGGGCGATCCCGGAGGCCTTCTCGATGTCGTTGGAGGCACCGGTGGACGGATCGTGGAAGACAAGTTCCTCGGCGACGCGGCCGCCCATGGCGTAGGCCATCTGGTCCAGCAGTTCGTTGCGGGTCACTGAATACTTGTCATTTTCCGGTACCACCATCGTGTAGCCAAGGGCACGCCCTCGGGGCAGGATGGTGATCTTGGTGACCGGGGCAGAGTTCCGCAGGGCTGCGGCCACCAGGGCGTGGCCGCCCTCATGGTAGGCGGTGACCTTACGCTCGTGTTCCTTCATCACGCGGCTGCGCTTCTGCGGACCGGCCATCACGCGGTCAATGGCCTCGTCGAGGGCGCGGTCATCGATCAGGTTGGCGTTGGAGCGGGCGGTCAGCAGGGCAGCCTCGTTGAGCACGTTGGCCAGATCCGCGCCGGTGTAGCCGGGGGTCTTCTTCGCCACGGCCTTGAGGTCGACGTTGGGGGCCATCGGCTTGCCCTTCGCATGGACTTTCAGGATCTGGTCGCGGCCGATCAGGTCCGGGGCCTCGACGGAGATCTGGCGGTCGAAACGGCCCGGACGCAGCAGGGCCGGGTCGAGCACGTCGGGCCGGTTGGTCGCCGCGATCAGGATGACGTTGGTCTTGACGTCGAAGCCGTCCATCTCCACCAGCAGCTGGTTAAGGGTCTGCTCGCGCTCGTCATTGCCGCCGCCGATGCCGGCGCCGCGGTGACGGCCGACGGCGTCGATCTCGTCCACGAAGATGATGGCCGGGGCGTTGGCCTTGGCCTGCTCAAACAGGTCGCGGACACGGGAAGCGCCCACGCCGACGAACATTTCAACAAAGTCGGAGCCGGAGATGGAGAAGAACGGCACTCCGGCCTCGCCGGCTACGGCGCGGGCCAGCAGGGTCTTGCCGGTACCGGGAGGGCCGTAAAGGAGCACGCCCTTAGGGATCTTGGCGCCGACAGCCTGGAACTTGGCCGGCTCCGCGAGGAATTCCTTGATCTCTTCGAGCTCTTCGACGGCCTCGTCGGCACCGGCGACGTCGCTGAAGGTAACCTGCGGCATGTCCTTATTGACCAGCTTGGCCTTGGACTTGCCGAACTGCATGACCTTGGAGCCGCCGCCCTGCATGCGGGAGAGCAGGAACCAGAAGAGCACACCCAGCAACAGCACGGGGACAAGGAGGGAGAACAGTCCGGAGAACCAGTTGTTTTCGATCGGCTGGTCGGTGAAGCCGCTCGGTGGCTTGGAATCAGTGACCGCCTTGACGACGTCCAGGGCGCGGGCGTTGACATAGTAGAACTGGACGTTCTTGCCCTTGTCCTGCCCGTCGACCTGCAGGTTGTCCTTCAGAATCAGGTCCACGCGGTTCTCGGCGTCGAAGATCTTGGCCTGTTCAACCTGGCCGCCCTGGGTCAGCAGCCCGAGGCCCTTGTCGGTGTCGATCCGGCTTGCGCCGCCCGGGGCCAGCGTGGCAAAGGCCAGCAGGAGCATGCCGACTACGACGACAATCCAGATGCCGGGACCCTTGAAGAAACTCTTTACTTTCATCTGTGCGGGGCTGGCCCCGTCCCTCCTGGTAGTGCTGCACGGCGACCGATCTGCGCGCGTGGGTGCTGCGTCAGTTTCTAGCTATACACCGTCGCAGTAGCTCACGCACGGTGAAGTCCAAAAGTTCCCTGTGGGCGTAGCAGAGCGAACGGGTGAGACACCCGGTGGAGGCTCAGCACTGACTCGGCGCCGGGCTTGGAAGAGACGCTTTTTTACTCGTAGACGTGCGGTGCCAGGGTGCCCACGAAGTCCAGGTTGCGGTACTTCTCGGCGTAGTCCAGGCCGTAGCCGACGACGAACTCGTTGGGGATGTCGTAGCCGACGTACTTGACGTCGATCTGGACCTTGGCGGCGGTGGGCTTGCGGAAGGCCGTGACGATTTCCACCGAGGCCGTGCCACGGGATTCCAGGTTGGTCTTGAGCCAGGACAGCGTGAGACCGGAATCGATGATGTCTTCGACGATCAGGACGTCCTTGCCCATGAGGTCCGTGTCCAGATCCTTAAGGATGCGGACCACGCCGGAGGACTGCGTGCCGGAGCCGTAAGAGGAAACGGCCATCCAGTCCATGGAGACGTGGCTGTGAAGCGCACGGGCCAGGTCGGCCATGACCATGACGGCGCCCTTGAGCACGCCGACGATCAGCAGATCGCGGCCTTCGTAGTCTTTGTCGATCTGGGCAGCGAGTTCGGTGATCCGTTGCTGGATCTCCTCCTTGGAGTACAGAACATGCTTGAGGTCTGCCTGGACGTCGTTTGAATCCACCAATGACTCCTGTGTAGATGCGGGGGCGACTATATTTGGGGCGGTTTGTGAGGCCGGAATACAAGTTTCCCACAGCGGGCCCCTTCGCGGGGAACACCGGAGGCGGCGGAGGGCTCCTCCGCGAGCAGCTGCGCGAGCGAGAGCCGGTAGACGCTGACTCCGCCGGGGAGCTCCACCGGACCGGCCGACCCGTGCCTGCGCAGCAGCGCCTCGGCGGCGAGCAGTCGCTGGTAGCTGGGCTGTTGGCCGCCGACGGCGGCGGCGGCCTTGGCGATGACCCGGAACCTCACGGCCGGCGCCAGCTCCCGCAGGGCCGACTCCGGAAGGCTGATCCCGGCTCCGGACTGGCCCCGCAGCCGGCCAAAGGTGTCGTTCGCCACGTCCTCCAGGTAATCGGCGTCGAGCTGAAGGATGGCAGCAGTCCGGGCCAGTGATTCGGCGACCCCGGGGCCGAGCTTTTCCTCCAGCAGGGGCAGTACCTCGACGCGGGTCCGGGACCTCGCGTACGCGGGGTCCGCGTTGCTGGGATCGTGCCAGGGTTCCAGGCCCTCCACCGCGCAGATCTCCAGGGTGTCGGCCCGCCGCAGGCGCAGGAACGGCCGCAGCAGGCGCCCGCGGGCAGGCCGCATCCCGGCCAGGGACCGGGTGCCGGAGCCCCGCGCCAGTCCCAGCAGGACCTGTTCGGCCTGGTCGTCCAGGGTGTGGCCGAGCAGGATCACCCCGGCGCCGGCCTCATCAGCCGCGGCTTCGAGCGCGGCATGGCGGGCATCCCGGGCGGCCGCCTCCGGGCCCATGCCGGTGGAGGCGACGTCGACGGCCCTCACCTCGACGGGCGAGAGTCCGAGATCCTGGAGCACCCGGGCGGTGGTGGCTGCCACCTCGGCCGAGACGGGCTGCAGCTGATGGTCCACGACGACGGCGCCAACGGACACCGGGTGGCCATCCACATGCCCGCGGCGGGCAAAATACGCGGCGACGGCGGCGAGGGCCAGCGAGTCCGGGCCTCCGCTGCAGGCGACGAGCACCCGGGCCGGGTAACCGGCCTCGGCCAGGGCGTCCTGGAGCATTTTTCGCGCCGTGCCGACCACGGGAGCCAGGCGCCCGGGCTGACGCCGGCCGCTGGAGACGGAACGGGCGCTGAGAGAGGCGGAATTGCTGCCGGGCACGGAAACTACAGCCCCATCCGTTCAAGCCAGAGCTTCGAGTCGTGGATCTCGGCTTCGGTGGGCAGCTGGGCGGCGGATTCCCAGACCCGGTTGAAGCCCTGCATGCCGGCCGCGGCGACCACTTCCCGGACGAACTTGGAGCCGTCGCTGTATTGGCGCATCTTGGCATCGAGGCCCAGCAGGCTGCGGATGAACTTCTCGATCACGCCGTGGTCCTTGCCGCGGTCGCTGAACCGCTGCCGGATGGTCTTGACCGAGGGAACGATGCTGGCGTCGACGGTGTCCATTACCACGTTGGCGTGGCCTTCGAGCAGGCTCATCAGGGCGGTCAGGCGGGAGAGCGCGGCCTTTTCCTCGGGGTGCTGCAGCAGGTCGAGGATCGCGCCACGGCCGGGGGTGCCGGACGCGGTCCGGTCCTTCAGCGACCTGGCGGCGGCCGAGGCCCGTTCCAGGAGCGAATCGACGTTGCCCAGCAGCTGGCCGCTGAGGTTCTCGATCTCGTCCAGCATATGGTGCCGCAGCCAGGGCGCCGCCGCAAACTGCACGCGGTGGGTCTGCTCGTGAAGGCAGACCCAGAGCCGGAAGTCCGCGGGTTCAACGTTGAGTTCGCGCTCCACGGTGATGATGTTCGGAGCGACGAGGAGCAGGCGCCCGGCGGCGGGCGCGGTGGAGTTCTCGGCGAGCGCGGAGAAGGGGTCGTACTGGCCGAGGACCTTGCTGGAGAGGAATGCCAGGATGGCGCCCAGCTGGCTGCCGGTGATGGCCCCGCTGACCGCGGCTGCGCCGGGGGTGACCGAGGCGCTGCGGCCCTCGAGCATCTTTTCCATGGCCGGTTTGAGCATCACCGCGAAGCTCTGCGTGTTGGCCCTGGCCCAGGAGGCCCGGTCCACCACCAGGACCGAGGAATCGCGGAGGTCCCGGGCGGCTTCGAGGCCGGTGATGTGATGGACGTGGGGCACCGAGATGTCGGCCATGAGGCGCAGGTTCTCCACGGCGGTTCCGATGTCGGCGGAACCCAGGGTGGGCCCGGCGGGCGTCAGGCGGGCGGCCGTGGAAGCAGCAAGCTCCCAGTTGATGAGCGCTTGCGCTTGGGCTGATGTCTCGCTTGCAGAGGACTCCATAGGCTCCATCAGACCACAAGGGGCTGATGATCCGCCTTAAGTTCGCTGACCGGCGAACGGGCGGAACCGGTGAACGGGCGGCACCGGCCTGTCAGCGGCAGCCGCATCCGGCAAGGACGGAGGCGGTGCGGTCCAGTGCCGCCTTGTTGGCGGCGCCCGGGCTCAGCCCGTTCCCAATGAACGAGAAGATCAACAGCCGGCCGTCGGTGTCGACGACGTAGCCGCTGAGGGCCACCACGGTGTTCAGCGTGCCGGTCTTGGCGCGGACCAGCCCGGCGCCGCCTGCCGTGGGCGCATCCGTGTAGCGGTCCTCCAGTGTTCCGGTCAGCCCGCCCACCGGGAACCCGTCGAGGGCGGCGCGGAGGCGGGTGTCCGGGCCCGAGGTGATGGCCCGGACCACTTCGGCGAGCTGCCGGGCGGAGACCCGGTTGGCCAGGGCCAGCCCGGACACGTCCGCGGCGCTGAGCGTGTCCGTGGGGATGCCCATGTCCTTCAGCTGCTGCAGCACGGCCGCGACGGCGCCGTCGTTGCTGCCCGGCTGGCCGCTCGCGAGCGCGGACATCCGGCCCATCACCTCGGTGAGGTAGTTGTCCGAGGTCCGCAGCAGCAGGTCCACCTGCTGGCCGACGGTGGCGGACTGGACCTCGGCCAGAACCCGAGCCTCCCCCGCGCCCGGCGCGGGCCCGGCGGGAATCCGCACGACGCCGGGCGCCACCGTGAGCCCCGCGGCCGCGGCAGCCGCCGAGAGCTGGGCCGAGAACGCCGCGGCGGTACTCATGGCGGCGTCCTGCGGGCGGGGGCCCGTGCTCTTGGCCGGGTCGAAGCGGGCGGAATTCATCGCCAGCGGGAACAGCGGGGCCATCTCCCCGGCCTTCACATCCTCAAGGCTCCAGGCCGCGTTGAGGGATGGGCCGGTGAAAAGGGAGTCATCCAGCAGCACGGACACGGCGCCGGCCGCTCCCTCGTTCCGGAGGGCCCGGACGGTCGCCTGCGCGAGCGTGGCCAGTCCGGCATGGCCAAGGACAGCGGCCGGGGCCGATTCGCCCGCGCCCAGCAGCACGTCTCCCCCGCCGGTGAGGACGACGGAGCCGGGTGTGGGTCCCGCCACAACCGTGGTGCTGAAGCGGCGGTCCGGGCCCAGGATGCGCAGCGCCGCACTGGCCGTCAGGAGTTTCATGTTGGACGCCGGCACGCGCGCCTCGTCCCCGGAACGGTCAAAGAGCACCTGCCCCGTCGTCGCATCCTGCACCACGCCGGTGAACGTCCCGGCGCCTTCGGTCTTCAGGGTGTCGTCGAGTAGGGCGGATAGCGGGCCGGGCGCAGGAACGGCGGCCGAACCGCTCAGGGGCCCGATTCCATCGGATCCGGCGCCGTCGGGAGAACTCAGGCGGGTGGGCACCTGCTGCCAGGGAGCGGGCGGCGGGGCGGCCGGGGAGCGGTCCGGGCCGAAGAAGGCGGCTGAGATGGCGATGCCGGCCGGGACCGCGAGGGCCACGACGAGGAGGGTCAGCAACAGCATGGGGAGAACTCCCCGCAGCGCGCCGGACGCCGGGGCCGTGCCTGGGCCGCTCATTCTGCGTTTCATGCTGCCGTCGGTCCTCAGTCCTGAAATGTCCCCACTAGTTCCTGAAACCTGGGCCTCTCGCTATATCCTCAATAGTAGTCGGCGGCACCCGCAGCCTTTTGTGTGCGCCGCGTACCCCCTGAAGTCGTCAAGGAGCATTCCATGAAGCATGACGTGACCATCGAGATCCCCAAGGGATCACGCGTCAAGTACGAAATCGACCACGAGACCGGCCGCATCCGCCTGGACCGCGTCCTGTTCACCTCCATGCAGTACCCCACCCACTACGGCTTCTTCGAGAACACCCTGGGTGAGGACGGCGACCCGCTGGACGCGCTGGTGCTCCTGCAGGACTTTGACCTTCACCCCGGCGTGATCGTGGAAGCCCGCCCCATCGGCGTGTTCAACATGACCGACGACGGCGGCGGCGACGCCAAGGTCCTGTGCGTGCCGGTCGACGCCCGGTTCGACCACATCAATGAGATCAGCGATGTCAGCGAGTTCCTGATCAAGGAGATCGAGCACTTCTTCACGCGTTACAAGGACCTGGAGCCGGGCAAGTGGGTCAACGCCGAGGGCTGGGGCGACCGCGCCGCTGCCGAGGCCGAGCTCGAGGCTTCGATCAAGCGCTACGTGCCCTCAGCAGGACACTAGTCACCGCCTCCCTCGCCTCGTTTCGCTCGGCCAGGGAACCCTCGGCGGCGTGGGCCCACCCACCCGACGGGAAAGTAGTACGACGGCGGGTGCCGGGTTCGGAAGAACCCCGCACCCGCCGTCGCCGTTTGTCAGGAGGGCGTCCGGAATCTGTGAAATTGTTGGCTTATGAACGCAGACCCCACCTTTAACCCGCCCTGCGGTCCGGTCACCGGGTGGCGGGACGGGAACGTGCTGCGCGCCACGGGGATCCCGTACGCCACTGCGGGACGTTTCCAGCCTCCGGTGAGTGCCGCCGATCGGACCGGGGTGCTCACAGCCACCTCGCTCTCCCCTGCTTGCCCGCAGGCCCCGGTACCTTTCCTGGACGATATTCTGGGCACCCGCTACGGCGAGCTCCCCGGCAGTGAGGACTGCCAGCGCCTCTCGATCACCTTGCCGGCGGACCTCGATGAGGATGAGCAGGTACCGGTGATGGTGTGGCTGCATGGCGGGTCCTATACGTCCGGTTCCGGGGACCTGGCCATCTTCGATCCCGCGGCCCTGGTGGCCGAGACCCGGGTCATCGTGGTTTCCGTGACCTACCGCCTGGGTTTGTTCGGATACCTGGCGACCGGCACGGGCCGGCCCGCTAATCTCGGGCTCCTGGACCAGCTTGAGGCATTCCGCTGGGTGCAGCGCAATATTGGCGCCTTCGGGGGCGATCCGGGACGCGTCACCGCTTTCGGACAGTCCGCAGGCGGTGATGCAGTTGCCCACCTCATGGCGACGGCGGACGCCCCGGCACTCTTCCAGCGCGCCATCATCCAAAGTGCCCCCCTGGGCATTACCCGGGGACGGGAGAAGATGAACACCGCCATGGGCATCGCGGCCGAAGCCGTCACCCATGACACGCCGGCCTTGGACGTCGTCGCCATTGAGGAAAACGTGGCACAGGCGGCCCGGAAGTTCGGCCTGATGGCCGCCATGCCGTTCGGCATCCAATACGGGCACTCGCCCCTGCCGGCGGAATCCGGAATTGACGACGCATGGAACACTGCGGCCCCGGGGATCGAGGTCTTGATCGGACACACGTCCGAAGAGGCCCGCCTGTTCCTGCCGGGCAGCCCGCGCCTAAGCCGGGCGGCCAGGGTCCCGGTCCTCGGCAGCGCCATCCTTAAGGTCGTCAACTGGGCCGTGACGGAAGCGGTCTATGGCAGATCAGCCAGGAAGTTTGCCCGGCGGCATGTACAGGCAGGAGGTAAGGCCTACAACTATGTGCTGTCCTGGCGGGCACCGGGAAACATCTACGGGGCGGCCCATACCGTCGATCTGCCGCTGCTGTTCGGAGACAAACGGACCTGGGAAGGCGCCGGGCTCTTGGAGGGATCCAGCTGGGACGACCTCAACTCACAGGGCCGGGCCCTCCGCGCGCTCTGGGCCCGCTTCGCCTACGGCGGTGGCCTTGGCAGCCGGGGGGAGATTCCCGGCACGCTCCGGTACCGCGAGGTCTGAGCCCGGCGTCAAGTAGATTGCTGCCATGTTCTTGCCCCTGATCGCCGCCCTGGGAGGACTCCGGTGAGGACCCTCGGCGTCGACCTTGCCGCCGCGACCAAGAAAACAGCAGTGGCGGTCCTGGAGTGGGCCGGCGGGGCTGCCCGTCTTGAGTACCTGGCCCTGGATGTGGGAGACCAGGAGATCGGAGAACTGTTCGGCGCCGCTTCCCTGACCGGAATTGACTGTCCGCTGGGCTGGCCGGACGCCTTCCTACCCTTTCTGGCGGGGCACCTGAACTTCGATGCCTCTCCGGTGCTGGACCATGACGGGATCGAGGGCCGCCGGCTGCTGGCCTACCGGGACACGGACCGGTTTGTCACCGGTCACACCGGCCTGATCCCGCTCAGCGTCTCCGCAGACCGGCTGGCCCACCCCGCCATGAGGTGCGCCGTGATCCAGGCAAAGATCTCGCTGGACCACGGTCCCCAGGCCAGGGACGGCAGCGGCCGGCTTGCCGAGGTCTACCCGGCAGCTTCCCTGAAATCCTGGGGCCTGCTGACCCGGGGTTACAAGGGGCGTGGCGGAGCGGAAACGGAGCGCCTGGCCCTGATCCTTGACGGCCTGACCCAGGCCGCACCCTGGCTGGACCTGGCCGGACACGACGACCGGCTGGCCGGCTCCGATGACATGTTCGATGCGCTCATCGCCTCCCTGACCGCGCGGGCAGTCGCCCTGGGCAGAAGCCTGCGTCCCGCTGACGGCCAGGCCAGGGCTGCCCGCACCGAGGGCTGGATCCATCTGCCCACCGGAGGTCTGCACGAGCTCAACGGCGTCTAGACACAACGCGGCGGCTAATCAAGCCTCAGCGACCAGTTCCGGATCTCTTCTGGGTCTTCCCCGTGCTCCCGGGTGTGGTCTCGTGCCCGCATCCGGCGGTCCTGCAGGGACTGGCGCAGCAGCGAGTGTTTCTCGGACAGCCCCGGGACCCTGTCGATCGCGTCGATGGCCAGCTGGAAGCGGTCGATCCCGTTGAGCATGGCCATGTCGAACGGGGTCGTGGTGGTGCCCTCCTCCTTGTATCCGCGCACATGCAGCCCCTCCTGGTTCGTGCGCCGATACGTCAGCCGGTGTATCAGCGACGGGTAGCCGTGATAGGCGAAGATGACAGGCTTGTCCGGGGTGAAGATCCCGTCGAAGTCGGGCGCCGAGAGCCCGTGCGGATGCTGACTGGCGTCGCTGAGCCGCATCAGGTCCACCACGTTGACCACCCGGACCTTCAGCCCGGGCACGCCCGCCTTCAGCAGCCGGGCTGCGGCGACCGTTTCCACCGTGGGGACGTCGCCCGCGCAGGCAAGAACGACGTCGGGCTCCTCGCCGGGGACTTCCGAGCCGGCAAACTCCCAGATCCCCACGCCGCGGCGGCAATGGTGCGAGGCTTCCGCCGGGGCCAGCCAGGTCGGACTCGGCTGCTTGCCGCTGACCACGACGTTGACGAGGTCCCGGGAGCCAAGGCAGTGCTCCATGACGGCCAGCAGCGTATTGGCGTCCGGCGGCAGGTAGACCCGGATGACCTCGGGCTTTTTCGTCATCACGTGGTCGATGAAACCGGGGTCCTGATGCGAGAAGCCGTTGTGGTCCTGCTGCCACACATGGGAGGAGAGCAGGTAGTTCAATGAGGCCACCGGCTGGCGCCACGGCAGTTGGCGGGAGACCTTGAGCCATTTGGCGTGCTGGTTGAACATCGAGTCGACGATGTGGATGAAGGCCTCGTAGCAGTTGAAGACCCCGTGCCGCCCGGTGAGGAGGTAGCCTTCCAGCCAGCCCTGGCAGAGGTGCTCGCTGAGCACCTCCATCACCCGGCCGGCGCGCGCGAGGTGCTCGTCGACGTCGTCGATCCGGTACTGCCAGACCT
>JAODMS010000250.1 GCA_025464925.1 Arthrobacter sp.
GTTGCGGCGGTTCAGGAAGCTGCGCAGGGCGGCCAGGTAGTTGTGGGGGTTGATCCTGGCCTTCTCGTCCTCGGGCTCGCCGCGCAGCTCCAGGAAGAACGGGACCGCGTCGAGGCGGAACCCGTCCAGGCCGAGCTGCAGCCAGAATCCCATGGACTTGGCGATCTCGTCGCGGACCTTGGGGTTTTCCACATTCAGGTCCGGCTGGTGTTTGGCGAACATGTGCAGGTACCACTCGCCGGTGGCTTTGTCCTGCGTCCAGATGGACGTCTCCTCGCCGGGGAAAACGACCTGGTCCGAAGTGTCCGGGGGAGTGTCCTGGCGCCAGACGTAGTAGTCCCGGTACGGGTTGTCCACCGACTTCCGTGACTCCACAAACCAGGGGTGCTTGTCCGATGTGTGGTTGATGACGAAATCCGCGATCACCCGCATGCCCCGGTCCTTGGCCGTCCGGATGAACTCAACCACATCGCCGAGGGTGCCGAGCCGCGGATCGACGCCGTACATGTCGGTGACGTCGTAGCCGTCGTCCCGGTCCGGAGAGGGATAGAACGGCATCAGCCAGATGCAGGTGACGCCCAGCGCGGCGAGGTAGTCCACGCGCTGGATCAGTCCGCCGAAATCCCCGGTGCCGTCGCCGTCGTCGTCGAAAAACGTCTCCGGGTCCAGGCAGTAGATCACCGCGTTCTTCCACCACAGGTCGGAGGTCTCGGCAATTCTCACAGCACCACCGCCCTGGCGGGGGCGGGGCATGCCGGTCCGCGCAGTTGCGGGAGCACATGCTCGGCAAAGGCATCGATAAACGGTTCCTGCTCCTGGCCGACGAAATGCAGGTAGAGCTCGTCGAAGCCGAGCTCCAGGTAGCCGGCGAGCCACTCGGCGTGCTGTCCGGTGTCGGCGGAGACGTTCACGGCGGTGCGGACCTGCTTCTCGCCCACCTCGGCGCTGACGTGGTCGAAGTGGGCGGCGGTGGGGAGGTCCCACGGGATCGGCGGGGGAAACACGTTGCTGCGCCACTGGTCGAGAGCGATCGCGACGGCGTCCTCCTCGGCGGGCGCCCAGGACAGGTGGACCTGCAGAGCGGCCGGGCCCCGGCCGCCGGCATCGCGGTAGGCGGCGAGCATGTCCCTGAGCTTTGCCGGGGGCTGGTTCACCGTGACCAGTCCGTCCGCCCATGCGGCGGAGCGCCGCGCAGTTTCCACACTGACGGCCGGCGCGATCAGGGGCGGCTTGATGTCCGGGACGTCCCAGAGCCGGGCCTGCTGGACTTTAAGCAGCCCGCTGCGCGTGACCTCCTGGCCGTCATGCAGCTCGCGGATGATCTGCACGGCCTCCTCCAGGCGGCGCTGCCGGGTTTCCTTGTCCGGCCAGACCTCTCCGGTGACGTGCTCGTTCATGTACTCGCCGCTGCCGGTGGCCATCCAGAAGCGTCCCGGGAACATGTCGGCGAGCGTGGCCGAGGCGTGGGCGATGATCGCCGGGTGGTACCGCTGGCCCGGGGCCGTCACTACGCCGAAGCGAAGCTTGGTGGTGGCCAGGGCGGCGCCCAGCCAGGACCAGGCAAAACCGGAGTGGCCCTGCCGGGCGGACCAGGGCTCGATGTGGTCCGAACACATCGCGGCATCGAAGCCCGCCCGCTCCGCCAGCCGGACGTCCTTCAGGAGCTGGCCGGGACTGATCTGTTCGTGCGATGCGTGGAAACCGAGGGTAGCCATCGTTAATGTCTACCGTCGCCGGGAGCCCGTGTCGAGGAAAGCTCCCGCCGGCGGGGTGGCGGCTGGCGGGAGTGCCGGGTAAGAATGGGCGAATGCGACTGCCCCTGATGCCTCCGATTGCGCCGATGCTGGCGAAAGCCGTACCTTCTCTTCCGGGTGGCCCCGGGAAAGCCGGGAAAGCCGGGGACCCGGGCCCGGGATGGAGCTATGAGCCCAAGTGGGACGGTTTCCGGTCGATTATCTTCCGCGATGGCGAGGAGGTGGAGATCGGCAGCCGCAACGGCAAGCCGCTGACCCGTTACTTCCCCGAGCTGGTCGAGGCGCTGAAGGCGAACCTGCCGCCGCGCTGCGTGGTGGACGGCGAGATCATCCTGGTGGGCGCTGCCGGGGACCGGCTCGACTTTGACGCCCTGCAGCAGCGCATCCACCCGGCCGCGAGCAGGGTCCGGCTGCTGGCCAAGGAGATCCCGGCGAGCTTTGTCGCGTTTGACCTGCTGGCCCTCGATGACGAGGACCTCACGGGACGGCCCCTCTCGGAGCGGCGTGCTGCCCTGGTCCGGGCGCTCGCCGGCAGCGCCCCGCCCGTCCATCTGACCGCCGCGACCGAGGACCGGGACACCGCCGCCCAGTGGTTCACCAAGTTCGAAGGGGCCGGGCTGGACGGCATCGTGGCCAAGGCCCTGGACGGCACGTACCAGCCGGACAAACGCGCGATGTTCAAGATCAAGCACGAGCGCACCGCGGACTGCGTCCTCGCCGGCTACCGGGTGCACACCTCCGGCCCCGACCGCGTCGGGTCCCTGCTGCTTGGCCTGTACGACGACGACGGCGTCCTCGCCAACGTCGGCGTGGTGGGCGCCTTTCCCATGCAGCGCCGCAAGGAGCTGTTCGAGGAGCTGCAGCCGCTGGTGACCGACACCGCGGATCACCCGTGGGCGCCCACCCGGCAGGAGGACGGCACCCGGACCCCGCGCAACGCCGAGGGCAGCCGGTGGAGCGGGGGCAAGGACCTGTCCTTCACGCCGCTCCGCCCCGAACGCGTCATCGAGGTGAAGTACGACCACATGGAGGGGGTCCGGTTCCGCCACACCACGCAGTTCGTCCGCTGGCGCGAGGACCGTGACCCGCACTCGTGCACCTACGAACAGCTCGAGGAGCCCGTCTCCTATGACCTGTCCGATGTGCTGGACACCGGCAGCGGGTAGCGGCAGGCGCGTCCGGCCCGCCCCGGGAAAACGCCGACGGCGGCCCGCCCCGGGAAGGTGCGGACCTCCGTC
>JAODMS010000216.1 GCA_025464925.1 Arthrobacter sp.
CGTTCTGGTCCACGCCCCGGCCGGCGTCTTCGTCAGCGAGGGCGGATACGAACTGGTCCTCGCGCTCGGAGCCGCCGCGCTGGCCATCGCCCTGGCAGGACCGGGCCGATGGTCCGTTGACCACGCCTTGTTCGGACGCCGCGACTCCAGGCTGAAGGTGCTCGCCTAGCCCACACCGGCAGAGACCAACGACGGCGGCTGCGCACTCAGATACGCAGCCGCCGCCGGTTTCCAGAGGCTGCCTCCCAAGACCGGACTGCCACGTCAGCCGGCACCCCAGGCCCTTCGGACATCAAGTCTGCGGCCGGAAGATGTTCACAGGCCGGCGATGAAACACCTGACCCGCCCAGTCGGGGTCACCTTGACACATACGGCTTCTGGCAAGTTGCCTGTGTGGTCGGAGGTGGCGCGGTTCTCTCTTCAGCCGCATTCAAGCGTCGCCACGGACTCAACCGCCACCGCGACGGGCCGCTGCTGTCGAGGATCCGGCCAACGGCGATCCCTGCCACGGCAGTGACGAGCAGACCAGCGGAAAAGGCTCCCGCCACCAGAACCGGGTCCCAGTCGGTGTCTTCGCTGATGGGCCGGACCACCGCGGACAGGGCGTAGTCGAGCGCACCCCATCCGGTGGGCTGGGTGATGCACAGCGCGGCCGGGCCCCCGCGCGGTGCACCCTCCGCGACCAGTGTCCTCGATGGTGCCGGGGCCGGCATGGCTAATTCCCGGTGAGCTCCGCATGCAGTTGCTGGACCCGGGTCTTGATGTCGTCCCGGACCAGGCGCATGCGTTCCATGCCTTCGATGCCGCGCTCGGAGGGCTCGTCCGTTTCCCAGACTTCAAAGCGGGTGCCCTCGTGTGGTTCGACTTTTGCTTCGGTGCCCAGGACGATGACGACATCGACCGCGTCCAGGACCTCGTCGGTGACGGGCTTGGGGTGTTCACCGGTGAAGTCGATGCCGAGTTCGGTCAGGGACTCCACGGCCTGGGGGTTCAGGGACTTGCCGGGTTTGGTGCCTGCGGAGTAGACGGTGACGGCCCTGCCTGCGATCTGGCTCATGAGCCCGGCAGCGAGCTGGGATTTTCCGCCGTTCTTGCTGCAAACGAACAGGACGCTGGGCGTTTTCGTGGTCTCGTTCATGCGTTTGATTCTTCCTTGTCGGAGCTGGGGTTGTGGAGCAGTGATGCGGCCAGTGTCTTGACCCGTTCGTGGATTTCGTCGCGGATGATCCGCACGGCCGCAACGGGTAGTCCGGCCGGGTCTGCCAGCTCCCAGTCTTCGTAGCGTTTGCCGGGGTAGATCGGGCAGGAGTCGCCGCAGCCCATAGTGATCACGACGTCCGAGGCGCACACGACATCGTCGGTGAGGGGTTTGGGGTAGTCCCTGGTCAGGTCCAAGCCCATTTCGGCCATCGCGGCGACGACGGCGGGGTCCAGCTCGGCCGCCGGCAGGGAGCCTGCGGACCGGACGTGGATCCGGCCCTTGGCCTCGACGTTCAACAGCGCGGCGGCCATCTGGGAGCGGCCGGCGTTCTGCACGCAGACAAACAAGACTTCGGGGACCTCGGAGGCGACGGCTCCCTTGGATTTGGCCAACGCGGTGAGCCGGTCGTTGGCGAAGTGTTCGGTGGTGGAAGCCAGGTGGATGGTGATCTTCGCGGTCCGCGCCAGGGCCGTATACGACTCGAAGACGTAGCGCTCGACCGTTTCGGCCGCAAAGATGCCCGAGAACTTGTCGGCGAGGCGGCTGCTGATGCGGTGCAGCAGCTCGGTGTTGTCCTGCAGCCCCCGGCTGGTTTGCTGCCGGTCGCTTTAGTGGGGTTCAGTCATTACAGTGCTCCAGATAGGTTCATGGAAGGGGCCCGGATCAGTTGTTTCCCCGGAGCGGCCGTGGGACAGTCCGGTGGGGAAACCGACGAGCACCGGCTCGGGAGCGGAGCAGCACGAGGACTCCGATGTGACGGCGGCAGCTGCCGGAACGTCGCAGCTGGTGCCGGCGTCGGAGGAGCAGACGCCGGTTTCGGGAAGTTCGAGCTGGACGGTGTCCGCGGCTTCGCGGTCACCGGCCAGGGCGGCGACGACGGAGCGGACCTGTTCGTATCCGGTGGCGAGCAGGAAGGTCGGGGCCCGGCCGTAGGACTTCATCCCGACGATGTAGAAGTCCTTGTCCGGGTGGGCCAGAAGTGCCGCGCCGTGCGGGGGGACGGTGCCGCAGGAGTGGAATTCGGGGTCGATCAGCGGACCCAGTTCCCGGGGTGCTTCGACGGCCGGGTCCAGGTCCAGCCGGAGTTCGCGGAGGATGTCCAGGTCCGGGCGGAAGCCGGTGCAGGGCACCACGATGTCGGCGTCCAGGGTCCGGCCGTCAACGGATTCGACCGTCACATGTAAGGCGAGGGATTTCAGCGAGCCGATGCCGAAGCCGGTGTGCAGTTCGATGGTCCCGGCCTCGACGAGGCGGCGGAGCCGGGCGCCGAGCTGGCCGCGGGCGGGCAGGCCGTCGGCGTCGCCTCCGCCGTAGACCTTCTCGGCGGACGCTCCGCGGACCGCCCAGAGGATCCGGGTGTCCGGTTCGTCCCGGGCCAGGTCCGCGAGGCTGATCAGGGTGTTGGCGGCGGAGTGGCCGGCGCCGACCACCAGGACACGGCTGCCTGCGAAAGCTCCACGGTTCCGGCCGGCGGTGTCGGGCAGGGGTGGAGAGATCCGGTCCGCGGCGGACTCTTCGCCGATCGCGGGCAGCCCGGAGGTGCCCAGCGGGTTGCGGATGGCCCAGGTGCCGGAGGCGTCAATGACCCCGGCCACGGTGTGGTCGCGGGTTTCTCCGTCCCTGTGCTCGACCCGGACGACGAACGGTGTGCTCTCCCGGTTGCGGGTGTGGGTCTTGTCCATGCCGGCGCGGGTCACAGCGATGACCCTGGCGCCGGTCTGCAGCCGGGAAGAGATGGCCGGGAGTGCGGCCAGCGGGGCGAGGTACTGGTCGATGAGGTCCCCGCCATAGGGAAGCGCCGTGGGCCGGGGCGATTTCCAGCCGGCGGCTTCGAGCAGGCGGACGGCGGCGGCATCGATATTGAACCGCCAGGGTGAGAACAGCCGGATGTGGCGCCAGTGCTCGATGGCGGCGCCGGCGGAGGGGCCCGCTTCAAGAATCAGGGGCTCGAGGCCGCGTTCGATCAGGTGGGCCGCGGCGGCCAGGCCCACCGGACCAGCGCCGATCACGGCATCGGGAAGGTTCTTCGCTGAATCCATGGTGTCCTCTGTTTCATCCGTAAATGTGGCGGTTCTTGCCGGAGGGCCTGCCGGTCCCTTGCGGGGCCGGCAGGCTGCGGGTGTCAGCAGCAGTCCTGGTCGTCGTCGCAGCAACCATCGCCGCAGCATCCTGTCTTCATTCAGCTCACCCCCTCTCCGTCCCTGGTTCAGGAGTGGGTAGGTTCTTCGACTAACGCGGTGGCTATGCTGTCGGCATCCTCCAGCGCGGCGAGGTAGCGCTCGGCGTCCAGGGCGGCGGAGCAGCCGGTGCCGGCCGCGGTGATGGCCTGCCGGTAGCGGTGGTCCACGGCGTCCCCGCACGCGAACACGCCGGAGAGGTTGGTGACCGTGGTTGGGGAATCGACCTTGATGTAGCCCTCCGCATCCAGCTCCACCTGGCCCTTCACGAGTTCGGTCCGCGGCACATGTCCGATCGCGACGAAGATGCCGGTGGCGTCCTGCTCGCGGGTCTCGCCGGTGACGGTGTCCTTCAAGGTCACGCCGGTGACCTTCCCGTCGCCGTGGATGGCGGTGATGGCCGAGTTCCAGGCGAAGCTGATCTTGGGATTGTCCTTGGCGCGCTGGGCCATGATCCGGGAAGCGCGCAGTTCGCCCTTGCGGACCACCACCGTCACCGACTTCCCGAAACGGGTCAGGAAGGTCGCCTCCTCCATTGCCGAATCCCCGCCGCCGACGACGAGAATGTCCTGCTCGCGGAAGAAGAAACCGTCGCAGGTGGCACACCAGGAGACACCGTGGCCGCTGAACTTCTTCTCCTCCGGCAGGCCCAGCTCCTTATAAACCGAACCGGTGGCGAGGATGACCGCGGGAGCATCGTGGGTCTCGCCGGCACCGGTGACGACGCGCTTGAGGTGCCCGGTCAGCGTCACTTCGGTGACGTCGTCGAAGACCACCTGTGCGCCGAACCGCTCCGCCTGGGCCTGCAGCCCGTCCATGAGCTCCGGTCCCTGGACCCCGCTGGGGAAGCCAGGGAAGTTCTCCACCTCGGTGGTGTTCATGAGGGCGCCGCCCGCGGTGACTGACCCGGCCAGGACCAGGGGCTTCAGGCCCGCCCGCGCGGCGTAGATGGCCGCGGTGTAGCCGGCAGGGCCGGATCCGATGATAATCAGCTGTTCGGTGCTCACGGTGTCACTCATGAAAAGACTCCTGGTGCTCGGGACGGGGGGTTACTTGGCGGCGGGCGTGAGGGACGCGATCAGGGCCTCGATACGGGTCCTGATCTCGTCGCGGATCGGGCGGACGGACTCGACGCCCTGCCCGGCGGGGTCCTCCAGGACCCAGTCCTCGTAGCGCTTACCCGGGAAGTACGGGCACTCGTCCCCGCAGCCCATGGTGATCACGACGTCGGATTCCTTGACAGCCTCGGTGGTGAGGACCTTCGGGATCTCGGCAGACATGTCGATCCCGAGTTCGGCCATGGCCGCCACAGCGGCGGGGTTGACCTTGTCGGCGGGCCGGGAACCGGCGGAGCGGACCTCGATCCGGCCCTCACCGAGGGTGGTGAGGAAGGCGGCGGCCATCTGGGAGCGGCCGGCATTGTGGACGCAGACGAACAATACGGAGGGCTTCTTGGCGGCTTCGGTGCTCACGGGGTTTCTCCTGGAATCAGTTTGGGTGACGGGTGCATTGCGGGCTGTTGAGGTACTGCACCCGACACCTGCAGCGCTCGATGGGACATTGATGATGATCGATACAGTGAGTATCGGACTATAAATTGATGATTGTCAATATTTACGTCATGTCGGTTTCACCGCTCCCTCGGGTATTCCGTCCGACCCTGGCGGGCCCGCGGGATATCCCCTTGTCCGGTAGCGAAAAGGAGCAGACGGGCATGGTCAGCGAGTCAGGCAGCGAGTACGCGGGGTGCGAGGTCATTGATGCGGTCAGCGATGTCCTTGAAGGCCTTCTCGAAGGCGTCCTCGGTGCCCAGGCGCAGCGGATCCGGCACTGACCAGTGCACGCCGCCCAGTCCGATCAGCTCCTCATGGGCGTTGTCGCACACGGTCACCACAAAATCCCCCTCCCCTGCCACCTGGTCGAGCCTGCGCGGAGGAAGGTCTGCGAGGTCCACGCCGTGACGGCGGGCGACCTCGATGGCTCCCTGGGCGATGCGGTCCGCGGGATGCGTTCCCGCCGACATTGAAGGGATGTCGCTGACCTGCTGCCAGAGGGCGGCCGCCAGCTGGGACCGGGCACTGTTTCGCGTGCAGACGAACAGAACGCGGCGGGCCCCATGTTCGGCTCCCGGAACGAGGCCCTCCAGAGCGCCGGCAGCAAGCCGGATATAGCTGCGGCGTCTGTCGGCTTCGGAGCGGTGGCGGGTTGCCAGCCCGGCCTCTTCCAGTGCGCGCAGATGGTGGGACAGCAGATTCGACGGCATGGCCAGCTCCGCCTGCAGCTCGGTCGGGGAAAAGTCCCCCAGCGTCAGCAGATCAACGATGCGCAGCCGCGCAGGATCGGCGAGCGCCGCGTGCTTGGCTACCCGCGCCCGAAAACCGTGCGCTGTCTCAATATTCATTGATTCAATTTTGACTGAGTTAATTCTTTCGGTCAAGCTGTTGTTATGACTTCCAACCAGCCGCCCCTGTGGCGCCGTGCCGTCGCCGAACTGCTGGGCACCAGCCTGCTCGTGATGATCGTCGTCGGCTCCGGGATCGCTGCGCAGCAGCTATCCCCCAATGATGTTGGCCTGCAGCTGCTCCAGAACAGCACCGCGACCGTGTTGGGCCTGACGGTGCTGATTCTGGTGCTCGGGCCCGTGAGCGGCGCGCACTTCAATCCCGTGGTGTCCCTCGCCGACTGGATCCTGGGCCGGCGCAGCGGCGCGGGGCTGACCCTGCCTGAGCTTGGCACCTATGTGGTGGCTCAGACCGTGGGTGCGATCAGTGGCAGCGTGGTCGCGAACGCCATGTTTGAGGTGGGCACCTCCATCTCCACCAAGGAGCGCGCAACCCCGGGGCATCTGCTCGGTGAGGTGATCGCGACCGCCGGGCTGATCCTGCTGGTCTTCGCCCTGGCCGCCACCTCCCGTGGCGTCCTCGCCGCGCCGGCGGTGGGCGCCTACATCGGAGCCGCGTACTGGTTCACGTCCTCGACGTCGTTCGCGAACCCCGCCGTGACAGTCGGCCGTATCTTCAGTGACACCTTCGCCGGCATCGCACCGGCTTCCGTTCCCGGCTTCGTGGTGGCGCAGCTGATCGGCGCGGCAGCAGGCCTTGGCCTCCTCCTGGTCCTGTTCCCCTCCGCGGCCCGCACCGCGGACGACGTCGTTCTCCCGCACAGTTCCGAAACGCCCGGCTCGTAGCCGTCGCCGACGCCGGGCGGGCCGGCCCGTGTGCGTTGCCGCTTGTTAACAGGGCCTGCGCCGGGGTTGCTCCGGGCCGGGAGCCCTTGCGGCTCATACATTGATGATGGTCAATATCAAGGCATAATGGCTACATGAACTCGCTGCCCATACTCGCACCGGCCACGGATGAAGCCTGCTGCTCCCCGGCAGCAATGCCTGCCCTGAGCGCTGAGGAAGCGAAGCAGAAAGCCCTGGTCTTTAGGGCGCTGGCCGATCCGAACCGGCTGCGGCTGCTCTCCATGGTGAAGGCCGAAGCCTCCGGTGAATCCTGTGTGTGCGACTTGACGGGGCCGCTGGACCTGGGCCAGCCCACCGTCTCCCACCACCTGAAGATTCTGGTCAAGGCCGGGCTGCTGCACCGTGAAAAGCGTGGCACGTGGGCCTATTACTCCCTGGTCCCCGGCGCCCTGGAAGAGACGGCCGGACTCCTGGCGACCCTGTGACAGCGCCGGAACCGTCCGCGCCCACGATCCGTCCCATGCGCGAGGACGACTGGTCGGCCGTCCAGGAGATCTACCGTGAAGGAATCGCCACCGGCCATGCCACCTTCGAATCAGAGGCCCCCGACTGGGACCAGTTCGACACCTCCAGGCTGCCCCGTCACCGGCTCGTCGCCGGGCGCAGGAACCGCATCGCCAGGATGACCCACGGGCCGCTCACCGGGCAGTGGCGCGACACAGTCCTGATCGAACGCCGCTCCCCCGCCACCTGAACTGCCACTTGTCCTGTTCCTCACTCGTGTTCGGTAAAGAGCAGCCGGCGCAAATATTGGATAGCGCTCCTCTCGCCTCGGCTGTAGCGAACTCTCATGCAGCGTTCCATTACTTCAATGGCCGCAAGGTCTGATAGTCCTCGCGTAATCCTCTCCCTTGCCCCGTTGTTCCTGGCGCACCGCAACTGGAGTCGCCCGGGCGACTGCGAACGCATCCGCATACCCTTCGTAACCTCGAGAGATAGCTAACTGCTGCGGTATCGGCTGGCGGTCTTTTATGCCCGTGATGATGACAGGAAGGGCTTCGGTCCTGGTCCATACCTCCAACTCGCGCAGCTCGTGCATCAGCACTCTCCATGACCCAGTGTGCGGTCACCGAAGGCCCACCATTGGCCATATATCCACGGACGCCCGCAGGAACACTGACCGGGACGTCGCCCTCTTTGACCTCGGCCGTGCGGGGGCATGACGTCGCCCGCAAGGTTCCGCATTGCGGTCGAGCTTCCATACGGTGTATGGTTGCCATTCCATACGGCGTACGTTTCCGTGGTGCATCCCCGCGTCGCCGGCGCCCCTCCCCATCCCGCCCCGTACAGAGGAGCAACCTATGACCATCCAGTCCGAGAACGACCTGCGACCCATGACAACGCCTGAAAAGAACCCCACCGAAGCGCTGCTCTGCGACTCCTGCGGCCAACTGCCCCATCCCTCGAAAACCCGTCTTACCCTGGCCAACGTCACAGCCATGCTGCCGATTGAGCTGTTGGTTCACGCCGCTGTAGTGAACGCGGCACTGCCTTATGTGCTGAAGGTACTGGTCCTGACCTTGACGGCCACTGTGCTGGTGATTTGGATCGCCGAGCCCTCCGTCCGGCGCACGTTGCGGGGCTGGTTGCACGTACCGGCCCTGCGCCACCGGCGCCGGCTGCACGACTCTGCAGCCCTGTGGCGGGTCCGCACTCTAATCGATGACAGCAACGAGGGGCAGGAGAAACTGGTAGAGGCCGTCTCCCGTGTCGACGCCGAGATCCTCGCATCCCGGAGTCACGCCGTTGCCGGCGGGATGCTGGATGAACTGGTCGTCTCCGCGCCGGATCATGTCACCCACGCGGAACTGCTCGCTGCCGCCGCCGGGGGCGGAGGACGGGATGTCCGAGCGTGGCCGGCGACAGCCCTAACCGTGGCGGACGGCCAGACTAAGGCTCTTGCCCTGGCCCTGCGGGTCGTGGAGGACCCGGGCGAACTCGAACTCGCGGTCGCCGAACTGCTCGACGCCGAACCCGTCGCGACTTCCACCGGCGACAGCACCGCATCCGCGGCTAGCCAACCGGCATGTGATGGGACCGTGCTGAAAATACCATCCCCCTGGCATGGACCCCTCGGCTTCTCCCGTCCCTGGGCGCCCTTCACCCCGGCCGAATCTGCCCGGGCGCATCGGCTAGCCGAGCTCGCCGAGCTCACTGAATTGACACGAAAACACCCAGTACGCCCTCGGCAGTAGAAAACCGGGAGGTGTCGTACCCGCAGCGGGAACCGCACCGAAAGGAGACAATCATGGCTGCAGCCCAGTCCTCACTTATCCGCTCATGCTCGGAACTTTTTTACGGGGATGAGATCGAAGCCTGGCGCTTCGGCAAACTCCTGCACCGGGGAAGGGTGACCCAGACCCTGATGTCCGTGGAGATGTTTTGGATCATTTGCTCAAGGACCGGAACTCGCAAGCTCGTGAACATGGAGGCGGCCGCCATTCTCCGGATTGCAGCGGCACCCGGAGATGCGAGATCGGCGGCATTGCCGTCGTCATCCAGTTGGTGAGACCTTCCAATTTGGCCGCAATGTGTGCCAGCGAGTTCAATCGGACACCGTCGAGGCCGCATACAACCGAGCCAAGCGACATTTCGCCGCTGCAGGTCCTGAGCCGCCGCCTGACACCCTAGGGCGCGAGGCTGGCGGACGCCGCAATGAGGGACCTGCTTGTCCAACCGCTCTGCGAAAGCGACTCCAAGCTGCTGGCTCAGCTCCTCCGGTCGTTGTTGGTCATGCTTGAGAGGCACGCACAGGACCAGACCTAGCCCCCCGGCAAAAAGATCGGGTCCAAACCACGGCGGCCAACTCTGGCGGGCCTCAGCTCCGATCCGGGACGGTACCGATTTTGCGTGGCGGAGAAGGTTTGCCGCCGCGCTTCCGATGGTGAATCACTGCGCAAATACCCTCTATGACAATTCGACGGCTGCGAAGAGGAAGTCAAAGACCACTGGGTTGCTCCCTAAGTCCCAAGAAAACGCCCGAGCCCCACATCCGTCCGGCCCGACCATACTCCGACGACGGCCCTTCGCGCACTCCACCCATACACAGACCCAATGGCTTCATGCCCCCTTACCGTAATTGCGTTGAGCTTAGCCCGGCGCCGACTCAGTACGGTTAGACGGTATCAACGCAGTAGCGGCGCTTGCCGTTGCGGGTGTCCTCGTAGATGCCGCCGTTCTTTTCGATCGTCGCCCGTGAGCCGGGGTTGTTCTCATCGCATGTGACCTGGGAGATTCCCAGTTCCCGTGCCACTGGTAACGCATCGGCCAGCGCCCACTGCCGATCCTGTCCTGCTCACCAAAGCCGCCCACGCACTCCTGCCCCTCATTCATGAGGGCATCAGGTACGCCCGGGCCGGGATCATGGTCACCGACCTGCGGCCCACCGGCAACCAGGCACCCCTGGCCCTGTTCGAGAACCCGCACGAGGAACGCCGCGTCGGCACCCTCCTGGAAAAGGTCACCCGCCGGTACGGGCGCGGCTCCATCGGCCTCGGCCACGCCGGCATACGTGGCGGACCGGACTGGACCATGAAACGGGACATGCTCTCCCCCCGCTACACCACCCGCTGGGACGAACTCCCCCTCGTCAAAGCCGCCTGAACCAGACCCACCCGCACGGCAGCGTCCAGGCCCTGCCCACCGCCGGACGCTGCGGTTCCCGGGACCGTTCGAGACCATCCAGGCGAGAGAACCAGCGGCAAGCGGCAAGGTGAGCGCGAGGTGGCGTAGGGCAGGCCGTGCCCGTGGAGCGCGCACGTGGATCCGCCGACGGTGTACACCATCAGGTCGGCCACCAGATCGGTCGCCCAGCCGCAGCACACCGCGCATCTGCAGCAGCCGCATGGAGAGGGCCTCTGCGGAAGTGATGGGCGCCTCCTCATGCGTTGCGGCCTGAACCCGCCCGACCACGGGCGCTCTCAGGCCGCGACGCTTCAGGACTGCACAATCAGTGGTCGGCGCCTGGGCCGTCACCATCGGCAGCGAGTTGGCTCTCCAAGCCCAGGATGATCGTGTCCAGCGTCAGGCGGAAGACGCGGTTCTCGTCACGGCCTGGAGGGTTGAGCCCGTCTTCGCCGACAGTGGGGGGTTTGAGACTCGACCACCGGTCAAGCGCGCCGTTGAGTTCGGCGGTGAGGACACCGGTGATGACGGCGCCCACGAGAGCGGTGAAATGCGGGAGTTCCGAGTGCGGCACTCCTGCGGCGTCCAAGATCGCGGTGAGCTCAATCCAGAACGGGTCTTCGGGCTGGATGAAGTCCACCTGGTGGCTGAACGAGTAGCCCATGAGCATGGGGTGGCGGTGCGCCAGCGTCCGGAAATCCATGGCGAGCCGGCGGAGGCGCTCCTGCCAGGGAGCGTCCTCCAGCGTCACGGTGCGGAACTGGGTGCCGACCATTCTGGCCACGCCGCGCAGCACGGCGTCCTTGTTCGGCACGTGGTGGTACAGCGACATCGGGTTCGCATCCAGCGCGGTCGCGAGTTTGCGCATGGTAAGCGCCTCGACCCCGTCCGTGTCGATGAGCCGCAGGGCGGCGGCATAAATCCCCGCCTCGGTCAGAGGTACCTCTCTCTTCCTGGTTCCCCGGGAGGGACTCTTCACCTTTTCCATACCCGGACCGTATCAGATTCGTACAGCGTATGAAAATTATTCGGGCGAGGTTGCGGTCAACCTTTCATACGCTGTATGTTTAATTTCCATACGCCGTATGTTTCCATGGTGCACCCCCGCATCGCCGGCGCCCTTGCCCATCCCCGCCCTGTACCGAGGAGCAACCTATGACCATCCAGTCCGAGAACGACCTGCGACCCATCCGGTCTCCGCGTGGTGTGCCGCTCTTCGGCCACACCCCGCAGATCCCCAGCACCAACCCGGTGGAGTACTTCGGCGAACTGTCCAAGCAGTTTTCCGAGGGGCTCTACAGCATGAAGATCGCCGACATTGAGCAGGTCTTCGTCTGGGACCCGGACCTGGTGGCCGAGGTCTGCGACGAGACCCGGTTCTTCAAGAAAATCGACAAGACGCCGCTCGCCCATGTCCGCGACTACGCGGGAGCCGGCCTGTTCACGGCCCACCAGCACGAGGAGGAATGGGGCATGGCGCACCGTGTCCTCCTCCCGGCCTTCAGTCAACGGGCGATGAAGGGCTACTACGGGCAGATGCTGGAGATCGCCCAGAATTTGGTGGCCAAGTGGGAGCGCAGGGAGGGCCAGTCGGTCAACATCACCGACGACTACACCCGGCTGACCCTGGACACTATCGCCCTGTCGGGGTTCGGCTACCGGTTCGACTCCTTCGCCAAGGAGGCTCTGCACCCCTTCCTCAACGCGCTGCTGGAGGCGCTGGTTGAGTCGATGCGGCGCTCTCAGGAGCTGCCGATGATGACCAAGATGCGCAAGGCCGATGACAAGAAGTACCGCGCGAACATCCAGCTGATGCGGGACCTGGTCGAGAGTGTGATCAAGGAGCGCCGTGAGGGGAAGGGCACCGCCGAGGATGACCTGCTGGGTCTGATGCTGGAGGCCACCGACCCGGAGACCGGCAAGGGGCTGGACGATGACAACGTCCGTGACCAGGTGGTGACGTTCCTGATCGCCGGTCACGAGACCACCAGTGGTCTGCTGGCGTTCGCGACGTACTCGCTGATGCGTAACCCGCACGTGCTGGCCCAGGCCTACGCCGAGGTGGACCGACTGCTGCCGGGCGACACGGTCCCGGACTACGACACGATCATGCAGATGGACGTGATCCCGCGCATCCTCGAGGAGACCCTGCGCCTGTGGGCGCCCATCCCGATGATCGGCAAGTCCCCGCTGGAGGACACCGTCATCGGCGGCTGCTACGAGTTGAAGAAGGGAGCACGGGTCAACATCCTCAAGGTCCCGCTGCACACCCACCCCAAGGCGTGGGACCGGCCGGAAGAATTCGACATCAACCGGTGGCTGCCGGAGAACCGGATCAACCACCACCCGCATGCCTACAAACCGTTCGGCAACGGCGTGCGTGCCTGCATCGGCCGGCAGTTCGCGCTCACCGAGGCCCGCCTGGCCCTCGCGCTGGTGCTGCAGAAGTTCAAGTTCGCCGACACCAACGACTACAAGATGGACGTCAAGGAGGCCCTGACGCGCAAACCCGCCAGCTTCGAACTGAAAGTGCGGTCCCGTCAGGAGCACGAGCGGACCGTGTTCGGAGCAGTGGACCTGCAGACCGACGCCGCGCCGGCGCAGGCCTCGGTCAGCGGTGTCGGGGTGAACCTGACCATCGCCTACGGTTCCAGCCTCGGCTCGTGCGAGGACCTGGCGCGCACGATCGCCGACCGCAGCGAGCGCTCCGGCTTCGGCACCACTCTGGTCGGCCTGGACGAGCTGGGCGACAACCTGCCCACCGAGGGCCTGCTCGTCGTGGTGGCTTCCAGCTACAACGGCAAGGCCCCGGATAACGCGCAGCGTTTCGACGACCTGCTCGCTGCCGGACTCCCGGAGGGTTCGTTGTCGAACGTGCGGTTCGCGCTGCTGGGGGCCGGCAACACCCAGTGGGTGGCCACCTACCAAAGCTTCCCCAAGCGGATCGAGGAAGGCCTGCTGGCCGCCGGCGCCACCCCCGTCATCGAGCGCGGCACCGCGGATGCCGCCGGTGACTTCGACGGCATGGCCACCCGCTGGATGGAAACCCTGTGGGCCACCCTGGCCGAGGAGTACGCCGCCGACACCTCCCAGGCGAGCAGCCCGCGCTTCCAGGTGCAGCTGCTCACCGAGGCGGACGTGCGCCCCGCGATCGTCTCCGAGCAGGCCTACCCCCTCACGGTGGTGGCCAACGAGGAACTCGTGGCCGACGCGACCGGCCTGTGGGACTTCAGCCTCGAGCCGCCGCGCCCGTCGGCGAAGTCCATCACGATCGGGCTCCCGGAGGGTGCCACCTACGAGACCGGCAACCACCTGGCCGTCTTCGCCAAGAACGAACCGGCCCTGGTGAACCGCGCCCTCGCGCAGCTCGGGCTCGACCGCGATCAGGTCCTGCGCCTGGACCAGCCCGCCGGCGGCCGCACCCACCTCCCGGTGGGCACCCCCGTGACCGCAGGACTGCTGCTCACCGAGTTCCTGGAGCTGCAGGACGTGGCCACCCGCTCCCAGATACAGACGCTGGCCGAGCACACCGGGTGCCCGTGGACCCGACCCCAGCTGCAGGCCTACACAGCCGACACCGCCGAAGCCGAGGAGCGCTATCAGAGTGAAATCCTGGGCAAGCGGGTCTCTGTGCTGGGCCTCCTGGAACGCTTCCGGGCGGTCGAGCTGCCGCTGGCGGTCTTCCTGGACATGATGGGCCCGATCCGCCCGCGGTTCTACTCCATCTCCTCCGCCCCGCTGGCCATCCCCCGCCACGTGCGCCTGACCGTGGGCCTGCTGGAAGGCCCGGCCCTGTCTGGTGACGGTCAGTACCGCGGCACCTGCTCGTCCTACATCGGCGGCCTTGAGCCCGGGGACGTCTTCTACGGCTACGTGCGCGTGCCCTCCCCGACCTTCGCCCCGCCGGCCGACCCCGCCACGCCGCTGATCCTCATCGGCCCCGGCACCGGCATCGCACCACTGCGCGGCTTCCTGGAGGAGCGCGCCTCGCAGCACGAGAACGGCACCGAGGTGGGTCTGTCGCAGGTCTTCGTCGGCTGCCGCCACCCGGAGCACGACTACTTCTACCGGCAGGAGATGCAGGACTGGGAGCAGGCCGGGATCGCCCAGGTGCACACCGCCTACTCCGCGGTGACTGGCCACCCGGCCCGGTTCGTCCAGAACGCCATCGCCAACGCCGCCGACACGGTGTGGCAGGCCATTGACGAAGGCGCGTACATCTACGTCTGCGGTGACGGCCGCCGCATGGCGCCCGCCGTGCGCGAGGCCCTCGCGGCGATCTACCGCGAGCGGACCGGCAGCGATGACGAGGCTGCCCAGCAGTGGCTCGCTCAGCTCGAGGCCGATGAGCGCTACCAGCAGGACGTCTTCGCCTGATTTCCCAGACGCCGGGAGGGTGCAGCGGTCCCGACACCCCGCACCCTCCCGGCCACCACTCACCCGCGAAACACAACACGACACCCATCGGCCCGAACCGCCGGAAAATGCCGCTCACAGAAAGCAAATCACTATGCACACCATGCTCGCCGGACGCTTCCACCAGGACAGCAAGAAGTTCGCCGTGGAGGAGGTTCCCGTCCCCGTTCCGGGCCCGGGTGAAATCCTGATCGAGGTGAAGGCCGCAGGTGTCTGCCTGTCGGACGTCCACCTGCTCGACGGCTCCCTCGTCCCGCTGTTCGCCACCTCCTACACGGTCACCGTCGGCCACGAGGTCGCCGGTGTGATCCACACTCTCGGCCCCGACCTCAAGCGCGGCCTCACCGTGGGCACCCGCGTCACCCTTGAGGCCGGCAAGATCTGCGGCCAGTGCGTCGGCTGCGTGCGCCGCCGCCCCTGCACCCAGATGCTCACCGCCGGCATCGACTACGACGGCGGCTGGGCCCAGTACACCCTCGCCCACGAGGACATGCTCATCCCCATCCTGACAACCTCCCCTTCGACCAGGACGCAATCATCCCCGACGCGGTCTCCACCCCCTACGCCGCCGTCGTCGCCACCGCCGGACGAGGCCTGGACTTCGCCTTCGACTGCGCCGGCGTGCCCGCTGTCCGCGAACAGGCCGCCTCCATACTCGGCCTCAACGGCGCCCTCATCCTGGTCGGCATCAGCCCCAGGCCCCTCACCATCACCGAGGGCCTGACCTTCAACTACCTGAACAAGCAGGTCAACAAAGGAGACACCATGGCGACGGAAACCCAGGCCACGGCCGCCCCTCAAGGAGGCATCATGGCAGCCACCGGCAACACCGACGCAACGACCTTTCCGCCACCGCAACTTCCGTCTGCCCGCCTTGAGCACCGGCGGGCTGGGGTGCTGACCCATACGCCATGGGCCGGCTGGTACTACGAGACTGACTCTGACTGAAAGCCGCGGAGGTGCGCGCACAAGGCCACCCTTGCGGGTCTTCCGGGAGCCGCTACTGGCAGCGTGTGTGAGAACAGATGGGGCCAAAGGGAACCTTGTGGACGCCTTCTCGGGGTGGGCCCGGCACTACGGGACGTGGCCGCGGTGGGTTCCTTTAGGGACCCCCGTCACCGGTCCTGCAGTTTCAGCAGTGAACAAAACTCTTATTCCGTTGGAGGTACAGCAGGCCCACTGCTCGTTGGCGAAGGCGGATGCTCCCGCCAGTATTCGGCGCTCTGTCTGCGCAAAATTTCGTCAGGACGGTCATCGTACAGACCAGCGCGGTACCCGCTACGCCCAGAGAAACCCACACCCACGGCTCGGATCCCCGGAACAGCAGTACGCCCCGTCGCACCAACCGGAAAATATCCGCCACGGTGGGAGTGCAGGCGGCTTCTGACATTCCGTGCAGCTGACTCTTGAAAATGACACGTTCGGCCTACTTCGGTGGACCCCTCAAAAACGGTCGTTTGATGTGCCCAAAAGAACGTCGCTAGCTTCGCTGCCGGGGCCGGGCTAGCGTTCCAAGCATCAAGATAGCCCGCACCTCTTGGCGTCGCAGGTCTTTGTCCATCTCGCACCCAGTAGCCTGTTGGGATGGTCGAGGACGAGCAGGAACTGACAGGTGGAAATGCGTCCGAAAGTGTTGTGCGCATTGGTCATACCGTCCGAAAACCTTGGTTGGAAAACTCTTCCGCCGTACAGAGCTATCTTCGTGCGCTCCGGTCGTCCGGGTTGGATGTTCCTCAGCCCCTGGGCCGGGATGAAGGCGGTCGAAATGTGGTCGAGTACATAGAGGGGGTACTCGCGCTGGATCAGTTGCCGCTCGGGCAGGACGATTTGCTACGGGTTGGTGGGATGATTCGGCAAATCCATGATGCGAGCGAAACCGTCGTGATCCCCAGTCCGGGCGACTGGAAGATGCTGCTGCCAGCTGAGAATCCGAACCTGATGTGCCATAACGACCTCGCTCCGTGGAACCTCCTCATGGGAGACCGCTGGGTATTCATCGATTGGGATGGCGCCGGGCCCAGCACCCGGCTATGGGATCTGGCGTACGCCGCGCAGTCGTTCGGCCTGCTGTTCGACGGGCAGAGGGTGGACGACGCCGCCTTGAGATTGCGTGCCGTTGTTGACGGGTACGACGCTGATGAGGCTCTACGCAAGGCACTACCGGCCGCTATGGCGAAACGAACAGCAGCGATGTTCAATCTCCTGAAGTCCTCGAACGAGACCGGGTTCCAGCCTTGGGCCGACATGTATGTCAATGGACACGGCGAGCACTGGCGTGCCGCCGCTCAGTACGTCGTACGGAATCAAGCAGCCTGGGAACAAGCCCTCGCGCAGCAATGACGATAGCGAAGACCATTCCCATCACGGTCATTCTGTCCGATGAACTGCAGCGCCGGCTTAGACATTCCGCGCCCAAAGCTGTCCCAAAAACGTCGTTATTGATGTTCCCGGCAGGACCTGTTACCGACCGCGGGGACGTACTGTGACGCCCTTTTCAGGCGTACCGAACAAGAAAGAGAGATGTCATAGGATCAACAAATGACTGAGGAACGTCCCATTGTATTGATTACTGGCGTCGGCCGGCGGATCTCGATCGGTACGGAGATCGCGCGCCAGCTAGCCGCGGACGGTTGGGACATCGCCTTCGCGAACCACAGCCCGGAACGGGGATTTGTGGATGAGTTCACTCTCGAGCTGCACGAACTTGGCGCTAAGACGTTCGCCTCCGAAACCGACCTCGCAGACCCGTTGGCTCCCGAGACGTTGGTGCAGGCCGTCACAGACCGGTTAGGGCCCGTCCGGGCACTCGTGTCGAGCCACGCCGAGTCCGTAGACAGCAGCATCCATGACACGTCTATAGAGAGCTTTGACCGCCATTTTGCAATCAACACCCGCGCGAACTGGTTATTGATTAAAGCGTTCGCGCGGCAGTACTCGTCAGCGCCTGGGCTGGGGCGAATCGTGGCCCTGACGAGCGACCACACGACCCACAATCTTCCCTACGGTGCAAGCAAGGGCGCACTTGATCGAATTGTGATCGCTGCTGCCGGCGAACTCGGGCACCTTGGTATCACCGCGAACCTGGTCAACCCGGGCCCGGTCGACACAGGGTGGATCAGCCCGGAACTGGGCGAGGCCCTGCGCCGCGAGACCGCGCTGGGTCGGCTTGGCACACAACGGGACGCGGCGAATCTGGTCTCCTTCCTGCTGTCCGAGCCCGGCGGCTGGATCAATGGCCAGCTCCTGCATTCCAACGGCGGCTTTCACCTGTCCGTCTAAGCCTGCGCATAGAAGGTCCTCCCGATCCCTGCCGAGCGCCAGATGACCGGGAATGTGAACTGGTGTGCCAACATCAACCCATCTAAAGCAGTCCTGTGCGCCTGCTTGCATCACCCGGGCATCTGCTTGCATGGAGTCATGACTGAGCAGCCGCCGGCAGCTGTGACCGAGGACCTGGACAGGCTGCGTACAGTCCTGAAGTGGTCCATTCCCGCGAAGGCAGACTCCAACCTCCTGGTCGGAACGAGGAACATCCGGGCTCTGGGCGACTTCAACCTGGACAGGATCGGCGAACCGCTATATGAGGCGTTCATCGCCACGGGCCTGTGGCCGCCAACCGAACGGAACACCGTCCCCGAACCAACTTCGACGACGACAAGACCCGGCACCTCTACGATCAGATCGCCTGGTTCTCAGAGGAGGACGGGACATCGCTCCTGCAGGGTCTGGCGTACGACCAGCGGGCCGGGTCCTTTGACTTCATCCCCCAGGTCTTCCCCGGTCTCAGCCGCAGCGAGGTGTCTGGGCGGATCCCGCGCCACTACCCGCTCTGGTGCGTCTTCTCTGGCGGTCCGGGCTTCAGCTGTCTCTTCCGATCGATGGCCACTGCGACTCCTGCAAGTGATCAGGTGTTGCGACTGTGAGAGTTCACCCGGCTTAATCCAGGAGTACCCATGTCCCAACAGTCTCAAATAGGGCCTCAAGGAACCTTGAACGATCACTTTCGTGTGAACATCTGAGCTGGAAATGTACGAGTAATCGCTCGCGAGAACATTCGAATGGTCGAGTCTGCAGGCGTCGAAGGTGGTAAACCTAGTTGGCCTCGTAGGGAGTGCGGAAGAGAGTGATTCCCCACTCAGAGTTGTGCAGCGCGATGCCGGCATCCTGTTGCACGAACTGGAGCGGACCCTGGAGATACTTTGCCATCCGTTTCTGTTCCTCGTCCCACGGGAAGCTGCAGGTGCCAACAAAACTTTCCATCGTCCCCGGATCAGGCGTGATTGTTTGCCCGACAATGCTGACCCTAAGCGCGTAGGAAGCGCACGGGATCCGAACGGACATCCATGGACTACCGCCCACGGTGGCGAACCGTACGGCGTAGTCGCCAGAGCTCGCCCCCGGACCAGTGGTTACGGTGGCCGGGATCATGGAACCGGAAGTGAAGTACTGGCACTCCAGGACTCCCTTGGTCGAAGCTTCTGCCGGACCTTGGCCTAAGCAGTCGTCGGCACCCTGGCTGGCCGGGGCTGGAGGCACCGTTGGAACTGGCGCGAGAGTCATGCCCGGCGACAGTTCAACGGACGACGAGGGTGCGGCCGCCAGGGCAGAAGGCTCGCTGACCTGGTTAGCGGATATCACACTTGGCGGCGGAGGCGATCCACATGATGTAGTTACGGCAACTACGACGAGGCAAGCCATCGACAGCAGCGCTCCACCGCCAACGCCATTACCGGCGGTTTCCCCAGATGCAGCCATGACCCGAACACTACGTGTTCGAGGCCGTTAGGACAGTACCCCTACGGACAACATCAGATCATCGATTCCGACGTCCGTTTGGGGAACCCATACTGGACACTCGCCCCCAGCCCCCAGCCCCCAGTCGATGTTCGATTCGACACCTATAGGAGCCTCCAAGGCCCTTGAAACGGGTTGTGACTAGGGAATGTCGCCGGTGACTGATAAGAATCAGTCATGGAAGACGAGCAACCCAACGTTGGCCTGGAGAATTTCACCCTAACGGCACAGGAACGGGCCAAGGTCGTCATGGCCAGCCCCTATCTAAAGTTGGAGTTGTTTTTCGGGCTGGAGGGATTCATCGCCAGGGATCCCGAGGGCGTCCGCATCCTCACCGCCGACGTCGGCGTGCGGACCAACAAAGAAACCGGGCAGCGCACTGGAGCATTGGAGCGGCTGCGCTTCAAACGCACACAGGGAATTGAACTGCACCCCAAAAGTTGGACCTGAAATTTAAAGTCCAACTTTTGGAGGGGCTGTTCAATGGGCGCTACAAAGAGCATGACGTGCAGACCAAGGTCCGGATAGTCGAGCTTCTCGAGCAGGGGTACGGGTTGTGGGCCATCGCCACGCAGCTGAACCTGCCGAGGAACACGGTGGTGCAGTGGGTTAGGCGTTATCGTCGTCACGGAGACGAAGGGCTGGTTCCCGTGACGACGAACAGGGAGTACTCCTTGGAGACGAAAGCGGCCGCCGCCGAAGCCTTTCTCGCCGGTAGGGTCACGCACGAAGTGCCACAACGGCCCCACAGCTATATCGCCCTGGGCTATCGTGAGGCCATGCCCAGCAAATTAGCTGTCATTACCATCGACGCGATCCGGCCCCAGGTGGTGGCCGACTTCTGGTGCGCCGTCCTCGGCTGGCATGTTGTCGAATCCGATAGCGACATCATCAGCATCGCGCCCCAGGATGAGAGCCGGCCTTCCATCGATGTGGTCGCGGTGCCCGAAGGCAAGACCATCAAGAACCGGTTGCATTTCGACCTCCGGGCCGACGAGGTGTCAACTGCCGAGGAGCTCAAGCGCCTGCTCGCCCTCGGCGCGCGGCGAAGAGACGTGGGCCAGGGCCCGGACGTCAGTTGGGTGGTACTGGGTGATCCCGAGGGCAACGAGTTCTGCCTGCTGTCCCGATCCGTCCAGGACCTCGATCAAGACTAAGGGCCAGAAGCGCTCGTTTGTGGGCTACTTCGTCGGCGTGGCAATTCGGGGGTGCTTGGCGGTGCTCTCTCATCACTTGCCGTCGAGCCGGTCGGTCTACTTCTCGACAACACGAAAATGGCGTGGTTGACCCACCGGAAGGGTTTGCAGGACCCGGGGCGGACCATGCAGGTAGAGATGGCGTCTCAGGGCGAAGGCGTCGGTACCGTGTTGGACGGCAGGGACTTTTGTCCGGCAACCAGGCAGCGGCAGGAGACAGGGATGAGTCATAGAACCTCGTTCGCGCTGACCGCGGGACTCCTCATCGTGCTGCTCTTGTCCGTGTTCACGCAGGTATGGGTTCTCCCCACTGCGGTGGAGAGGATGGTTGCCGTCTTCCCCGAGGTCAAACCACTCGCGGTTCCTGCCATGGGATGGGGTGTCTGCGCAATCGCCTGCTGGCAAGCCGTTGCCGTCATTGGACTGCGGCTCGTCGTACGCGCCCGCGACCACCGATTCGACTCATCCGCTTACAAATGGCTGCGCGCGATGGTCGGTTCTCTACTCGCATTCATCGGGCTCGTTGTATCAGCCTTCATCGCGCTGAACGTGACGGGATACACGACACCAGGCGTGATGCTCGGACTCATCGCCGGAGGGCTCATGGCTCTGATCACAGCGGGCTCTCTAGTGTTTTTCCTCGGGACCAGGCCGTTAGTGCGGCAGCATTCACACAGCTGACCCGGCGCCCCGTGTCGTCGATAGTTTCTTAGTAACAGGAGGCGTCGGCGCTACACGGCCGGCGGCAGGCTTCTGGAGTCCACTCAGACCGACGACTCCTGCGGTTAGCGATTTCAGGCAGCATCATAAGGTTGCGGCTTCTTCCTCCGCCAGTCTGATCATGCGCAGTTCGTCCTCCACTGCGCGGGAAGGCCAATAGTCCTTCGCCAGTTCACTTGCCCGGGTTTTATCTGCTGTCGGGAAGAGCTTGCCGAGCAGTCCGGCCGCCTGAAGCAGGGCGATCAGCGCTGTGGTTCTGGCATCGGGCGTCTTGACATCAGGCTTCGCGGGTGCCGGCGTCCCGGCATCGGGCGCCTTGGCATCAGGCTTCACGGGATCGGGCGCTCCGGCATCGGGCGCCTTGGCATGAGGCTTCGCGGGTTCCCACGGCGCACCGCTGAGTGCCGCCTGGATCCTTTGCAGGACCGCCGCCTCCGGAGCGTGATCCTTCTCCGGGTACCGCACGGCCCGGAACCGACCCAGGTGCTTTTCGCCGACATGTTCCACAATGCCCAGTGACGCCATCCCCTCGTAGACCCGCTGCACTTCGGCGCGGCCCTCCAGCATGGAGACCCACCGCTTGGGAGTATGGGGCCGAGATTTGCCGCGGATGAGCTCCAGCTCGCGTTGGAAGTCCGTTTCCGGGGCGGTGCCGGTAGCCCTGAGTCGCTTCCCCTGCAGCCCGATCGCACCGATCAGGTCCAGCTCGGCCAATATTGCCCCTGCCAAAGTGGTCCTGAGCGCGTACACCGGCACCTCAGGTTTGCCGTCTTTGTCGTTCGTAGCCAGAAGGAGGAAGGCCTGGGGCAGGTTCAGCTCCGCCGCCTTCGGTGTTTCAGCGTTCATACGAACATCGTGGCGCAGTTGGGCAGCCGCCACAACGAGGATTTACAAGCGTCGACGTCGGGGTCCTTGACCGCGCTGATGGCGTGCGTAGCGTTGGTCCATGGGACTCATCTACGACCACCCGGACCTGGCGGCCCTCACGCTAACGCGCCGCTCCGCGGAAGAGTCAGAAGGACCCGGCAGTCTGGAATGGCGCATGCTCGAATACCTGAGCGGCCTGGAACAACGCAACGGCACCGCCTATCGGGAACAGGGGGCCATCACTTCGCCCGGGTCCATTTCAAGTTACAGGACGACCTGGCCCGGGCCACAGGGGCAAACTTAACTGCGCTGCTGGACGCAACCGAAGTGGACGCACTGGAGGCTGATGATCTACGCCGGGCAGTCGTGCTGGCCGGCCCAGCGCTGGCCTGGGCCCTGCTCGTACCCACCGGCATCGTGTGACCAATCCCGCCCTGCGACCCGGATATCTGAGACGGGCCATTGCCCGTCTCAGCGAATTAACCGGGACATCCCGGCAGGACCCCACCGACGTGTAAGACCAGCCGCCCACACGAACTCCATCCGGGCTGCCCTTCTCCTTCGGCCACCGAGAAAACCCGGGGGTCCGAGCAGATCCACGGCCCCGATACATAACCAGGCTTCGTCATGACGGTCCGTCTGGATGAGCTCCGCATCCGCGCTCAGCCGAGAAATGGGCCCTATCAGCACTGGATTTCCTAAACTGTCGGCGTGTCAGGGACCCCGACTATAACTAGAGGGCGCTCTGGGTCAGTTCCAATCCCGAGACTGCTTCTTCCGCGCAGGGCGGTCCAGGAGCCTGAAGAACCCAACCCTGAACCTAGTAAGACCATCCTGGATCTTCATCACGGCATCCGGCCACAGAACATCAGCGATCTTCAACGGCATGAATCCAGGCTTAGCGCGAAGTTGGCGCATTACCTCGGGTGAAAGCTTGGATTTAATAGAAGGCACGATTCTCCGTCGGTCGTTGTAACGGGCTGATGCCCGTCACAACCCAGTAAACCAGCACATACGTGGAAGCGTTGACGGTGGGGCCCGTGCGGCGTAGCCGCGGATTGTTTCGCCCACTTGTCTCACATTGGCCAACAGGAGCGTGAATATCTGGAATTGATCCCAGGCGCGCGAGTTCTGGTCCGCTGGCACGAGGCGCAACAGGATGAATTCTCGATAGAGGCGAACAGCGTCGACCGTGTCTAGTGTGCGGCGCGCCCGGGTGCGCCTCAAGGTGCACCTCTGGGCGCGCCGCACACCCGCACCGATAGCCCTGCATGCGCTCCGTTGGAGACCTGCGGAATGTGCAAGCATGGCTATTGGCACAGCAGCCCGACCCTGTCGTCCCGTAAAACGGTCCCCACCGCGGGGTGTTTCTGCCGTTCCCTAACCTACTTAAATCCCATCGATACAGACATCTTCGATTTCCCGTATACCCTGCCCGGAAAATTGTCCTGTGAAGGGGTCTTTTGCGCTCCAAGCCTTTCGAATCGAGGGACTACTGACGGTCAACCCGTCAGGGAAGTCCCCCTCTCCCTCCCACCAAGGGAACGTAGGTGCGGGCGGCAGGCCCCATAGGGTGCATCAGGTCAGCACCTGGGGTGGCGGGAGCGTCCCCGATGCCCCGGACTCGCAGGCGGCACCGGCCCGACCTGCGGCGTTCCGTTGGCGCTGCGTGGACCTCGATGCTCTGCAGCAGCGCATGACCACCTCGGGGAAAACTGCTCGAGGCGATGGCCGTGGACTGCCGCACCGTTATCCCTCTCCCCGCCACCAAGGACCGGGAACTGGCAAAGACCTGATCCGAAGAGATGCCCGCAGCCGGTATTAAGGGCCTGGTCATCATTCCCTGTTGAATGAGCGTGTTGATGCGGGTCCAAAGTCCAGCACATCGCGCCCATGCTGGAGTCATTGACACTCCTCCCTGGCAAGCGTGTACTTGAACCGGCTTCTGCTTGAACAGAAGCCAAGCCATGGAGCGGCCTGACCCTTCCGTGAGGCCGCCAATAGACGGAGGTCGAAAAATGGGACAGGCACGCGATGTAATGGACCGCTTAACCACTGCCGTGATGGCGAGAGATAAAGAGGCGCAGGCAGCGTGTTACGCAGCTGATGCGGTGGCTTTCACCCCCAGAGAGGGCGAGCTTGTCGGGCCGGAAGCAATCAGCAACTACCTGTCGCAATTGGGGGAAGCGTTCCCGGACATCAGCTACGAGTATGCGCAGAAGTATGAGGCTGGAAATGTGGCGATCGATGAGGGCTTTGTTGTCGGAACGAACACAGGACCGCTGCCCCTGCCATCTGGCGAAAGCCTACCTCCCACGGGCAAAAGCATCAGGCTGAGAAGTTGCGACATCGCCCACGTCGAAGGGGGCCTAATCACAACTCACCACTTCTACTATGACCAGATGGAGTTCCTGGGACAACTCGGCCTGCTCCCTGAATCCCTGTCCAAGCCCTGAGCCTGAGGGGCAGACCTTGTCCGTGTCCGCCGGCGGTTGCCAGCTGCTTAGCGCCGTTCGGGATTGGGCCTGCCCGCATATGGAGATCCTGCGGACCACCGCGCCCAGGCCTGACGAGCTCACGGGCGGCGTGTCGCAGCGGCGTCTCTCGACGGTGATGGACTACGGATGGTCGGTGAACGACCAGCTGGCGCATCTGCGGGCCTGTCACGACACCCTTGGCGGCAACATGCTGCAGATCGTGCGAGAGGATCACCCGGTGTGGAAAGTGAGTGGGGTCAGCCTGTTCGGCGCCGGTGTCGGATTGGGTGTGTGGGTCGAGGGCCGTCGCAGAACCGCGCGTCGCCGGGGGATCTCGAACCTGCTACACAGGTTGCAGTTCGCCGAGCTTCGCTACCGGTTCAGCTATTGGGGCCCGCTTCGGCGCTAGTTCCCAAGCGGAGGTCGAGTCCGCGGCCAAAATGCTGGGCCTTCCGAAGCGTGGCTGGTTGGGGCCGGTGGGTAGAGGACGTCTTCACGACTGTAGTGCCCCACGACGTCGAAAATTCGCTTCGCGGTCATGCAGCGACCTAGGTCGACGTCTGCGACAACGATCCCTTCCTGATCATATAGAGGACCTGCTATGGCACGGCCATGTTCTGGCTCGAAGATCGCCGCTCCACCTCGTCCGAGCGCCTGACCATCGTCTGGCAACTGAACCGGGAAGTCATCGGGAAACGCGGAGCGAGGGATGTATTGAGGGGCCGAGACCACGAACGCGCCGGATTCGATCGCTATGTGACTCATCGTGGAGATCCAGCCGTCAGAGTCATCGGCCGTCGGGGCCGTCCAGACCTGCACGCCTTGCCGATAGATCTCATATCGAGCGAGAGGCATGCGGTTCTCCCAACAGATGAGGCCGCCAACCCTCCCGACTGGAGTCTCGATGACATTCAGGTCCTGTCCGTAACCGACGCCGTGGAAAAGGCGTTCGTGCATCGTGGGCATCAACTTGCGATGTTTCCAGAGCAAACCCTCAGGACCAAGCAAGATCATTGTGTTGTAGAGACTTCCGGGCCTAGCGGATTCCCGTTCGTTCACTCCAAGCACGCAGTAGATGTTGTGCTCGGCACATGCCTTGATGAAACGGTCGATTTGGGGGCCGGGGACGTCGACAGAGTTGGCCCAGAGACGGGTCCACATCTCATCAAATCCGTCGACCCGGGCCGCTGCGCAGGCCCATACCCCTGACGGGTACAGGGGGATGAACGTTTCAGGGAAAACCGCGAGTTTCACGCCCTCGCCCGCTGCCTCGCCCAGGAGATGAAGCGCCTTTAACACCGTTGCCTCCGCATCGAGGATTACCGGGGTGGCCTGAATTGCAGCGATGCGCACAGTTCCTGTGGACATAACGCAACGTTGGCATGCAATCCAGCGCCTGGTCAACACTGCAGCGTTTCATTGGTCAGCAAGCCGGCTTAGGGCCTTCGAGTACCTCCAGGCCGCTGGCGCATAAAAGCTCCGATAGCTCGGTCGCGTTCGTGGTGGCGAAATCGCGATAGCAATTGTTCATCAGGATGTGGGTCCTGTCTGCTTCCTTGTAGAGCTTCGTGACGCGCGGAACCCATTGCCCGAGATCCTCGGAGCGTCCTCTATTACGGCGACCGGATGGCGCGCCACGAGCGCAGCCACCTCGGCACATCGCGCGCATCCTGAAGGAGCTCGCAGGCTAGCTGGGGTTGGACCAGCTTTGCAGCTCGACGAGGTTGCCCTCCGGATCGCTCACGTAGCACCACGTGACCCGCCGCCCGTCGGCCGTCTGGAGCGTCACGATCTCGCCGACGTCCGCCCCGCCGTTTTCGCGGACGGCTTCCCGGGCAGCGTTGACGTCGTCGACCACGAAGGCGATGTGGCCCCAGCCGGTGCGATTGGCAGCCGGCGTACCGCCCGCCACGTTTTCGCCGTACGTGTAGATCTCAAGCGTCGGCCCGGTGTCACCGTGGCCGGGCAGTCGCATGTGGACGCCGCGCAGGGTCGCCCCGGGCACGGCCGTGCCCCGCTCCAGATCGGAACCGCCATAATCGCGCTCGGGCGGGACGAGCTCGCAGCCGAAGACACGCCCATAGAATTCGGCGAGGCGTCGCCAATCGGTGGCAATCACGTTGACGTGGCCGAACCGGGCGCCGTGGGGAGCCTGCGTCATGACCTCGATGCTAGTACCTTACGCAACCCCCGCGGCATCGGCCCGGCACGCCGCGCAGCCAGGACCAGCTGTCAGCGCCGTCGAGGTAGAGGAGGACGGCCAGCACGCGCCGGTTGACGTCCGGATCGTCCTCCAGACCGAGCTTGCCGAAGATGGTGCCGCTCATCCCCTCCAACGTCTTGGTCGTGATCCCCAGTCGCTGGGCGATCGCCCGATTCGAATGGCCCTCCGCGATCCACCCGAGCGCCTGACCCTCGCGCTCCCGTCGGGCATGTCCCGCGGGTGGGTACCGTTCGGGCCGTCTTAATGGGCTTCGATCAGGTTGCCATAGTCAGACGGTGACTTCCGTTGCCGTGGCCGAGATTCCCCGGTTGGAATAGTCGATTCCCAAGGCATCGCGGTAAATCAGGGCGGTGAGACCCTTCAACGGGGTGGGGTTTTCGTTCATGGTCGTTCCCCTGTCTGCGGGTGCGGGTGCCGGTGCGGCCCATGGGTGCCATGGGCCGCACCGCACAGGGGTGGCTAGTCTGCGAAGACGGAATGCGGTTCGCGGTAGCGGCCGGGCAGTTCGGCGGCGGCCATAGGCAGATCGAGCGGGCCGTGGGCCTGCCCGTGCATTCAGTAGAAAAAGGCGTGTTCGGTGATCACTTCCCACTGCGCCCGCTGGTGCGGTAGTAGGTGGTCTTCACGTCCCCCTCGCAGTAGGTGGCGACGCCGGTCAGGTTCCCGATCCGGTCCGCGGTCCGGATCCCGGCGACCATGACGTAGGGCCAGCTGCCGAGGTCCCGGCCGTCACAGCCCCAGTTGGGATCACGGCCCAGCCGTGTTCGCCGATCAGTTCCATCCAGTCGTAGCCGTCGTTCATGTGGTAATCCCCCAGCACGGGGCATCGAGGATCACCTCGCCGGTGTCCTTGGTGGTCGCGGTAGCGATTGCGTTCATGGTGTTGTTCCTTCTTGTCCGAGAAGTTGGGTGGGCGGGGCGGCCGGGATGACCGGCCAGCGTCCCCTCTCCGTTACTGTTTTCTGAACCCCCCAGTTTCTGGTGCAGGATTGGGGTGTGTTGGCCTGTTGGTCCCGGCACGGTTGCCCCTCCCTGTCACTGATGATCCACGGGATGAAGCAACCGGGACCGGCAGGTGCCGGAGAGACCGCTGGACCAGTCCCTGCCGAACGATGAGGGCCGGTTGTGCCTGATTCTGCAGGAGCTCAAGTCCCACGGGCAGATCCTGTTGGTCGTGGACCAGCCCGCCACCATCGGGGTGCTGCCGGTTGCCGTGGCGCAGGCCGCCGGCGTTATCGTCGGTTATCTTTTGGGTCTGTCGAGGCGCCGGATCGCGGACCTCCATCCAGGTGAGGCGAAAACCGATGCCAGGGACGCGTTCATCATCGCCGAAGCGGCCCGGACCATGCCACACACACTGCGCGCGGTCCAGGTCGCCGAGGAGGAACAGGCCGAACTCTCGATGCTGTGCGGATTCGGCGAAGACCTCGACCAGCAGGCGACCGCGGTCTCGAACCGGATCCGCGGCCTGCTCACCCAGATCCACCCGGCCCTCGAAAGGGTGCTCGGCCCGCGTCTGCACCACCCGGCAGTGCTGAACCTGATCCGCACCTGGCCCACCCCCGAAGCTCTCCGGAAGGCCGGGCAAAAACGCATCGCCGCGAGGCTGCGGAAGCTGGCACCGAAGATGTTCAACCGCCTCTCCTAACAGATCATGAGGGCCCTGGATGAGCAGCACGTCGTGGTCGTCGGAACCAGTGCCGCCGGAATCGTCCTGCCTGAGTTGGCGTGCATGCTGGCCGGTATCCATGAGGCCAGGGCGAAGGTCCTGACCCGGGTAGAGACCCTTGTGGAGGCCCACCCTCTTCACCGCGTCCTGACATCCATGCCGGTGGTCGGCGTCAGGACAGCCGCACGGATCCTCACCGACGTCGTCGGCAAAGACTTCCCCACCGCCGGCCGCCTCGCCTCCTATGCCGGCCTGGCCCCCGTCACCTGGCGCTCAAGTTCCTCCATCCGCGGCGACCACTCCTCGCGCAGAGGTAATAAGGCACTCAAAGGCGTCCTTTCCTCTCCGTCTTCGCCTCACTCAAGGACCGATCTGCCGGGCCTACTACGACCGCAAACGTTCCGAAGGCAAACGCCACAACCAGGCCCTCGTGGCACTGGCCCGAAGACGCTGCGATACCCTCTACGCCATGCTCAGAGACGGCACCCTCTACGTCCCTCGCGCCGCTGCGGCAGCCTGACTGAGCTGGAGCGGCTTGCTCGTTCGCACACCGCGCCGGCTCGGGAGGTGCGCCAGGCCAAGGCGTTGTTGTGGGCCGCCGCGGAGGGAACCGCTGCGGCGGGGCGCAAGAGCCGCGAACCAGGGCTGCGTGATGCGGCCGGCTCGGGCTAGCAAGCCCGATGGCTACCGTCTCGGCTCGTACCGCATCGCCACTGCCCCCGAGCCGAACTCCAGCCGGCCCACGAGCTTCAAGTCGACACGCTTCGATAGCCCCGCGAACAACGTCGGCCCGTGACCCGCGAGCCTGGGATGCACCACGAACTCGTACTCATCGATCAATCCCAGCTCCGTCAACGCCAGTGGGAGCTTCACACCTCCCACGAACAGTCCCTTGCCCGACTCCCGCTTGAGTTGCTGAACAGCATTGCCCAGATCCCCGCGCACGAGTTCCGCGTTCCAATCGACATGCTCCAGGGTGCTCGACACGACGTATTTCTTTGCCGCGTTGATCGTCTGGGCGAAGGGTTCCATCCAATCAGGTTTCGCTCCCGTCGGCGTCGGCGGCCGCCACGCAGATTCCATCATTTCGTAAGTCACCCTGCCAAAGAGAAGGGCATCGGCCTGGTTGAGGTTCTCGACCGCGTGACGATGCAAGTCTTCGTCCGCGGGGATTGCACGATGATCGCAGCACCCGTCCAATGTGACGTTGATGGAGTACCGAAGGGGTCGCATTTCGCAAGAGTACCGCCTATGGGGTACACCGGCGATGTGTCGCTTAAATAGTGATCTGTCGTAGTGTGCGTGGGATGGTGGCTGCGGCTGGGGCTTTGGAGATGACGGGCGGACAGCTCCACATCGACGGACTTTCCGTTTGAGGAAATACGGCGACGAAAAGGGGACTGCTGAAGGTTTGCTTGACACTTTGCCTGTGAGGATTTGATCCTTGCGGGTGGAAGGATGTTCATCATGCCCAAAGCCTTTTCCGAAGAGTTCCGCCGCGATGTGGTCGCGGTCGCCCGTAAGGGCGAAGCGTCCCTCGCGCAGATCGCCAAGGACTTCGGTGTCTCACCGGCTGCCCTTCATCGCTGGATGAAGATCGCCGACAGAGAAGACGGCATGAAGTCCGGCGCCGTGTCCGATGACGCGGCAAAGCTGCGGGAGGCCAATAAACGCATCCGGCTCCTGGAGCAGGAAGCGGAAGTTATGCGCCGTGCCGTGGCCTACCTGTCCCGGGACATCAATCCAAAAAAATGATGTACCCGCTGGTCCGCGAGCTGGCTGCCAGGGACGCCCCCATCAGGGTTCCTGTGGCGGTGGCCTGCCGGGTACTGAATTTCTCCAGACAGGCCTATTACCAGTGGGCCGCCAACCCTGTCCCGGCCCGGGACTGGGAAGAAGCGCACCTGATCAACGCCGCCATCGATCACCACCGCGAGGATCCTGCTTTCGGATACCGGTTCATTGCCGATGAGATCAGCGCCGGTGCCGGTCCGGCGGCCAGTGAACGCCGGATCTGGCGGCTGTGTTCGGAGAACGGCATCCTGTCCGTAATCCACCGGCGGCGCCGGTCCGGGATCAAGGCCGGCCCGCCGGTCCACGATGACCTCGTTGAGCGGGACTTCAGCGCGACGGCGCCGAACCGGAAATGGCTCACGGACATCACCGAGCACCACACCGGGGAGGGCAAGCTGTACCTGTGCGCGATCAAGGACCTGCATTCGAACCGGATCATCGGATATTCCATGGACGGGCGGATGAAAGCGTCCCTGGCCGTTGCTGCCTTGGACCACGCCGTGGCCCTGAGGCGCCCGTCGGGACGGTGGTCTACTCGGACCGCGGTGCCCAGTTCAGATCCAGGAAGTTCGTTCTGGCCCTGAACATCTACGGCCTGAGCGGATCGATGGGAAGAGTGGGGGCCTGCGGGGACAATGCCGCGATGGAATCGTTCTTTTCCCTGCTGCAAAAGAACGTCCTGAACCGGAAGCGATGGGAAACCCGGACCGAACTCAGGCTCGCCATTACGACCTGGATCGAGCGCAGCTACCACCGAATACGCCGTCAACGCGCCCTCGGACGGCTGACAGCCATCGAGTTGGAGACAAAAAAAAACGCGGCCTCAGCCGCGTAGAAAACCACCAACCCCAGCTGTCAACTAAACCTTCAGCAGTCCCTCCCACAAGTCCGGCGACAATGACCAGTCACGGCTGTAACTTTTGGGACGCCGCTGTCATTCTCCTAAGTCGTCTGCACGAAATGTCCAGAGTCGTCTGCGCGGCCACTACATGTCCGCGAGGGGAACCTGCCTGGGGACGGACCCTGTGACCGGAGATCGACCTCACGATCGGCCTAGTCAGCTGCTCCACGGTTGGGGGTATGCGGCGGGCGGCACGGTCTTGCGCCGGCGCTGACCGGGCCCCGGGTCGTCAGCCCACGCGGATGCCATTGTCAGCGAGGAACTCGCGGGCACGGCCTATCTGGCGGTCGGTGGAGAAGGCGTACCACTGTTCGCTGAGGTTCTCGCTGTAGACGAGCTCTCGGAACCGGCTGAAGGCGCCTTTGCCCCCGATCGCCCGCTCCAGCCGCTCTCGGAGGGCCTCATCGTGCTGCCGCTCGGCGGAGGCCTCCATGTCCTGCCAGCCGTCCCGCGAACCGGTGCGGTTGAGCCGAAGCCAGCGGTCCGGTTCCTCCTCCACGTCGGTGGCGGCGT
>JAODMS010000217.1 GCA_025464925.1 Arthrobacter sp.
GTACATCGAGGTCGACACGGACCGCGCCCAGTACTGGCTCGGCGTCGGCGCACAGCCGTCCGAGCAGGTTGCCGCGATCCTGAAGATCACCGGTGACTGGCAGAAGTTCAAGGGTCTCCCCGGCCAGGAGGGCACCTTGAAGACCAAGGCCCCCAAGGCTGCCTTCGTTACGCCGGAAAAGGGTTCCGTGATCATCCCGGAAGCCATCACCAAGAAGGCTAAGAAGGACGACGCTGCCGAGGCTCCCGCCGACGCCGCAGCAGAGACCACCGAGGCTGAGTAACTTGCTGGCAGAAGCGCTCGAACACCTTGTCCGCGGGATTGTTGACAGTCCCGAGGACGTTAAGGTCAGTGCGAAGAACAACCGCCGCGGGGATACCCTCGAGGTGCGCGTTCATCAGGACGACCTGGGACGGGTGATCGGCCGCCAGGGCCGGACCGCACGCGCTTTGCGCACTGTGGTGGCGGCACTGGCAGATGGCGAGCAGGTCAGGGTCGACGTCGTCGACACCGACCGCCGCCGGTAACGCGTTCAGCAATACTTGTCTTTAGTCCGGCCCCTTCACCAGATTATGGTGGAGGGGCCGGACTGCTTTTCCCGGTCGGCAGGCCCGGCCGGCTGGCCGCTCTGCGTGCCGGCATCCAGCGGTGGGTATGCCGCCAGGTACCAAGCCCTTATGAATCACCCACACCCAGCCTTTTGAATCAGGAACAGAGGAACAGATGCAGCTCCAGGTGGCACGAATCGGCAAACCCCACGGCATCCGCGGCGAAGTGACCGTCCAGGTGCTGACCGATGCGCCCGGTGACCGCTTCGTTCCGGGCACCGAGCTCGTGGTGGAGCCCGCCTCGGCCGGTCCGCTGACAGTGCTCAGCGCCCGCTGGAACAAGGACATCCTGCTCCTGTCCTTCGAAGAGATCGAAACCCGCAATGAGGCCGAAACCCTCCGCGGCGCCAAGCTCTTCATTGAGACCGAAGAACTCGACGACGACGATGACGACGAGGGCTGGTACGAGCACGAGCTCGTCGGTCTGGACGTCCGGGTCGGCGACAACGTGGTCGGCAAAGTTTCCGGGCTGAACACCCTCCCGGTCCAGGACCTGCTCGTCGTCACCACACCGGACGGTAAGGAAATCCTGATCCCCTTCGTGGAGCAGATCGTCCCGGAGGTCAACGTGGCCGAGAAGTTTGTGCTGGTCACTCCGCCGCCCGGGCTCTTTGAAATCAACACGGACGAGGCCGGCGAAGCGCCCGGCGGCGCCGGGGATTCCGGCGGTGCCGCGGATCGGCCCGCGTCCAAGGACGACGCGGCAGCCGGAGACAACGACTAGATGAAAATCGACGTCGTCAGCATCTTCCCGGAGTACCTGGCACCCCTGGAACTCTCGCTGATTGGAAAGGCCCGTCAGGACGGTCTGCTGGACCTGAGGGTCCACGACTTGCGGGACTTCACCACGGACCGGCACCGTACCGTCGATGACACCCCGTACGGCGGCGGTGCGGGCATGGTCATGAAGCCCGAGCCCTGGGCGCAGGCGCTGGCCGCCGTGGCGGCCGAGCGGCCCGAGTCCGCCATGTCGGGGACCTCCGGCAAGCCGGTGCTGATTGTTCCCTCGCCCGCCGGGGAGCGGTTTACCCAGGCGACGGCCCACGAGCTCGCGGCCGAGGACCAGCTGGTCTTCGCCTGCGGCCGCTACGAGGGCATTGACGAACGCGTGATGGAATGGGCGGCGGACCACTTCACCGTTCGGCCCATGAGCCTGGGGGACTATGTCCTCAACGGCGGCGAGGTTGCCGTGCTGGCCATGGTGGAGGCCATCGGGCGGCTGCTGCCGGGTGTCGTCGGCAACCCCGAATCCCTGGTGGAGGAATCGCATTCGGACGGCCTGCTGGAATATCCCGTCTATACCAAGCCCTCCAGCTGGCGGGACCGCGAGGTTCCGGCTGTACTGCTCAGCGGCAACCACGGCAAAATCGCACAGTGGCGCCGGCACGAGCAGTACCGGCGTACGGCCGAACGCCGTCCGGACCTGCTCGCGGAGTTCGACGCCGGCAGGCTGCCCCGTGCGGACCGCACGGCCTTTACCGACCTGGGGTACGACGTCGTCGACGGCCGCCTCAGGCGCCGCCCGGAGGCCGACGGGGACCGCGACTAAGTCGTCCCGCCCGGACCTGTTCGGACGGGTCGGGCAGGGGATTGGCTGGAAAGCCCCCGGTGTGGCAAAATTAGACCTTGTGCCTGCTGGGTTCGAACCTGCCACAGGGGGAGCGTAACCAACAGCCCGGCACCCCGGCACTGTCAATTCCTGACGGAGCCGGACCAGAAAACTTTCGGCGGAAATTTCCGGGCGGTATACACCCCGGGCTTGACCGCCGTGACCCAACGTGAATGACCTGTGGCGTTCACCAGGAGTGGATCAATGCATATCCTCGATTCCGTAGACGCAGCCTCGCTGCGCACCGATATTCCGGCGTTCCGCGGTGGCGACACCCTCAAGGTTCACGTGAACATCATCGAAGGCAAGAACTCCCGTGTCCAGGTTTTCCAGGGCTTCGTCCTGGGCCGCCAGGGTGACGGCGTCCGCGAAACCTTCACCGTCCGCAAGGTTTCCTTCGGCGTCGGCGTAGAGCGTACCTTCCCGGTGCACTCCCCGATCATCGACAAGATCGAGCTCGTCTCCAAGGGTGACGTGCGCCGCGCCAAGCTTTACTACATGCGTGCACTGCGTGGTAAGGCCGCGAAG
>JAODMS010000221.1 GCA_025464925.1 Arthrobacter sp.
ACGATGCCGAACTTCTCGACGTTCCGGACATGGCGTTGGAGATTGACGACGCCGGCGGCCAGCGCCTCCATGTTCGGGACCTTGAGCTGGTCCTTGGCGATGCCGCCGTGCATCTTCAGCGCCCGGACGGTGACCACCAGCACGACGGCGGACGGCGCGACACCGGGCACCCGGGCCTTGATGTCCATGTACTTCTCGGCGCCCAGGTCAGCGCCGAAACCCGCCTCGGTCACCACGATGTCCGCCAGGCTGAGGGCCGTCTGGGTGGCAATAAGGGAATTGCAGCCGTGGGCGATGTTGGCGAAGGGCCCGCCGTGCACCAGGGCCGGAGTGCCGGCGATGGTCTGCACCAGGTTTGGCTTGATGGCGTCCTTGAGCAGCAGGGTCAGGGCGCCCTGGACGCCAAGATCCGCGACCGTGACCGGGCGGCGGTCGTAGGTGTAGCCGAAGGTGATCCGGCCCAGCCGCTCCCGAAGGTCCGCGAGGTCCGTGGCGAGGCAAAACACCGCCATGATCTCGGAGGCCACGGTGATGTCGAAGCCGTCCTGGCGCGGGACGCCCTGTGCCGGTCCGCCGAGGCCGATGACCACCTCGCGGAGGGAACGGTCGTTCATGTCCAGCACGCGCTTGAAGGTCAGGCGGCGTGGATCGAGGTTCAGCTCGTTGCCCTGGAAGATATGGTTGTCCACCAGCGCCGTCAGGGCGTTGTTCGCGGAGGTGATGGCGTGGAAGTCGCCGGTGAAGTGCAGGTTGATCTCGTCCATCGGCAGGACCTGGGAGTAGCCGCCGCCGGTGGCGCCTCCCTTCAGGCCGAGGATCGGGCCCAGCGAGGGTTCACGCAGCGCGATCATGACCTTGTGGCCCGCGCGGGCCAGGGAGTCCGCGAGACCCACGGTGGTGGTCGATTTGCCCTCGCCGGCCGGCGTCGGGGACATCGCGGAGACCAGCACCACCTTGCCGGGAGCGCGCGCCGGGCCGGTGAGCCTGGAGGTGTTGATCTTGGCCTTGAAGCGGCCGTAGAACTCCAGGGCTTCGGCGTTGATGCCGGCGGCGGCGGCCACCTCCTCGATGGGCCTCATGACGGCCTGCTGCGCAATCTCCAGATCGCTCAGGACGGGGGTTCCCGGAATGCTGGTCTCAGACATCGTTGCCCTTCGGATTGTGGCGTCGGTGGTTGTTCCGGCCGGTGTTGGCGGCTAAGGCGTCTGGCCCACCGGAACGCTTCTAGTTCCAAAGTACTGGCTCACGGCCGTGTGGTAGCTTTCCCTGGTGATGGCGGCTGTGCGATGCCAGCCGAATTCTTGGGCGTGCAGGGAGGCTGCCCTGCCCATGTCCAGCCGGGTGGCGGGGTCGTCATAGAGGGCCTCAAGGGCGTTCGCCCAGTCGCTGGCCTTGTGGCCGTCCACCAACAGCCCGGTCCGTCCGTCGAAGATGGCACGGGACAGGCCGCCGACTTTTGTGGCGACCACGGGCGTGCCGCAGGCCTGGGCCTCCAGGGCCACGAGGCCAAAGGATTCACTGAAGGAGGGCATGACCACCACATCGGCCGAGCGGTACCAGCCTGCGAGTTCGGGTGCGTTGACCGGCGGATGGTGGGTGGCGACGTTTTCCAGGCCGGCGGCGCTGATCAGCGACTTCAGGTCAAAGTCCTTGGCCCCGCTCACGGCCCCCAGGATTGTCAGCTGCAGATCGATGTCCGGGCGGCGGGACCGGAGCAGCGCGGCCGCCTTGATCAGGATCTGCGGCCCCTTGAGCCGCTGGATCCGTCCTGCGAACAGCAGGTGGAACGCGCCCGCCGGCACCCCGTGTTCGGCCCGGGAGGCGCTCCGGAAGGCCGGCGTGAAGATGTCCAGGTCCACTCCCGGAGGAGCCACATCGATGCGGTCAGCCTCGGCATGGTAGTGCGAGACCAGCTCCGCGGCTTCGGTGCCCGTATTGGCGATCAGCCGGGTGGCGCCGTCGACGATCCGATGCTCCCCCTCCTCGCGCCTGAGCGGTTCCCGCTGCTCCCCGGATTCCAGCAGCAGGTTCTTGACCCTGGCCATGGTGTGCATGGTGTGCACCAGCGGGAGCCCCCAGAGCTGCGAAAGCTCGAGCCCCGCGACCCCGGACACCCAGTAATGCGAATGGATCACGTCGTAGCGGCCGTGCGGCTGGAGCCGCCGGATCCTGTCGATCTCCGCCACCATGCTGTGCAGCAGCTCCGGCAGCTCCTCCTTGGGGAGCTTCCGCGGCGGGCCGGCCAGGACGTTGTGGACACACACTCCGGGGGAGGGATGCTCGACGGCAGGCTGCCCCGCGGCGGTGGACCGGGTGAAGATCTCCACTTCGACGCCGGTCTCAGCCAGGGCAGCGGCCAGCGCCCGGACGTACACATTCATTCCGCCGGCGTCGCCGGAGCCCGGCTGCTCCATGGGCGAGGTGTGCAGGGACAGGAACGCGACACGGCGGATCAGCGACACTGTTCCCCTCTCCATGGTTGTAACCGCCCGGCTGGAACGGCCCTGCTTGCTACCGCGCTGCCGGAACTGCATCGATAAAACACTACTCCTGAACTGCGGACCGCTTCACGGGCCCGGGCAGGCTGCTAACGTGGCGGCGGTGAGCACATCCGCCGAATTCTTGCAGCCCGCAGCGGCCTGGGAGATCCGGGAGGCCGCCGCGGCCGACTGGCCCGGCATCTGGGAGATCCTGGAACCCGTTATCCGGGCCGGAGAGACCTTCACCTGGGACCGGGACACCACCGAGGACGAGGCCCGTGAGCGGTGGTTCAAGCCGGCGCCGGGACAAACCTTTCTCGCCGTCGGGCGCGGGTCCCAGGCCGGCGTCGTGCTGGGAACCGGCGAACTGCACGCCAACCAGGGCGGCGGCGGAAGCCACGTCGCCAACGCGGGGTATCTGGTCCGCGCGGATGCCGCCGGCAGGGGACTGGCCCGTGCCCTCTGCGCCTATTCGCTGGATGCCGCCCGCGCGGCCGGATTCCGGGCCATGCAGTTCAACGCCGTGGTGGCGAGCAACGTCCGGGCCGTCGCCGCCTGGCGCGCGATGGGATTCGAGGTGCTCGCGACCATCCCGGACGCCTTCCACCATCCGCGCCTGGGCTACGTGGGCCTGCACGTCATGTACCGGAAGCTCTAGCCGGGCCTTGGTTGCCCGGCTCGCCGCGGTGCCAGAGCAGCTGCAGCTCCGGGAACGCGGCCTCATAGCCGGCCAGCAGTTCTGCGGCGAGGACTTCGGAATCAACAAGAGGATGCCGCGCGAAGGCGGCGAGCGCCGCCTCCCGCCGGCCGTTCCCGCAGGCCTGCACCACCAGCCGGTCGACGTCCTTGACCCGCCGCATCAGCGCCAGCTGCGCCGGGGCCGGAGGATCCTGCGGAAGGGGCGCCACGCCGCCGGGCGTCACCCGGCAGGGGACTTCGACGACGGCGTCCGCCGGGAGTCCGGGCACCGCGCCTGCCGCAGCGTTCGCTTCCGCGGCGCCCGTGCCCGTGTCGCGGAGAGCATTGGGCGTGTTCAGGATCAGCTGCGCCTCGCCGCCGCCGGAGAGGGCCCGCAGAACCGCCAGGGCGACGCGTTCGTAGCCGCCGCCGGCCAGGTCGGTCTCATCCCGGCGCTCGCCGGCCGGCCGGGCTTCCGCCAGGTAGCCCTCTTCGCGGGACCTGCGCGCGGCCTCCCAGAGCGGATACGCTTCCGGCCCGGCGGCGGCCAGCCGGGGGTAGAGCGCCGATTGCTGCCGGTCGATGGACTCCCCGCGCGTCCGGGCAGAGGACCGGATGCCGGCCAGGGCCCGGGCGGTCTCGTAATAGTAGTAGAGGTATTCGTTCGGCAGGCAGCCGAGGTCCGCCAGGAATTCCGGCGGAAACAGGCGGCCTTCCTCGAAACCCGCGAGGGCCGCGGCGTCGGCCAACAGCTCCGGCAGGACGTCCCGGCCGCCGGACTCCAGCCGGTACAGCCAGCCCAGGTGGTTGAGGCCGTAGTAGCCCACGCCGTCGAGCCTGCCCGCGGGAAGCGCCACGCCGGCGGCCCGCGCCGCGTGGTGCACCAGGCTGCCGGCGGAATCGCAGATGCCGATCACCTTGCTGCCGAGCACGGGGACCAGGGCCTCGGTGACCATTCCTGCCGGGTTGGTGAAGTTCAGCAGCCAAGCTTCAGGGCACAGGCGCCGCATTGCCGCCGCAAGGTCCAGCATCCGGGGGATGGACCGCAGGGCGTAGGAGATGCCGCCGGCTCCCGTGGTCTCCTGGCCCAAAAGCCCCAGGTCCAGGGCGATCCGTTCGTCGGCTGTCCGGCCGGCGGTGCCGCCGGGCCGGATCGCGGCAAACACCATGTCGGTGCCGACGAGGGCCTCCGGCAGGGAAGAGGCGGACCGGACAACAGGGAAGCGGCCGCCGGCCGGCGGAAACTGCCCGGCAAGCGATGCCAGGACCGCCTCGATGGCGGCCAGCCGGCGGGCGTCAACGTCGTAGAGCACCAGCTCCCGGACCAGTCCCGCGAACGGTCCGGAGCCGAGCGCCCGGTAGATCAGCGGGACCCGGAACCCGCCCCCGCCGGCAATCAGAAGCCGCATGCCGACAGTCTATTCGTCGCCGTCCGGCGCCGGATCCCTGCGACAGCCGCATGCTTTCCACCGTCAGCGGGACAGCGTACTGTGCGATACATGGACGGGAAACCAAGGTGGCGCTTCGATCCGCTGGCCGCCGTCCGCACACCGGCGGCGGAGGGATTCGATCTGCTCCTGGCCGGCACGGTCTTCCAGGACATCATCTTTACCGGGCTGCCGCACGCGCCCCGGGCCGGAACCGAAATCTGGTGCGATGGGATGGGCAGCTGCCCCGGCGGAGTGGCCAACCAGGCTATCGCCGCGTCCCGGCTGGGGCTGCGGACCGCGCTGGCCGCCGTGTTCGGGGACGACGGCTACGGCGACTTCAACTGGAAGATCCTCGCCCGGCAGGAACAGGTGGACCTGTCACTGTCCCGGCGCATCGCGGGCTGGCACTCGCCCGTGACTGTCTCCCTCAGCGTGGAGAAGGACCGCTCGATGGTGACGCACGGCCATCCGGCGCCGCTGACCTCAACCCAGCTGATCGGCTGCCCGCCGCCGCCGGCGCTCGCCGCCGTCGCGGAGCTCGGGGAGGAGCTGGAACCCTGGGCCCTCGATGCCCGCAAAGCGGGAGTACGGCTGTTCGGCGATGTGGGCTGGGACCAGACCGGAGCCTGGTCCTCCGCCCGGCTGGACAACCTGCAGTACTTCCACGCCTTCATGCCGAACCAGCACGAAGCCATGGCTTTCACCGGCCGGGACGATCCCTGGTCGGCGCTGTACTCGCTGGCGGACAAGGTGCCGGTGGCGGTCGTGACACTGGGAGCCCAGGGTGCCATGGCGGTGGATTCCGAAACGGGTGAAGAAGAATGGGTGCCTTCGCTGCCAGTCCGCGCCCACGACCCCACCGGTGCGGGGGATTGCTTCGGCGCCGCGTTCATCGTGGGGTGCCTGGCCGGCTGGCCGCTGGGCGACAGGCTCCGTTTCGCGAACCTGTGCGCCGCCCTGGCCGTACAGGAAGTAGGCGGTTCGCTCGCCGCGCCGGGTTGGGGGGACATCGCCGACTGGTGGCAGCGGGCCAACGCCCGCAAGGAACGGCAAAGCAGCCAGTGGCTGCGCCGCTACTGCTTCCTGGAGGACATCGTCCGCAACCTGCCGCCGGAGGCGCCGCGGCGCGCGACGGCGACCATCGCGCATCTTTCAGACGCCTAGTGCACCCGTGCGGGCTGCGGCGGGCCGCTCGGCCGCTCGAATTATCCGGCCCGCGGCGCCACCCCTAGAATCGTTAAGTGACTTACCCAGCAGCAACAGGTGACTTCCGGCCCGATTCGGCGTCAGCGCCGGTCCCCGCCCCCCACGCCGAGGAGCGCTCGGCAGTAATCGACCTCGGGGCCATCCGGCACAACGTGCGGCGGCTGGCCGCGGTGGCCTCACCGGCCAAGGTCATGGCGGTGGTCAAGGCCGACGCTTACGGCCATGGCGCACTGCCCGTGGCCAGGGCCGCCCTCAGCGCCGGAGCCAGCTGGCTGGGCGTGGCCCACATCTCCGAGGCCCTCGCCCTGCGCGCTGCCGGTGTCGAGGCGCCCATGCTGGCCTGGCTGCACACCCCGGAGAGCAACTTCGCCGCCGCCGTAGCCGCCGGAATCGACATCGGCTGTTCGGGATGGGAGCTGGGCCGGATCGTGGCAGCGGCCCGCGGACAGGAGCGGCCGGCCCGCATCCACCTGAAGGTGGACACCGGCCTGGGCCGCAACGGCGCCACCGTCGAAGCCTGGGACGCCCTGGTGGGCGAAGCCATGGAGTACCAGGACCAGGGGCTGCTTCGGGTGGTGGGCATCTTTTCCCATCTGGCCGTGGCGGACGAACCCCACCGCCCGGAGACTGACGAACAGCTCGCGGCCTTCCGCGAAGCCCTCGCCGTCGCCCGGGACGCAGGCGTCGACCCCGAGGTGCGTCATCTGGCCAACACGCCGGCCACCTTGTCGCGCCCGGACACGCACTTCGACCTGGTCCGCGTGGGCCTTGGCATTTACGGCCTTTCCCCCTTCGAAGGGCAGAGCTCCGCGGAAGTGGGACTGCGCCCGGCCATGACGGTCCGCACGGTCGTGTCCCACTGCAAGGACGTGCCCGCCGGCCAGGGCGTCTCCTACGGGCTGGACTACCGGACCGCCGGCACCAGCACCCTTGGACTCATTCCCCTGGGATACGCCGACGGCGTACCCCGCGTGGCTACCGGGGGCCCGGTCCTGGTCGAGGGCGTGAACTATCCGGTCGTGGGCCGGATCGCGATGGACCAGATGGTGATCGACCTCGGGCCACGGAACGTGACGGCCGGCGGCCACAGTGTCCTCGGATCCGAGGCCATGCTGTTCGGCGACGGCGCCGACGGCGGACCCACGGCGGAGGACTGGGCCCGGGCAGCCGGAACCAACAACTATGAGATCGTCACCCGCATCAGCCCCCGGGTGCCGCGCCGCTACATCAACGAAGAGCCGGCGCCGTGAGCGGAGCGGCATGGGAACGGATGCTTGACGTCCAGACCGCGGCACAGACACACGCCCTCGCGGCCGCCCTGGGCGCCGTACTGGAGTCCGGGGACCTGCTGATCCTCACCGGTGAACTGGGGGCAGGCAAGACCACGTTCACCCAGGGGCTGGGAGAAGGGCTGGGCGTCCGCGCCGGCATCATATCGCCGACCTTCGTGCTGGTCCGCATCCACCCCAACCTGCCCGGCGGTCCCCGGCCGGGCGGCCCGGACCTGGTGCATGTGGACGCCTACCGGCTGGAGTCCGCGGCCGAAATCGACGACATCGATCTGGAAAACACGCTCGACAGCGCCGTGACCGTGGTCGAATGGGGCCGCGACCGGGTGGAACACCTGAGCGACAGCCGGCTCGAAGTGGAGCTGCACCGCGCCCTGGGCGGCGCCGAACGGCGTGCTCCCCGGAAGGAGCAAGCCGCCGGCGTCCTGGACTTTGACACCGACGACGACGACGAGCCCCGCACCGTGGTGATCCGGGGCTTCGGTCCGCGCTGGGCGCAGCCTCCGGCGGTGCCCGGGATGCTGGCCCTTCCCGAGGTCCTTCCGGGGACCCCGCCCGGGACGCTGCCCGAAACCAGGGAACGGAACTCCTGATGCTGATCCTCGCAATCGACACCTCGGCCGTGGCCAGCGCCGCGCTCGTCGCCGATGACGCCCCGGAGTCCGAGGTGGCCAGTTTCGCCACGGCGGACACCCGCAGCCACGCGGAGGTCCTCGCGCCGGGGATCGAGCAGCTTCTGGCCGAAGCGGGACTGAGCGGCGCCGACGTCGACGCCGTCGTCACCGGCGTGGGTCCCGGACCCTTCACGGGCCTGCGCTCGGGCATCGTCACCGCCCGCACCCTCGCCTTCGTGTGGGGCAAACCGCTGTACGGCGTCATGAGCCTGGACGCGATCGCCCTGGAAGTGGCCGAATCCACCGACGCCGCGGCGGAGTTCATCGTCGCCACCGATGCCCGGCGCAAGGAGGTCTACTGGGCGCGCTACGCGCTCACCGACGCCCAGCTGCCCCGGCTGCTGGACGGGCCGCACGTGGGATTCGCCGCAGACCTCCCCCAGCTCCCCGTTTATGGTGCCGGAGCGGGAATCTACGCCGACGTCGTCAAGGCCGTCCCCGAATTCAGCACTCGGCAGCCCGAGGCGCTTTCGCTCGGCCAGTTCGCGCTCGCGAGGCTCACCGCGGGGGAGCTGCTGCCGGACTCGACCCCGCTGTATCTGCGGGAGTCCGATGCCCAGGTGCCCGGTCCCCGGAAGCGCGCGCTGTGAGCCGCACAGAAGCAACACCGTCGGGCGTCACGCTGCGGGACATGAACGCCGCGGACATTCCCGCTGTCCACGAGCTCGAGCGTCGGCTGTTTCCGGTGGACGCCTGGCCGCTGCACATGTTCTTCGACGAGCTGGCGCAGACGGACACCCGACGCTACCTCGTCGCTGAGCTCCACGGCGACATCGTGGGCTACGCCGGGTTGATGTGTATCGAGCCGATCTCGGATGTCCAGACCATCGCCGTCGTGCCCGAGCAGGAAGGCAGAGGCATCGGCTCGGCACTGCTCACCGAGCTCATCCGGGAAAGCCGGCAGCGCCATGCCCGGGACGTGCTGCTGGAAGTCCGCGCGGACAACCCGCGCGCCCAGCAGCTCTACCGGCGCTTCGGATTCCAACAGATCCATGTCCGGCCCCGCTACTACCGCGACGGCGTGAACGCCCTGATCATGCGCCTCGAGCTGGGCGCCTCAGGTCCGGACGCCGCAGGCCAAGATTCCGACCAGCCAGGGGAAGCAGACCGCCCATGAACCGCACACAGCCGCTCGTGCTCGGCATCGAGTCCTCCTGCGACGAGACCGGCGTGGGGATTGTCCGGGGAACGGCACTGCTGACCAACACCGTGTCCTCCTCGATGGAGGAACACGTACGCTTCGGCGGAGTGATCCCCGAGATCGCCTCCCGCGCCCACCTGGATGCCTTCGTGCCCACCCTCGGGGAGGCGCTGACGGAAGCAGGCGTGACGCTGGAGGAGATCGACGCAATCGCCGTCACCTCCGGGCCAGGGCTCGCAGGCGCGCTGATGGTGGGGGTCTGTGCTGCAAAGGCGCTCGCCGTCGCCACCGGAAAACCCCTGTACGCCATCAACCACCTGGTGGCACATGTGGGCGTCGGCCTGCTCCAGTCGGACCCCGGCGGGCCGGGGGCAGCCGCCGGCGCCCTGCCAGAGAACCTCGGCGCCCTGCTGGTTTCCGGCGGACACACCGAAATCCTGCGGATCCGGAGCATCACGGACGACGTCGAACTGCTGGGCTCAACGATCGATGATGCCGCCGGCGAAGCCTACGACAAGGTGGCGCGGCTCCTGGGCCTGGGATATCCCGGCGGGCCCGCCATCGACAAGCTGGCACGCACCGGCAACCCGAAGGCGATCCGCTTTCCGCGCGGCCTCACCCAGCCCAAGTACATGGGGACCGCCGAGGAGCCCGGCCCGCACCGTTACGACTGGTCCTTCAGCGGGCTCAAAACCGCCGTCGCCCGTTGTGTGGAGCAGTTCGAGGCCCGCGGCGAGGAGGTGCCCGTGGCGGACATCGCCGCGGCATTCCAGGAAGCCGTGGTGGACGTCATCACGTCCAAGGCGGTGCTGGCCTGCCGCGAAAACGGCATCACCGAGGTGCTGCTGGGCGGGGGAGTGGCCGCCAACTCACGGCTGCGGCAGCTGATGGAACAGCGTTGCAGCTCGGCCGGAATCCGGCTCACGGTGCCGCCGCTGGTTCTGTGCACCGACAACGGCGCCATGGTGGCCGCCCTGGGCGCCCAACTGGTGA
>JAODMS010000224.1 GCA_025464925.1 Arthrobacter sp.
GGGGTGAGGAGACGGCCACAGCCTGACGAGAGGGCACCGGCGAATCGCTTGCCGACTATGTTACTCACCAGTAACATAGTCGCGGATCCATCTCCCGCTGGGGGATACCTATCTCGATGAGGAGCAACAGGTGAGCCTAGCACCAGGGACCGCGTCTCCGCGGAGCGCAGCACGTGCCGTCCGCGACGTCGTCTTCGTCGACGGAGTCCGCACGCCGTTCGGCCGCGCAGGTGAGAAGGGCATCTATGCCGGGATGCGCGCCGACGACCTCGTGGTCAAGTGCATCCGCGAACTGATGCGCCGCAACCCGTCCCTGCCGGCAGAACGGATCGACGAGGTGGCCATCGCCGCCACCACCCAGACCGGAGACCAGGGCCTGACCATCGGACGCACTGCGGCCCTGCTGGCCGGCTTGCCGCGGACCGTTCCGGGCTTCGCGATTGACCGCATGTGTGCCGGAGCTATGACCGCCGTGACCACGACGGCGAGCGGCATCGGCTTTGGCGCCTACGACGTCGTGATTGCCGGCGGCGTGGAGCACATGGGCAACCACCCGATGGGCGCCGGAGCGGACCCGAACCCGCGCTTTCTGTCCGAACGGATCGTGGACCCGGCAGCCCTCAACATGGGCAACACCGCCGAGAACCTGCACGACCGTTTCCCCGCCGTCACCAAGGACCGCGCCGACGCGTACGCCGTCGCGTCCCAGGACAAGCTGGCGGCCGCCTACGGGAGGGGCCAGATCCAGCCCGATCTGGTGCCTGTGGCCACGATGAAGCCCGGGCAGGGCTGGACCGTCAACACCGTGGACGAGCCGCCGCGCCCGGGCACCTCGATCGAGGATCTCGCCGCCCTTCGCACCCCCTTCCGTGCCCACGGCCGCGTCACCGCGGGCAACGCGGCGGGCTTGAACGACGGCGCCACGGCCGCCCTGCTGGCCTCGGCCGACGCCGCGGCGGAGCTCGGACTGCCGGTCAAGATGCGCCTGGTGAGCTACGCCTTCGCCGGGGTCGAACCGGAGGTCATGGGCATCGGCCCTGTTCCGGCCACCGAAAAAGCCCTGAAGAACGCCGGACTCGGCATCGGGGACATCGGCCTCTTCGAAATCAACGAAGCCTTCGCCGTCCAGGTGCTCAGCTTCCTGGACCACTTCGGCATCGCCGATGACGACCCCCGGGTCAACCGCTACGGCGGCGCGATCGCCGTCGGGCACCCCCTCGCGTCCTCCGGTGTCCGGCTGATGAACCAGCTGGCACGGCAGTTCGAGGAGGACCCCTCGGTCCGCTACGGTATGACCACCATGTGCATCGGCCTCGGCATGGGCGCCACCGTCATCTGGGAAAACCCGCACCACACCGACTACGGATCCGTTGGCACCGCAGAGTCCGCCACCACCACCGAGACTGGAGCCGCAGCATGAGCGCCGCAGATTTCCGCAAACTGGCCGATCTCTTTCCCCATGAGACGATCACCCGCTCGTACGTCCAGGACATCCAGCTGCCCGCCGTCGACGGCAAGGACAGTCCCGGGGTCTTCGCCCTGGTCACCCTGGACAACGGCCTGGACCACACCAAGCCGACCACGCTTGGCCCCAACACCCTCGTGGAGCTGGGAACGGTCCTCGAGGGGCTGAAGGAACGCGCCGCCCGTGGCGACATCGTGGGCGTGGGCGTCACCGGCAAGCCATACTTCCTGGTCGCCGGCGCGGACCTGTCCACGGTCAAGTCCCTTAGTGGCCGTGAGCACGGACTCTGGATGGCCCAGCTGGGCCACGAGGTCTACTCCACCCTGGCGAACCTCGGGGTGCCCAGCTTCGCCTTCATCAACGGCCTCGCCCTGGGCGGCGGCCTGGAGATCGCCCTGCAGTCCACCTACCGCACCGTGTCCGCCGGCGCCGGGGCGCTGGCCCTGCCGGAAGCCTTTATCGGCCTCGTCCCCGGCTGGGGCGGCGTCTACATCCTGCCGCGGCTGATCGGGCCCGAAAACGCCGTCAAGGTGATGATCGAGAACCCGCTGAGCAACAACCGGACCCTGACGGGCCCGCAGGCCTACGAACTGGGCGTCGCGGACGCCCTCTTCGAGCCGGCCGATTTCGTGGAGCAGTCCGTCGCCTGGGCCGCGAAAGTCATCTCCGGAGCCCTCGCACCGGAGCGGCCGAACGCCGTCGACCCGTCCGCCCCGGAGGTTGCCGCCCGCTGGGCGGAGGCCGTCGCCGCGGGCCGCGCCTTCGTGGAAGCCAAGACATCCAACGCCTCGCCGGCTCCGGCCAAGGTCCTGGAGATTCTGGAGGCCAACCGGACCATGAGCCAGGCAGAATCCGCGGAACTCGAATGCCAGACGCTGGCGGATCTCATGCAGACCAATGAGTTCCGCTCCACCGTGTACGCGTTCCTGGACCTCGTGCAGCGGCGGTCCAAGCGCCCGGCCGGCGCCCCGGACCGCAAGCTCGCTCGGCCCGTGACGAAGATCGGCGTCGTGGGGGCCGGGCTGATGGCCAGCCAGCTCGCGCTGCTCTTCGCCCGCCAGCTCAAGGTGCCCGTGGTGATGACGGACATTGACCAGGCCCGGGTGGACAAGGGAGTGGGCTACGTCCACGCCGAGGTCGACAAGCTGCTCGAGAAAAAGCGGATCACTTCCGACGCCGCCAACCGGACCAGGGCGCTGGTCACCGGCTCAGTGTCCAAAGAGGCCTTTGCCGACGCGGACTTCGTCATCGAAGCGGTCTTTGAAGAGCTCGCCGTCAAGAAGCAGGTCTTCAAAGAGGTCGAGGCGATCGTCTCGCCGGACTGCATCCTCGCCACGAACACCTCCTCGCTGTCCGTCACCGCGATGGCGGAGGACCTGCAACACCCCGAGCGTCTCGTCGGCTTCCATTTCTTCAACCCGGTGGCCGTCATGCCGCTGCTGGAAATCGTCCGGGCACCCAAGACCGAGGACGCGGTGCTGGCCACCGCGTTTGAGCTCGCGAAGGGCCTCAAGAAGTCCGCGGTGCTGGTCAAGGACGCTCCGGCGTTCGTGGTCAACCGCATCCTGCTACGCCTCATGGGCGAAGTGACCGCGGCCTTTGACGAGGGCACTCCGGCAGAGGTGGCGGACAATGCCTTGCGCGAGATGGGGCTGCCGATGACGCCGTTTACGCTTGGTGCCATGGTGGGCCTGCCGGTGGCGCAGCACGTCCAGGGATCCCTGCACGCCGCGTTCGGAGACCGCTTCCCGGTGTCCCGGAACCTGCAGGCGCTGATTGACAACGGTGTGAAGTCCATCTGGGCGCCCGGTGAGGGCCCCGAGGGCAAGCCCGTCATCCCGCCCGAAACCCTGGCGCTGATGTCTTTCGGCAGCAACCCGTCCACCGGTGAAGACGTACTCCGCCGCACCCAGGACGCCCTCGCAGAAGAGATCGGCCTGATGCTCGATGAGGGTGTCGTGGCCGGTCCGGAGGATATCGACCTGTGCATGATCCTCGGTGCCGGCTGGCCCATGTTCCTCGGCGGCATCACCCCGTACCTTGACCGGGTGGGGGCCTCCGAGCGGGTCACCGGCCGGAAATTCCTGGCAGCCGGGGTGGCATCCGCGGCCACTTAGGCCCGGCGTTCCTCCGGCCGTGGGCGCTCGCCGGCCCTTAGCGCTCAGGTGTCCCGCAGACGCCCGCCGCTGAGCTCCAGGATCCGGTGCGTGTTGGCCCGGGCATAGCCGAGGTCATGGGTGACGAGGATGACGGCGGCGCCGCGCCCGGCGGCGTCGTCGACGGCTTTCCGCAGCGCGTCCAGGCCGCGACGGTCCAGGCCTACCGTCGGCTCGTCCAGTGCCAGCACGGCCGGCCGGCGGGCCAGGACCGTGGCCAGGGCAAGCAGACGCTGGGCTGAAGCGGGCAGTTCGGCCGGGTGGGACTGCGCGGCAGCGGACAGTCCGACGGCGGCCAGCGCCTCGAGCGCCCTCGTCTCGACCGGCTCGGCGGACCGGCGCCCGTTCCTCCAGCCGGTCTGCCACCGGCGGCGCCCGGAACTCCCGCCCTGGCTCCGGGCCTGGCCGGGTGCCGGCAGCCCCCGGAGCCCGAAGCTCACTTCCCGAAGCACCGTCCGCTCAAAAAGCTGGTCGCGCGGGTGCTGGAACAGCAGCCCCACCGAGGCGGCCACGACGCCTGCCGGGCTGCCGGAAATATTGCTCCCGCAGACCCGCACTTCCCCGGACGCCGGACGGAGCAGGCCGTTGAAGTGGCGCAGCAGCGTGGACTTTCCGGTGCCGTTCGCGCCGGTGATGGCAACAATCTCGCCCGGGTGTACCGTCAGCTCAAGGTCCCGGAGCACGTGCTCCCCCGGGGCCGCCCCTGCGCCTTCGTAACCGAAGGCGACGCTGCGCAGTTCGAGGACTGCCGGGGCACCCGGTGCTTTCGGTGTACCAGGCGGTCCGGACCGCGGCGTCCGTACCGGGCCCCGCGCCGCGCCGGAGTTGTCGGGAACAACCACCCCCGCCCGGTCAAGCGCCGGTGAACCCGCCAGCTCCGCCGGCGGCCCGCCGGCCGTGACCGTGCCGCCGTCGAGGATGATCCAGCTCGCGGCCGTGCCGGCGAGGCCGTCGGCAGCCTGGCCCAGCAGCACCACGGCGGTCCCGGCGTGGAGCAACTTCCGGATGAGGTCCTGGACCTGGGACGCTCCCGCGCCGTCCAGGGATGCCAGCGGTTCGTCGAGCACCAGCACCTCCGGGCCCGTGATAGCGGCGCACCCCAGCGCCAGGCGGCGGAGCTCCCCGCCGGAGAGAGTGCCGGGATCCCGGTCCAGCAGGGCGTCCAGACCGGTCACGGCGGCAGTCCGGACTACCGCGCGGCGCATGTCCTCCCGCGGCATACCGAGGTTTTCGAGGCCGAAGGCGAGTTCCTCCGCCACGGTGGATCGCACCGAGGACAGCATGGTGGCTGCGTCCTGCGGGACGTAGGCCACGCGGCCGAACCAGGCGGCGGGATTGATCCTTGGATCGTCCGACCCGCCGTGGAACACCAGCCTGTCGGAACCGAGTTCCAGGCTCCCGCAGAGGCTTCCGGTGGGACCTGCCTGCAGCCAGCCGCCCAGCAGTTTGCCCAGGGTCGTTTTCCCGCTCCCCGAACCGCCCAGGACGGCGGTCAGGGTGCCCGGCGCGGGAGCAAGCTCGACGTCGCGCAGCACGGGCACGGCGTCCCCGTGGAAGGTGAAACTCCGGATCCGCGCACGCAGGACCGGCCCGGTCATGGCTGTACCGCCGGCCAGGAGGCCACGAACCGGAGCGCCGCGGCGCCGGCAGCCACCAGCAGTGCCGCGGCGCGGAACCGGCGCTGGCCCGGCGGGTCCGCGACCTCACGGTAGCTGGTGCGCGGACCGTTGCCGCCGAACCCGCGGGCATCAAGGGCCTGCGCCCGGCTTCCTGAGTCCTCAATCAGTCCCAGGACCAGCGGGACCATCTGCAGCCGCACGGCGACCAGCCGGGACAGCAGCCCGCCGCGGAGCACCAGTCCGCGCGCTTCCTGCGCCTGCCGGATCCGGTCCAGGCGGCCGGCAATGACGGGCAGCAGCGCCAGCGTGGACCCGAGGACAAAACCGAATTGCGGCGGCAGCTTCCGTGCCGCCAGGGCAGAGACCAGATCCGGCACGCTCACGGTAAAGGAGAACAGCAGGAAGACCAGGACGCAGGCCGCGGTGCGCGTTCCCAGGTCCAGGGCGAAGCCGAGCCCTTCAGCGGTGACCCGGGCGGCGCCCCAATGCGCGAGGACAGTATGGCCTTCCGGAAAGAACAGCCCGTGCAGCACCAGGAGTGAAACACACAACGGTGCCAGGATCACGGCGGCGGCGGGTAGCACCTGCCCGGCGACGCCCGCGCGTACGGCCAGCAGGGCCGCAGCGAGCGACACGGCCAGCGACAACGGCCAGCTGCCCACCGCCGTCGTGACCACAGCGGCACAGGTGGCCGCCGCCAGTGCGGTGAGCGGATGAAGGCTCGAGCTCATTCTTCCAGGGGCCATGGATCAGGCTTTGGGCGTTCCCGGCGCCTCGCCGGCCAGCACCCGGAAACGCCGGACGAAGGGGAACTGGAAGGTGGCGCGGCGGGGCAGCGCGTAGGCCAGCAGGGCGGCGATGGCGAAGACGATCGCCTTGTCCATCGGATCCGAGATCAGAGCCTGTTTGGTGATGGCGGCCAGCAGGGTGTCTCCCATGGCACGGAAGGCACTGACGATCGCACCCGTGCCGATCCCGGAGGTGCCGCCGAACACGAAGGCAGCGATCGGGGCGGACACGACACCGGCAAGGATTCCGGTAATGAAGCCCGCCACCGGGGCCAGGTAGAAGCGGCGGAACAGTCCGCCGCGGGCGGCCACGCCGGCCAGGAAGCCGATCAGCGCCGCGCCTGCCGCGAAGGGCAGGACAGTGGGGTTGAAGAAGGACCAGGTAATAGTGCTGAGCGCACCGGTGGCGGCGCCCGCCGCCGGGCCGGCCAGGACGGCGATCAGCACCGTGCCGATGGCGTCGAAGTAGAACGGCAGGCCGGTGCTGCCCATGAGCTGGCCGAGAACAACGTTCAGCACCAGAGCAACAGGCATCAGGACCAGCGTGGAGGTCGGGAGGACCGGCAGGACCGCGACGAGCAGCAGCACGGCTCCGAGCAGGAAGCCGCCGAGGGCCACGAGTGCCGAGAGGCTGGCCGGGCCGTTGGCGATGTCCGCGGGCTGCGTGAGGACGAGGAAGATGTAGGTGGCGGCAATCGCCGCGGCGCCCAGGATTTCCAGCAGGCGGCGGCCGCGGGCTGCCGCCTGTCCAGGTGCGGGGAGGGTCAATGATTGCTGTGACATGGAAGTTTTCCTTTTGGCTGTGAGGTGCCTGCCCGGGGCGTCTGGATTGCGTTCGGCTGTCCCGGAGCAGCAGATGTCCGCCTATGTCACCTCGGCGCAGCTACCATCCTAGCGATCGGTGGCGGATCCCCCGGACCGTTCCCCCTGGAACGCGACCCCCCCGCTAGCGGCCGTCAAGCCCGCGGGCGAGGGCACCGACGGAGGAGAGCAGCTCGTCAAAACACTGTCCGGGGTTGTTGTCGGAGACGATCCGGGCATTCGGCGGCAACCCCCAGAGTCCGCGGAAGTCGGCCACCGTGGTCCCCATCAGCCGCGGGGACTGCGTCTCGACGTCCACCGTGGCCAACCGGGTAGCGAAGGGCGTGCGGCCCACGGCTGCGCACGCGGCGAAGGCATCGTGCATGTGCGCCACATAGCCCTGGTCGTATTGCCGGTGGAACTCCAGATAGAACCGGATCGCGTCGGACAGACAGGCGACAAGCGGGTTCGGGGAGGTGCTGCGCTCGCCGGCAGGCTGCTCCGGCAGGACCAGTTCGGGCGGGGCGCCAGCCGCCTCCGCGAGGCGTTCCAGGTGCTCCGGCCGCATTTCGATCCGCTCGGTGGTTTCCAGCGCACACACCAGCGGCAGCTTGTCCTCGGGCAGGCCCAAGTAGGCCTCAAAGACCTCCTTGGCCGCATGCGGATCCACCGAGACGTTCCATTCCGCCGTCGGTGTGGTGTTGCCCTGGTAATTGAAGCAGCCGCCCATGATCACCAGACCCTTGAGCAGTCGTGGAAGCTCGGGGTCGCGACGGAGCGCCAGGGCGAAGTTGGTCAGCGGTCCCGTGATCAGCCCGGTGATCTCCCCCGGATGCGCCCGCACCTCCTCCACCCAGACGTCGACGGCGTGGCGCGCCGAAATCTGTTGGACGGGCGGCGGGAGCTCGGCGTACCCGATCCCCTGCGGCCCATGGGTCTCTTCCGTCGTGACGAGCGGGATTTCCAGCGGCACTTCGGCGCCGAGTGCCACCTCGACCCCCTGCCTGCCGCACAGTTCCAGTAGTGCCAAGTTGTTCAGCGCCACCTGCCGGGCCCCCACGTTCCCGGCGGTGCAGGTGATGGCCTGCAGCCGGACATCGGGCCGGGACAGCAGATAGACCAGCGCCAGGGCGTCGTCGATGCCGGTATCGACGTCCATCAGGACGGAGTGCATCAGAACAGGGCAACCTTCGGCGTCTTGGGAAAGATTTCGCCGAGTTCTGCCAGCTCCGCGGCGTCCGGCTTCCAGGCCACGGCGGCGGCGTTCTGCCGGACCTGCTCCGGCCGGGTGGCGCCGGCGATGACGCTGCTGACCGAGGGCTGCGCCGCGAGCCAGGAGAAAGCCACCTGGATCTCGGTGAGGCCACGCTCCGCCGCGAAGGCGCTGAACCTGTCCAGCTGCTCCCAGTCGGCGTCGGTCACGAGGTTGGTGCGGGTGTGGCTGAGGCGGGATCCTTCGGGCGCCTTGCCCGGCGCGTATTTGCCGGTCAACAGCCCGTTGGCGAGCGGGAAGTACGGCAGCACCCCGAGTCCGTAGGCTTCGGCGGCGGGCGTGACCTCCAGTTCGGCCCGGCGGTCCAGCAGGTTGTAGTGGTTCTGGGACGAGATGAAGCGCGACCGGCCCAGGGACCGGGCCACGAATTCCGCCTCGGCGATCTGCCAGCCGGACCGGTTGGAGTGGCCAAGGTAACGGACCTTGCCGCTGGTCACGAGCTCGTCGAGCGCAGCGAGCGTCTCGTCGATGGGTGTCAGGGGGTCCGGGGTGTGGAACTGGTAGAGATCGATCCACTCCGTTCCCAGCCGGCGCAGGGAGGCCTCCACCGCCTTGAGGATGTAGCGGCGGGACCCGCGGGCACCAAAATCGTTGCCATTGGCCCCGTTCATGTCCATGCCGAACTTTGTCGCCACGACAGCATCATCGCGGCGCCCGGCGAGGGCCTTGCCCAGCATCGTCTCGCTGAGTCCGGGTTCCCGGCCGTAAGTGTCCGCGACGTCGAAGAGGGTGATGCCTGCGTCCAGGGCCGCATGCACGACGGCGCCGGTCCCCTCCTGGGACTCGGTAGCTGTGCCGGGCCGGCCCAAATTGTTGCAGCCCAGTCCCACGACGGAGACGGTCAACCCGGATTTTCCCACGCGGCGGTATTCAGTCATGATTTCAGCCTATAACGGCCCGGCCCGGCCTCCGGGCTAGCCCGCGGGCAACTCCAGCCCGTGTTCGTCCATGGCTTCCTGAAGCTGGGCCAGGGTCCGGGAACACATTCCATGCATGTCCCCAAGCCTCCGCCTGCCAAGATCCACGACCTGCTCGAGGGTCTCGATCCCGGCGTGGGCGAGTGCCCTGCGGGCGGGAGCCGCGATCCCCGCCGGAAGCGGGGTACGGCCTGGCTCAACAGATTTTGGTGCCATGAGGAATGCCTTCCGATCGGTGCTGGCTGTTTCGGTTGGTGATGCCTGGTGAGCCTGGTGATGCCTGTGGTTGTGCTGTGTGTCGCCTGTCAGAGGGTGAAGCTGTTGGCCGTCTTCGGCGAGTGCTTGAGCCGGAAGGAGGCCTCGCCGAACGGCGCGGCGCCGATGCTCAGTTTCGTAAAGTCCAGGTCTTCGCCGCGGATGCAGACCTTGATGGCGTTCACGGTTTTGTTCACGTCCGGTGTGAGGCAGAAGATGTTGAGCTTGGCGTCGCTGAATTCGGAGCGGTCCACGATCCCCAGCCCCCGCCACGCCAGGTGGCTGATGAGGGCGTCCTTGGCCTTCTCCTCCAGGTAGCGGTCGCGGTCCGTGCCGTCCTTGGTCTTCAGCGCGTACTGGGCAACCACCCAGAACTGTTCCTCGTCGGGGATTTCGGCAAAGCCGTCTTCGGCGCACTGCACGGCGAACGCGTCCATCAGGCCTTCGGCTGCGGCGGCGTCGGCGACGTCGGTTTCCTCCGTCTTGCTCTGGTGCCCGACAACCCCGTGGTTCGTCACGAACTGGCTGTAGTCCTCGTCGAACCAGGCTTCCCTGAATTCGAGGACCCCTTCTTCGTTGCGTTTGTAGACCCGGATGATTCCGCTCATATGCCAGTTCCTTCCTGGACCGTCCGGTACCAGCACCGAGGTGGTGCCGCCGGAAGGTGGTTGCTGTTTGCTGCTCAGCTGCTCAGCTGTTGAGGCGTGCTGGCTCACAGCCGCGGCAGGCTGCCGGTGCTGGGGTGTTCGTGGCCGGGCAGGGGGCGTGCAAAAGGCACCTTAGTCCCCAACACCTGCGCCACGACGTCGTGGGTGATCTGCTGGGCCGTCAGCCCGACGCGTTCCAGCACCTGGCCGCGGGTTCCGTGGTCCAGGAATTCCACCGGCAGCCCCACCTCGTTCAGGGCCGTATCGACGCCGGCGGAGCGCATCTCCTGGCGGATCCGGGAGCCGACACCGCCGGCACGCACGCCGTCCTCGATGCAGATAACGAGCCGGTGGTGCGAGGCGAGGGCGATGATGGATTTCCGGACGGGAAGGACCCAGCGGGGGTCCACGACGGTGGAGCTGATGCCCTGGGCCCCGAGCCGGTTGGAGACGTCAAGGGCGAGTTCGGACATGGCGCCGACGCTGATGATCAGGACGTCGTTTTCGGTCGAACCTGCCGGGCGGCGGGCGAGCACGTCCACGCCATCCTGGAGGCGCTCAACAGCTTCCACCTCGGCCCCGACGTTGCCCTTGGAGTAGCGGAGCACGCTCGGCGCGTCCTCGATGCCCACGGCTTCGCGCAGTTCCTCACGCAGCCTGGTGGCATCCCGGGGCGCCGCAAGGTGCAGCCCGGGAACGATCTGGACCATGGCCATGTCCCACATGCCGTGGTGGCTGGCGCCGTCGGGTCCGGTGACCCCGGCCCGGTCCAGGACGATGGTCACGCCGGCCTTGT
>JAODMS010000017.1 GCA_025464925.1 Arthrobacter sp.
AGGTCTGCGGGCTGTGGTTCGGGCTCGACCACATGGACCTCATCCTCCACGCCCAGGCGGCGTCCGAAGTGCACCGCCAGCAGATCGTCCTGCACGAGTTCGCCCACATGATCCTCCGCCACGAACAGGTGGCCGTCGCTCCGGACTACGTCCGGAATTTCTTTCCCGACCTGGATCCGGACCGCGTCATCAAGGCGTTGAAGCGATCCGATTTCCTGGACGAATTCGAAGTGACCGCGGAACTGCTCGCCGACCTCCTGGCGGCGCGGATCCGCAATTCCCAGCGCCGCACCGCCGGCCAGCCCGGAAACTTTGGCTCGATCTTCGGATGATGCAACTGTCCATGGCTGCCGCGCTGTACCTGCTGGCGCTGGCCCGCGTGCCGGCCCTGCTCAAGTCCGGACGCGACCGCGTCTTCATGGCCGCTCTCCTGACAGGCACCGCGGCACTGCTGACGAGCCCGGCGGTCTACCCCGCGGTGGACCAGGCCCTGGGCGGGCAGAATGTGGCCAAACTGGCCCAGCACACCTCGATGATGATCGGCATGTGGTTCATCCGGGGCGGAATCCTGAACGCCGTTGCTCCCGTGAGGGAACGACGCCCGCAACGGTTCCGAATGGTGCCGCTGTACGCGGCCCTGGTATTGCAGGCCGTGTTCTTCCTGGCCACCGACGCCGGCGTCACCACCATGGATTTCCAGGGCACCTACAACAAGACCCTGCCCGGCGCCCTCTTCTACTCGATGGTGATGATCTTCACCGGCTGGATGTGCGCTGAAATCGCAGTCGTCTTGCGACGGATCGTGCCGGAAATGCGCGGACCGTTCAAGCTCGGCTTCCTGCTTGTCGGCATGGGCGCCTTCCTGGGCACGATCTCGTCGGCGGCGATGGTCCTCGACGTCCTCGCCACAGCGGTCCCGGCGCTTGCCGCCTTCAGCTTCCACGAGACACCACTGCAACAGGTGCTCGACCTCGTGCCCACCGTGCTGGTCGGCCTGGGACTGACCATCCCCGCCGTTGCCGGCCAGCTGGAGCGGACCCGGACCCGCCGGTGGGAGAAAAACACTCTGCTCAGGGTCGCCCCGATCCGCGACCGCGCCCTGGCGCGCACCGGGACGGAACGAACCCTGCGGTCGGACCCCCGGACAACCGTCACCGAGCAGCTGCACAGGATGATTGTCCAGATCTGGGATGCCGAACTGGCCGTCGGCGACGGGTCGGCACTCACCGCGGAGGACCGCGCTTATCTGCTCACCGTCGAGAGGAAGCTCGATCTGGGCCGGAGCAGCGACGGCGTCGGGCAGCAGTGAGGCGCCCCGCTGAGCGGGACGCCTTACTACCGTCCGCCGATCGGGCTCCGATCAGAGCTGGTAATCAGCCATTGAGGTGATGTTTTCATGGACGCAGAGAATGTTGTTCTCCGAGTCCATGAACCATGCGCACTTCTCCGACTCTGTTGTGCAGATGTGGTTCTCCGTCTTGAGACCAGGGCGGTCATAGTCCTGGAACGTCACGCCCTTGGACTCCATTTCCCGGACGGCTTGCTCGATATCGTTGACCTCAAAACTCAGGGCCGTATGCTCGGAATGCTTTCCGTCCTTCACCGGCATCAGCTGCAGCATCGGGCCGCCGTCTGTGCCGAATAACTCGCTTCCGTCTTCTGCCATTCCACGGTGCGGCAGACCCAGCGTGTCCGCATAGAAACTGCGGGCGCGCGCTGCATCGTCGACTGGCAGGACCGTCGTGACTCTATTCAAAACCAGGCTCATTTTGCCCACCTCCTACGTTAAAAATCTTACGCCGGTGCCTACTTCCCGACGAGGGTCAGGACGTCGTAACTGGCCACGATCTCGTCGTTCTGGTTGCTCAGCACGGCGTCCCAGGCGACCTCGCCGTACTCGTCGGTCTCGCGCGGGGTGATCTTCTTCGCCGTCAGGGTGACCCGGATCGAGTCGCCGGCCGCCACCGGGGTGATGAAGCGCAGGTTCTCCAGGCCGTAGTTGGCCAGCACGGGGCCCGGAGCGGGCTCCACGAACAATCCCGCACCCCAGGCCAGCAGCAGGTAGCCGTGCGCCACGATCCCCGGGAAGAACGGGTTGGCCGCCGCGGCTTCCGGGTTGGTGTGGGCGTAGAAGGTGTCGCCGCTGGTGTTGGCGAACGCCGTGATGTCCTCCAGGGACACCTCCCGCAGCTCGGAGCGGATGGCGTCGCCGATGCGCAGAGTGCCCAGCGACTTCCGGAACGGGTGCCGGGATTCGGTTTCCAGCGTGAAGTTGCGGTCAGCGCCGGTGTGCCAGACGCCGGTGACGGCGGTCAGCATGTTGGGCGAGCCCTGGATGGCGGTCCGCTGCATGTGGTGCAGGACGGAGCGGATGCCGCCGAGTTCCTCGCCGCCGCCGGCCCGGCCCGGTCCGCCGTGGACCAGGTGCGGAACCGGCGAGCCGTGGCCGGTGGAGCTGCGGGCGTCCTCGCGGTTGAGCATCAGGACCCGGCCGTGGTGGGCCGCGATGCCGGTGACGAGTTCCCGGGCCACCTCGGGATCGTTGGTGCAGACCGAGGCGACGAGGGAGCCGCCGCCGCGGGCGGCGAGGCGGACGGCGTCGGCCAGGTCCGTGTACGGGAGCACCGAGGAAACCGGGCCGAACGCTTCGAGCGAGTGGACCTCCGCGGCGTCCGGGTCGGCCCAGCTCAGCAGCACGGGGGACATGAAGGCGCCGTCTTCGACGACGCCGACGCTCCCGTCGGCGCTGGTCACCTTGGGCGCATCGAGGGTGCCGTACGCGAGCTCCCCGCCGGCGTCGAGCATGGACTGGACGGCGGCACGGACGTCCGCGAGCTGCTCCCGGGACGCCAGGGCACCCATGGTGACGCCGCCGGCGCGGGGGTCACCGAGCACCACGCGTTCCTGGATCCGGTCCCCCACGGCGGCCACGACGTCGGACACGAGTTCCTGCGGCACGATGGCACGGCGGATCGAGGTGCACTTCTGGCCAGCCTTGGCGGTCATCTCGGTGACCAGGGACTTGATGAAGGCCTCGAATTCCGGCGTGCCCTTGACGGCGTCCGGGCCCAGGATCGCGGCGTTGAGGGAGTCGGTTTCCGAGGTGAAGCGGACACCGCCCGCGACCACATTCGGGTGCGACTTCAGGGTGTTGGCGGTGGAGGCGGAGCCGGTGAAGGCCACGAGGTCGCGGTAGTCGAGGTGGTCCAGCAGGGTGCGGGCGGAGCCGGAGATCAGCTGCAGCGAACCCTGGGGAAGGATGCCGGAATCGACGATCGCCTTGACCACGTCCGCGGCCACATAGCCGGTGGGGGTGGCGGGCTTGACGATGGTGGGGACGCCGGCGAGGAAGGCGGGGGCGAGCTTCTCGAGCATGCCCCACACGGGGAAGTTAAAGGCGTTGATCTGTGCGGCCACCCCCGGGATGCGGGTGTAGATGTGCTCGCCGGCGAACGAGCCGTCCCTGGACAGCACCTCCATGGGGCCGTCCACCACCACCTGGGCGTTGGGAAGTTCCCGGCGGCCCTTGGAACCGAAGGTGAAGAGCACGCCGATGCCGCCGTCGACATCGATCATCGAATCGATCCGGGTGGCGCCGGTCTTGGCCGAAAGCACGTAGAACTCCTCGCGGCGCCCGTTCAGGTACTGCGCCAGCTCCTTGAGCTTGAGCGCGCGCTGGTGGAAGGTCAACTTGCCCAGTTCCGCCTGCCCGGTGGTCCGTCCGTAGTCCACGACGGCGCCGAGGTCCAGCCCCTCGGTGCTCACCTTGGCCAGGAGTTCCCCGGTGCTGGCATCGAGGACGGGGGCCGCCCCGGCGGTGGAGCCGGCGGCGGGGGTCCACCAGGAACCCAGGACAAAGCTGGGAACGATCTCTACGGTGTCTACTGTGGATTCCGGTGCAGTTGCAGTGCTGGTCATCGTTGACGGGTCCTTCCAACGCGGGGCAAGATCAACACGGCCAGAGCATTACTGACCGTCCGTTCGGTAATATGACCACAGTACATGAATGAGGCCTGCAGCACACTAGCTGCGGCCGGGGCCGGCCGCCAGGCCACAAGGGAGATGCGATGACGCCGGAACGCCGCGATACCGAGCCGTGGAAGATCACCCTCGGCGAGCTGGACGAGAAGATGGGCGTGCACATCGTCGAGGAATCCGTGGAGCGCGTCGTGGCGACCATGCCGGTGGAAGGCAACCGGCAGTCCTTCGGGCTCCTGCACGGCGGCGCGTCGCTGGCCGTCGGCGAGGCCGTCGGATCCTGGGCCGCAGTCATCCATGCCCGCACCCTGGGCAAGACGGCAGTGGGCGTGGACGTCTCAGCCACCCACCACCGGTCTGCCCGGGAGGGGACCGTCACCATCACGGCCACCCCTATCCAGCTGGGCAGGACGGTCACCAGCCACGAGGTTGTCATCACCAACGATGCCGGCCAGCGGCTGTGCACGCTGCGGATCACCAACCTGCTGCTGGACCGGAAGGACTGATCCCGGCGCGGGCGGGATACCGGAAGGGCCTAGCGGAGCATCGCTCGCGGCATGGCTAGCGGAGGACCCGGCGCCGGCCAAAGAACACCAGGGCTCCGCCGATCAGGAGTGCGCCTGCACCCAGGCCCAGGGAGGGAAGCAGCGCCCCGGCTCCCGTATCGGGCAACTGTCCGGCGCCGCCCGGCTGGACCGGAGCGGCCACCGCGGCCGGAGCGGGGAGAGCCGCCGGAACCACCGGGGCTGCCTCGACTGCCGGTGCGCGGACGGTGAACGTTGCCGCCACCGCGGCGGAAGGAACGCCGTCCACAGACTGCGAGACAGACAGGGTGTGCGCGCCCGCGCCCAGGCCGGCCGGGAGCGGCACGCTCCAGCGCCCGCCCGCAACCAGGACCGGGGAACCGGCACCGACCGGCACGCCATCGATCAATACGGTGACCTCGGCCCCGTCCACGCCTGCTCCGGAGATGGTCTCGGGCAGCCTGTCCTGGCTGAAGTGGACGCCGTCCGGAATCGATGAGAAGGCGGGGGCCGGCGGCGTCACCGTGACGTTCCGGGTGACGGAAGGGCCGTGTTCATGGTCGGGAGCGGTCTGCCCGGCGACGACCGAGATTTTTCCGTAAACCCCCTGGCCGGCCACGCTGATGCTCCAACGACCGTCCGGAGAGACCACCCCGGATCCAGTGAGGTCGCCGGAAAGCAGCACCGTGTAGCCGGCCGTCCCCGTTCCCTCGACCCGGTCAACGGCCTTCAGCTCAGCGCCCTCCGACGGACTGGTGATCTCCGGTGCCCGCAGGTCCGAGACGTTGACCGACAAGGATGCCGCGCCTGACCGGCTGAAACCGTTTACCGTCTCCGCGGAGAACTGGAACCGGCCGGTGGAGGACGGCGTCGGGAAGGACCAGTTTCCCGCCGCGTCCACCGGCAGCTCGACCGGTTGCTGGCCCGCGACGGTGATGCGCACCTTCGAATTGGCGGCAATAGCCGAGGCCGGAGCAGCAGGCACGCGCCCCGTGACAGGTTCCCCGGCGAGAAAGGTCGCGTTCGCGGGTGCCACCAGCTCGGGCTTGTTCAGGAAAAGCTGAAGCTCCACACCGCCCGGGATCTGGGCCATGGCGTCCTCGAGCGTCGTGGCGATGGCAAAGTTTTCGACCGGTTCGTTCGGTTGGGGCGAGTCCCCGGCGCTGTGCGTTCCGACCGCGTAGTTGCCGCTGATCCAAGGCCCTCCGGAGTCTCCGCCGCTGGACTGGACGCTGTGGGACAGGAAGCCGCGAAAAGCCCGGAGGTCGCCGGGATCGGCGGTTCTGCCGCCCACCACGTAGATTCCGATTTCGTCCACCTGGCCGCAGGACCAGCCCGCTGTCCTCCCGGAGCGGCATACGTCTTGCTGCAGCACGGGCGCGGCCAGGCCGACAATTTTCACCGCGGTCGGGCCGGGATTGGACACTTCATCCGCCGTGGTCGCATTCCACCGGGTTACGGCGGGCCGCAGGGAGAGGCCGGGCCGCAGGGAATCGAGCACGGCAATATCGGTGCCCACGTTGCCAGGATCCGCCTCGGCCCCGGTGATCCACGAGTTCTTGGGGCCGCCGAACTGGCTGAAGCCAAAGGTCCCCAGCGGAGCGAGCGGGCCCGTCACCGGAGTCGTGGATCCGCCTGCCGGAGCCGATCCGGGGGGCTCGATCGCGGCGGCCTTGGCCGCACCGTCTTCGGCACAGTGCCCGGCGGTCAGCGCCACCGGTTCGCCGGCGGGAGTGAAGGCACCAAAGCCTGCCGAACAAATGGACATCCCGTCGACCACGTAGCCCTGTCCGCCGAAGAGGTCCTCTTCCGTTTTTATCCGCGCACCCTTTTCGAGCTGGACGTTGGCGTACCGGGCCACGAACTCTGCCGGGGAGATCTTGCCCGGCGCCGCCGCAGGAGTCGAGGCGGACGCCGGCAGCGGGTCAAGAAGCGAGGGCGGGCCGGCTTCGGGCGTGTTGGTGCCGCCGGTGCGGATCACAAAGTGGCCGTCGGTGTAGGCAACGGCCTGCAGCCCGGCGGGGCCGACGTCCCGGACGTAGGCCTGGAACAGCTGCTCGGTGCTGGAAGCCAGCGGGGCCGCGGCGGGGGGAGTTGCCGGGGCGGCCGACGGAGTTGCCGGGGCGGCGGCGCGAGGGACCGCGAGCACGAAGTCTGCGGCCGGCCCGGCCTGGTTCAGCTGGTCCACCTTCGCCTGAAGCTCGGCGCCGCTGCCTTCGACGACGATCCTGCCGTCCTTCAGGCTGATCCCCGCGTAGCCGGGGAGCCCGCGCAGGGAGGGTGCGGCGTGGGCGGCGCGCTTGGCCTGCTCGCCGGCGGCGTTGAATTCCTCCAGTGTCATGCCGAGGTCCCGCCGGACGGCCTGCGCGAGTCCGGCATCGCTGACCGGCGGCGCCGCAGGCGCAGCGGAAGCAGCGGCACCCGATGCGGAGGGAGAGGGAGTCGCCCCGGCCGGCGCCGGGTCTGCCTCGGCTTCGGCAAACGCCGGAACGGCAGAGAACGAACCGGCCAGCGCGATGGCGACAGCCGCGGTAGCCCGCACCAATTGAATCTTCGCAGTCTTCACTCCGCCACCTTATCTGCCCAGCTTTTCCAAAATGGCGTTTAATTCCGTGTACGTCACACCGTGACGGGCAAGGAAATCCTTGGTATTCAAGGAGCGGATGAACTTCAGCAGGCTTCCGCCGCGGAATTCCAGCAGGGGCAGCAAAACGTCGTCGGGCAGATACCGCTCATACGGATGCGGGATTGCCGCCGTCCGGTGGTGCTCGTTGATGCCCCGCATCGCGCGCTGATAGGCCAGCACAATGGCTTCGTCGCCGTGGCCGGCGAGGTCCTGGAGCATGGCAGCGATCATTCCGCTGCGGTCCCGGCCGGCGGAGCAATGGATTACGACGCCGCCCCGGGTTGCCGCCAGTGCCTTGAAGACACCGGCCAGCAGCTCCGGGAAGAGCCTTGCGTTGTCGGCGTAGGCCGCAGGATTGTTCAGGTACGGTCCGCAGATTTCGCGGAACTCGCTGTTGTCCGGGTTTTCGGTGGGGGCCAGCACGACGTCGAAGCCCGCGATCGCCTCCGCGCTCACCGGCGGATCGGTGTTCCGCCGCCGCCTCTCCCCTTCGTTACGGAGGTCTATGACAGACCGGATGCCGCCGTCGTACGCCTGCTGCCAGCCGGCCTCGGTGAGCCATTCCCGGCGCCCCATGCGGTAGACCTCCCCCGCGACGTGCCAGGCATTGACCGCTCCGTCCCAGCCCACGGCCTTCCCCGACTCTTCCATTGCGCCAGCTAACCACATGCACCCGGGTAGCCGACAGGTAGTTCAAGCGAAGACCCTTCCGAATTAACGAGTATGGACCACCGTTTCCGTCAGGGCCGCCGGCGCCTAAGGTGGCCCCATGGTTGCCCGTGGACGTTCCACGCAGTCGCTCCGCCAGCCGGGTTCCGGGAGTCCCCCGCTGGCCGCCACCTGTCGGTGCGCCCGCTAGATTCTCCCCCAGCAGCACCGACTCAAGGGGCTCAAGCATGAACACTGTGTTCTTCCGGCACTGGTCCGGACGCCTGGCAGGCAGCCTTGCCACCGTTGCACTGGTTGCGGGATTTACGGCCGCCCCCGCTTCCGCCGCGCCCGCCCCTCCCTCCGGACCTGCCTACATAGCCCTGGGCGACTCCTATGCGGCCGGGACCGGCGGCGGCGTATACACGGCGCCCCCAACAGGCCTCCCGGCAGAATGCCGGCAAACGGCGGCGGCCTACCCCACGGTGCGCAGCGCAGCCCTCAACCTGGGCTGCTTTGGCGCGACGACCACCGATGTGGCCAACGTGGCCACCCTGTACGGGGCCGCCCTGGCGACTGCCTCGGTGATCACCGTCACCGTGGGCGGCAACGACGTCGATACGGGCCGGGTGGCGGTGGCCTGCACCGTCTCTGCCACTTCGGCTGCCTGCGGTTCGGCCTTGTACAACTCGCTGGTGGTAAAGCTCCGCCAGTTGCCGGCGAAGATCAAGGCCATGGTGTCGACCATCAAGGGCAAGGCGCCGAACGCCAGGATCGTGCTGACCGGGTATCCCCGACTCTTCACGGTGGCCTCCGGACTGACCGCGCAACAGAGCCTGGCGGCGACGTCCCTGAATTCCGCCGCTGATTTGCTGAACGCCACCATCGCCTACTCGGCCTTGGTGAACAGGGCCGGGTACGTCAGTGTCACGGAAAGGTTCGCCGGCCACGGAATCGGCTCCGCGGATCCCTGGATCGTGGCGCCGACGGGGCTGTGCAAGCTCACCATCAACTGCAGCCCCAGTCCGGCGGACCCCTTCCATCCCACGGCGGCCGGTTATTCCAACGGCTATGCCAGCGCGCTGACGGCGGCGCAGGTCCCGTAGCCCCGGGCACCCCGCTGCACGCCGTCCTGCCTGGCGCACCGCTTCAGTGCCATTGCCGGATGTTCTGGTTAGGCTGGGCCTAAGAACATCTACCGCAACAGGAGCACTCCGTGACATCACAGAATCCTGATCCGCTGGAAAACAGGCTCACCGGACTGGAGCCAGGCGGCGGTGTGCCGCCCGGCGAGACCCCGCCGGGTGAGGGAAGCTCCGTGGGGCCGCAGGGACCCCGGGTGCCCGAGACGCGCGGCTTCAGCCAGTACCTCTGGATCGTCCTGATTGCCGTCATGGTGCTCTTTTCCCTGCTCTACTTTGTCGGGTACATCGTCGGGCTCCTGTCCTAGGGCCGCAGGCTCAGGCGCGGGGAGCCTGGTCCGCCCAGTCGAAGAAGCCCTTGCCGGTTTTGCGGCCGAGTTCTCCGCGCGCCACCTTGTCCCGCAGGATCTGCGGCGGGGCGAACCGCTCGCCCAGGGTGGAGTGCAGGTATTCGGCAATGCCCAGGCGGACGTCCAAACCCACGATGTCGGTGGTCCGGAGGGGGCCCGTGGGGTGCCGGTAACCGAGGACCATGGCGTTGTCGATGTCCTCGGCGGACGCCACGCCCTCCTCCACCATGCGCATCGCCTCGAGTGCGATTGCCACGCCAAGCCTTGAAGAGGCAAAGCCGGGCGCGTCATGAACGACGACGGCGGTCTTGCCGAGTGCCTCGACCCAACCGCGCGCGGCGTCGGCCAGCGGTGCGGAGGTGCGCTCGCCGAGGACGACCTCGATGAGCGTGGACGCGGGCACGGGGTTGAAGAAGTGCAGGCCCAGGAAGTTCTGGGGCCGCTTGAGCTCCCGGGCCAGGCCGGTGACGGACAGCGACGAGGTATTGGATGCCAGGTACGAATCGGCGGGAAGGCGCTCCTCGATCCCGCGGAGGGAGGAGACCTTCAGCTCCCAGTCCTCCGGGACCGCCTCGATGACCAGCCGGCGGTCCGCGAAGTCGCCGTAGTCCACCGTCACCGAAAGACGGGACACCATCTCGGCCAGGTTGCCGTCCGTAGCACCGCGCTCGATGCTCTTGGCGGCCGCGGACTCGACCCGCTCGCGGGCGGCCGCGGCGGAAGCCTCGTCGCGCTCGACCACGAGGACGTCGGCTCCCTTGACCAGGAAGGCGTGGGCGATGCCGGCCCCCATGCGCCCGCCGCCGAGGACACCGACGCTGGCGGGAAGGTTTCCCGGCAGGCTTGCCGGAGATGCGGGGTCGGTCATGCTACTTCTTCTTCCGGTCGGCTGAATTTTTATCGGACTTCTTGGCTGATTTCTTGTCGAGGAATGCCTGCATGCGGTCGAACTTGGCCTGGGATTCAAAGAGGATGCCCTGGGCCAGCTGGTCGATGACCGGATGTGCCCCGGCCGGTGCATGGAAGACGGATTTGGTGATCCGCACCGCCAGGGGATCCTGCGCGGCAATCCTGTCCGCCAGCGCATGGGCCGCGTCCATCAGCTCCGGAGCCTCATGGATCTCGGTGATGAGGTGGACGGCCAGGGCCTGTTCGGCGCGCAGCACACGACCTGCCAGCAGGATCTCCTTCGCCACCGGCTCCCCCACCAGCTCCTTGAGGCGCCAGCTGGCACCTGCCGCGGCGAGGATGCCCAGCCCCGTCTCCGGGTTGCCGATCCGCACGCCGGGCGTGCCGATCCGGAAGTCGGCGGCGTAGGCCAGCTCGGCCCCGCCGCCCAGGCAGAAACCGTCCAGGGCCGCGATCACGGGCATGGGCAGCTTGGCGATCCGGACGAAAACGGTGGAGTTGATGCCTTGGAGGGCATCGTCACGGCGGCGGTCACGCAGCTGGCCGATATCCGCGCCGGAGGCGAAAACCCCGTCCACACCGGCGATGATGAGGATCTTCGGGTTCTGTTCCAGCGCAGCGCACACCACGTGGAGTTCCTCGACCATCTGCTGATCGATGGCGTTGCGGACCTCGGGCCGGTTCAGCAGCACCACCACGCGGTCCGCGCGCTCCTCTATCAGGAGCGTGCTGAAATCCTGCCCGCCGAGCGCCGTCCGCCGGTCCGCCACTAGACACGCTCCAGCAGCATCGCGGTGCCCTGGCCGACGCCGATGCACATGGTGGCGAGCCCGATCGCCGCGTCTTCGCGTTCCATCCGGCCGAGCAGCGTGATGGCGATCCGGGCACCGCTGGAACCCAGCGGATGGCCCAGGGAGATCGCGCCGCCGTCGCGGTTCACCATCTCCGGCTCCAGTCCGAGCCGGCGCATGCTGGCGAGCGACTGGGTGGCGAATGCCTCGTTAAGTTCGACGGCGCCAAGGTCACCGACGCTGAGCCCGGTCCGTTTGAGGACTTTCTCCGTTGCCGGGACCGGGCCGATGCCCATGATTTCGGGCTCGCAGCCGGCGGAGGCACCGTCGAGGATGCGGGCGCGCGGGACCAGGCCGAGCTTCTGGATCGCGGCTTCGGAGGCCACGATGATGGCGGAGGCGCCGTCGTTGAGGGTGGAGGAGTTGCCGGCGGTGACGACGGAGCCGCCGGCAACGACCGGGCGGAGACCGGCGAGCACGTCCATGGTGGTGCCCGCGCGGGGGCCTTCGTCAGTGTCCACGACGGTCTCGCCCTTGCGGGACCTGACGGTGACGGGGACGATTTCCCCGGCAAACCGGCCCGCGGCGATGGCGGCGAGGGAGCGTTCGTGGGAGCGGACGGCGAACGCGTCCGCGTCCTCGCGGGAGATGTTGTCCATGCGGCCGACTTCCTCGGCGGTTTCCGGCATGGAAAACGTCATTTTGCCGCCCCGGGAGAGCTCGCCCTTCTGGAACAGCGGATTGACGAAGCGCCAGCCGATGGAGGTGTCGAAGATATCACCCGGCTTCGCGAACGCGGTCCGGGGCTTTTCCTGCACCCAGGGGGCCCTGCTCATGGACTCGACGCCGCCGGCGACCACTATGTCCGCGGCGCCGGACTTGATCATCTGGCTGGCCAGAATGATGGCGCTCAGGCCGGAGGCGCAGAGCCGGTTCACGGTGATGCCGGGAATGTGCAGGGGAAGGCCCGCCAGGATGCTGGCCATCCGGGCCACGTTGCGGTTTTCCTCCCCGGCGCCGTTGGCGTTGCCGAGGATCACCTCGTCGATGCTGTCCGGGTCAACGCCGGCGCGGGCCACGGCCTCGCGGACCACCAGGGCTGCCAGATCGTCGGGGCGGACCGATGACAGCGCGCCGCCGTAGCGGCCCACGGCAGTGCGGGCACCGCCTACGAGAAATGCCTGTGGTCCTGCAACTGCTGATGCCATGGGTGAACCCTTTCCGCGATAAACGGCTCTGTCATCGGCGGCGGCAACTGGCTGTGACGCACTGGCGCAAATTTACCGACCGTTCGTTCTGTAAAAGATTACACGGCGGACCAGCCGGGTCAACCGGACTACGCCACCACCACGCCCAAGTGGCCCGCCAGCAACGGGGCCAACAGCGTCAGCTGGTAGTCGTCGATCACCAGTCCCGCCAGGCTGTCCAGCCCGCTGATGACGCGGAAATCGGTGCTGCGCAGATCGAAGTCCTTGAGCCTGGCACCGCTCAAATCCAAGGTGCCGATGGTGCAGTTCTTCAGCACCACCCGCGTGGCGGCGCAGGCTGCGAGGTCCAGCTCGTTGATGATGCAGTCACTGATCTGAACATCCGTCAGCTTGGCACCGCGCAGGTTCACGTAGTCGAGCTTGCCGCCGTCGATCCGGACCGACTGCCAGCCGCTTTCATAGAGTTCCGCGGAGCCCCAGCGGGGATTTCCGATCTCGACGTCCCGCAGGCTGGTCCGGGCCGCCAGAAACACCGGGGCGTACATCTCGGCCAGCACGCAGTCGCGGAAGGTGGCACCGCGCAGCTGGGTTTCGTTGAAGGAGGCCCCGGCAAACTCGCACTCGGCGAAATCCGTGCCGGTGAGCTCCAGCCCGTCGGCCGCCACCCGGCGGTAGCGGACGCCGTCGTACCGCTCACCGCGCTCGAAGTCGGGTGCGGGATCCTCGCGCAGATCCGGCAGGCGGACACGGGGAAGCCGGGGCGCAGCGACCTTGGACTGCGCGGCGCGGGTTGCACGCACCATCAGAGGGACTCGGCCTTGGCCGCGATCTCCGCCAGGTCTTTGGACAGCGCCCTGCGCGTGATGCGCATGCCGATCGGGCCGAACACGGCCATCATGGCCTTGCTGAGCCGGCTCGGGTTGAGAACCTCGGCGCCGAACGTCAAGGTGAGGTCCGTTCCGCCGTCACGCTCCGCCAGGGCGAACCGGGTGGTGTAGTCGGCGCCTCCCTGGCGGGCCTTGACCGTAGTGCTGCCGCCGCGGCGCGGTGAGGGCGCCTCGCACTGGGACACCTCCATTTCCACGGTCTCGGCGCGCCCCATCATGGTGCGCGTCTCCGTCCAGCGCGTCCCTTTCCGGTACGGCCCGTCGGTGAGCATCTGGATCGAATCGATGCTGGACAGTGTCGCTGCCGAACCCGGAATGTCGGAGAGAACTGTCCACACCCTGTCCGCCGGGGCCTTGATGTGCTGCGTGAGACTGGTCTTGTGCTCCATGGCTTGAGCCTAGCCGGGTACGCCGGATTTTTTCAGCGCTCCCGGAGCATCCCGTGCCGCCCGGGCCGCCGGGCGGCGCAGCGGTGCGGGCATCCGTCGAGATAGTAAGCATGCTTTGTGTTAGCGTGGAGGCACGTTGAATTTCAATCGGAAACGAAAGGTGGATCACACCATGGGTATCGGAGACAAGATTCAGAACCAGGCAGAGCACCTCGGCGGTAAGGCCAAGGAAGCTACTGGAAACGCCACGAACAACGACCAGCTTCGGGCCGAGGGCCAGAAGGACCAGGTCGTAGCCGACGCAAAGAAGGTCGGCGAAAACGTCAAGGACGCAGTCCAGAAGGATTAGTCCTTACAACAAAAGCGGCGTCGGATGTTACCTTGGGGGTGTGTCCGACTCCGCTTTTTTGTGCCCGCCCGCACCTGAAGACTGAGCGTTCATCGACTGCTCCGCAGGTGCCCTGTCGGGAACTGATAACGGCACCTGCGGAGCAGTCGATGGAACAGCTAGCTGAAGAGCACGTTCTTGGGCTCGTTGTTCTTGACCTTCTGCCAGCCGAGCCACAGCATGAGGGCGAAGAACGGGATGGTCGCCAGGGTCCACAGGCCGAGGTGGAACACCTCACCGGTCTTGCTGGTCATGGTGTCGAAACCGATCAGTACGGCGATGGCGAGCAACGCGAACAGACCGACCCAGCTGGTCCAGGGCGAGCCCGGCATGGGCAGGGAGGAGACCTTGCCCTTTTTCTTCCGCAGCGCGATCTGGCTGGCGAAGATCGCCCCCCAGGTGAAGATCACGCCAATCGAGGCGGAGTTCAGCGCCAGGTCGAAGGCGTGCGAGCCGCCGAGCCAGATGTTGAGCAGGATTCCGACGAGGTAGACGGCGCCGATGGCCAGGATGGCGGCGTACGGCACGTGGCTCTTTGACATCCTGGTCAGCCACTGCGGAGCATGCCCGTTGTTGGCCATGGTGCGGAAGATGCGGCCGATCGAATAGAGGCCCGAGTTGCAGGAGGACAGCGCGGCGGTGATGACGATCATGTTCATGACGTCGCCCATCCAGCCGAGGCCCATCTGGCCGAAGACGGTGACGAACGGCGAGGTGCCGGCCTTGTACTGGTCCGAGGGGAGCAGCATGGCCAGGAGGGTCACGGAACCGACGTAGAACACCACGATGCGGAACACGACGGCGCGGATCGCCTTGGGCACTTCCTTGGCCGGGTCCTGCATTTCGCCGGCGGTGATGCCGACGAGTTCGATTCCGTTGTAGGCGAAGATCACGGCGTTCAGCACCAGGATCATCACGAGCGCACCCTTGGGGAACATTCCGCCTTCGGCGGCGAAGAGGTTGTTGACGGACGCGTTGCCGTCGCCCACCTGGGCGTTGGTGACGACCATGAAGGTGCCCACGGCCAGGAAGATCACGATGGCGCCGACCTTGAGGCAGGAAGCCCAGAATTCGAATTCGCCGAAGGCCTTGACGCTCATGAGGTTCACGCCCACGAGCAGCAACAGGGCGGCGATGGCGGTCAGCTCAACCGGCACGTTGGGGAAGAAGAACTGGAAGTACAGCCCGATCGCGATCAGCTCGGCAATGCCGGTCATGGCCCAGTTGATGAAGTACATCCAGCCGGACAGGTAGGCGCCCTTCTTGCCGAACATCTCGCCGGCGTAACTGACGAAGGAACCGGACGTCTGGCGGTACATGATGAGTTCGCCCAGGGCGCGCATCAGCAGGTAGGCGATGACGCCCGCGATCATGTAGGAGAAGATCAGCGCGGGTCCGGTGGAGGCCAGCCGTCCGCCGGCACCCATGAAGAGGCCGACGCCGATGGCACCGCCCATGGCGATCATGGTCACCTGGCGGCCGCTCAGGGACTTTTTGTAGCCCTCGGCGCTGAGGGTCGAGTCAACGACAGCGGATTGCGCCGGCGCGCTCTTAGGTTCGATGGAAGTATGTTGTGGCACAGCTTTTCCTTTGTAGCTCGGGGCAGGGCCTGGACCAGACAGAGAAGTCCGGTGCACAAAATGCGGATTGAGCCTTCGAAGAGGCAACAATATGCGTCGAAGCTCACATGGTGTCGAAGTTCGCGCGGCTCATCCAGTGTACTAGCATTCAGGGCCGTACCGTGACGGGGGCAACACCGGAGGCTTCCGGGCCCTCTCCCCCGCCCCCGGCACGCGCCGTCGCCTGCGCTCCATGCCCGCCCGGTGCCCGCTTCCTCCCGCCGACGCTAGGCTGGGAGCATGGGCACAGTTCTCCGAACACCACCAGCGCCGCGGCCGGAACTTTACCGGTTCTCCGGGCTCGATCTCGCCACCTGCGGGCTCTATGCGGCCGTGGCGGCGTTCTTTGCCGTGGCCGGCGATCTGCTCGCGCCGCTGCTGCTGGAGTTGTCGCCGAACCCGGCCGTGGCGTCCTACTCCGTGAACCTGCTTTTCTACGGGACCATCGGCCTCCTGGCCCTGGCCGCGGCCCGGCACGTCGCCGCCCGCGACCTCCGGGTCCTGGCCACCCGCCCGTGGTTTACCCTGCTGATGGTCCCGCTGGCAGTCCTGGCGATGCTGATCCTCACCGCGGTCCTCGTGGCGCTCAGCGGCCCCGGGCCGACGTCGGCCAACCAGGCCGGCCTCCAGGCCCTCATGCAGCAGGTGCCGGCCTGGCTGATGGTGCCCCTGCTCGTGATCGTGGGCCCCTTCGTGGAGGAGTACATCTTCCGCCATCTGCTGATCGGCAAGCTCAGCCGCCGGGTCAACATCTGGATCTGTTGCGCCCTGTCCGTGGTGCTGTTCGCTTCCCTGCACATCGTCGGGCAGGAGGACCTGGCCCTGCCGGTGCTGATGCCCTACCTCGCCATGGGCGCGGTCCTGGTATTCGTCTATGTCTGGACCGGCAAGAACGTGATGTTCTCCTACTTCGTCCACGCCGCAAAGAACCTGATTGCCGTCATCTTCATCTACGCGATTCCGCCGCAGGTCCTGGAGCAGCTGCAGCAGGTCCAGCCCTAGTCCTGCCTGCTGACGCGGGCCTGATTCTGCCCGGACCCTACCGGCGGGGTCGCCGGCGTCGTAGTTTCTTTCCATGGCACTCAACATCCAGATAGCAGTCGACTGCAGGAATCCGCACGGGCTGGCCGATTGGTGGGCCGAGACCCTGGACTGGGCGGTGGAGCCGCAGGACGAGGGCTTCATCCAGTCCATGATCGACCAGGGCTTCGCCACCGAGGCGGACACGCAGCTGCACCACGGGAAACGCGTGTGGCGGGACGGCGCCGCCATCCGCCCGGCCGACGAACTCGGCGCCAGGCCGCCCACCCGGCGCCTGTTGTTCCAGACGGCCCCGGAAGGAAAAACCGTCAAGAACCGGGTCCACTGGGACGTGAACCTCGAAGGCCGGGACAAGGACGCGGTCCGGACAGCCCTCCAGGCCCGTGGCGCCACCTTCCTCTACACGGCCAGCCAGGGACCGCATTCATGGCACACAATGGCCGACCCGGAGGGCAACGAGTTCTGCATCAGCTGAGCCGATTACTAGACTCGGGATGTGAGCAACGAAATCCCCGCCCAGGTGTCCGACGTCTTTGACCCCACCCGCTGGCGCAACGTGTCCGGTTTCGACGACTTCCAGGACATGACGTACCACCGGCAGGTGGAGCGCTCCGAGGACGGTTCGGTGCTGCGGGACCTGCCCACGGTCCGCATCGCCTTCAACCGGCCCGAGGTCCGCAACGCGTTCCGTCCCGGCACCGTGGACGAGCTGTACCGGGCCATGGACCACGCCCGGATGACCCCGGATGTGGCCACCGTGCTGCTCACCGGCAACGGCCCCTCCCCCAAGGACGGCGGCCACTCGTTCTGCTCCGGCGGTGACCAGCGGATCCGCGGACGCGACGGCTACCGCTACGCCGAGGTGGAAACCCCGGAGACCATTGATCCGGCCCGGGCCGGCCGGCTGCACATCCTTGAGGTCCAGCGGCTCATGCGCACCATGCCCAAGGTGGTCATCGCCGTCGTGAACGGCTGGGCGGCCGGCGGCGGCCACTCGCTGCATGTTGTCGCCGACCTCACCATAGCGTCCCGCCAGCACGGCAAGTTCAAGCAGACCGATGCCACTGTCGGCAGCTTCGACGCCGGCTACGGCTCCGCGCTGCTGGCCCGCCAGATCGGCCAGAAAGCCGCCCGCGAGATCTTCTTCCTGGCCCGCGAATACTCGGCCGAGGACATGGTCCGGATGGGCGCGGTCAACGAGGCCGTGGACCATGAACGGCTGGAGGACGTGGCCCTGGAGTACGCCGCGGACATCGCCGGCCAGTCCCCGCAGGCTCTCCGGATGCTCAAGTTCGCCTTCAACCTCGCCGACGACGGGCTGGCGGGCCAGCAGGTGTTCGCCGGCGAGGCCACCCGGCTGGCGTACATGACGGACGAGGCGGTGGAGGGCAAGGAGGCCTTCCTGGAAAAGCGCGATCCGGACTGGTCCAAATTCCCCCACTACTTCTAAGAAGGATGCCATGACCTCCGGACCCGTCGCTGGACCCGTAAACATCGAACCTGCCCTCGCGGCCCTGGCCGCGGCCCTGCGCGGCGAGGGTCCCGCCGTCGAACTGTCCGCCGGCCCGGACGGACATCCGGTGGTGTCCGTCGTGGAGACTCCCGGGATCGAGGACGCCGCCGTGGTGGTGCGCACCTCCGGCTCCACCGGCACCCCGAAGGCCACCGTCCTGACCCTCGACGCACTGGCCTCCTCTTCGATGGCCACCGCCCTGGCGTTGAAGGGCGAGGGCCAGTGGCTGCTGGCGTTGCCGGTGCAGTACGTCGCCGGGGTGCAGGTGCTGGTCCGATCGCTCTTCGCCGGCACCCGGCCCTGGGTCATGGACCTCAGCGGCGGCTTCACGCCGGCGGCCTTCACCGCCGCTGCGCTCGAGCTCACCGACAAGATCCGTTTCACCTCGCTCGTTCCCACCCAGCTGCAGCGGCTGCTGGACTTTCCAACCGCGGACACTCTGGCCGTGCTCCGGCGCTTCAACGGCATTCTGCTCGGCGGAGCCCCCGCCTCGCCGGAGCTGCTTGCCGCGGCACGGGAGGCCGGACTCCGGGTGGTGGCCACCTACGGCTCCGCGGAGACTTGCGGCGGCTGCGTCTACGACGGCGAGCCGCTCGACGGCGTCGACGTGAAGCTTGACGAGGATGGGCGCATCCTGCTGGGCGGTGCCACCATTGCGTCCGGCTATCTGGACTCCCCCGAACTCACGGACCAGGCCTTCCTCGAGGAGGACGGCGTCCGCTGGTACCGCACCAACGACCTCGGCGAACTGGACGCGGACGGCAGGCTCACGGTGCTGGGCAGGGCCGACGACGTCGTTCTCACGGGCGGCCTGAAAATCTCGGCCGCGCATGTGCAGGCGGAGCTGGAAAAGTTCGACGGCGTGCTGTCCGCCTTTGTGGCCGGTGTCCCCTCGGCCGAATGGGGCCAGGCGCTGGCCGCCTATGTCGCGGTGGCCGACAGTTCCCCGGAAGGCATCCGGAAGTTCACCGCCAGCGCGCCCTGGGGACCGGTGCTGGGGCACCTGGCGCCGAAAACCGTCCTGGCTGCCGCCGAACTGCTGATGCTGCCCAACGGCAAGCCGGACCGGCTGGGCATGGTTGCCCTGCTGGACTCGCTGCATCAGGGAAAATAGACACACCTGCCGCTTTTCCGACCCGCTATCTTCGCCAAAACCAACTCGAGGTACTGACCGTGGCCACAGCCGCACAATGGATCCAAGGCGCCCGACTGCGCACCCTGCCGGCCGCGATTGCGCCGGTCCTGATCGGCACCGCGGCCGCCTACGAGATGGATTCGTTCCGTCCCCTCAACGCCGTGCTGGCTGCGCTGGTTGCCCTGCTCCTGCAGATCGGCGTGAACTACGCCAACGACTACTCCGACGGCATCCGCGGCACGGACGAGGACAGGGTGGGCCCGCTCCGGCTGACCGGATCGGGCGCGGCCCGCCCGGACCACGTCAAGTGGGCTGCCTTTGCCGCCTTCGGGCTCGCCATGCTTTGCGGCCTGGCCCTCGTGGTCATCACCCAGGCGTGGTGGCTGATCCTGGTCGGCATCGGATGCGTCCTGGCCGCCTGGGGCTACACCGGCGGCAAGAACCCGTACGGCTACCTCGGCCTGGGCGACGTGTTCGTCTTTGTCTTCTTCGGGCTCGTGGCCACGCTTGGCACCACCTACGCCCAGGCCGGCCGGCTCAGTCTCGCCGCCGTCATCGGAGCGATCGGCACGGGGCTGATTGCCTGCGCCCTGCTCATGGCCAACAATGTCCGCGACATCCCCACCGACAGGAATGCCGGGAAAAAAACGCTGGCCGTCCGGCTCGGGGACAAGCACGCCCGCGAAAGCTACGTACTGATGCTCGCCGTCGCGATCCTGCTGGTGATCGTGCTGGCCCCGGGACGGCCCTGGATGCTGATTGTGCTGCTGCTGATCCCCGCCTGCCTGATGCCGTCCTGGCTGATGATCGCCGGGCGGCGCCGCAAGAACCTGATTCCGGTGCTCCAGCAGACCGGGCTGATCAACCTGGGCTACGCCACGCTGTTCGCCCTGGGCCTGGTACTGAGCCACGGATTCTGAGGCAGCGGCCCGTGGCCGCCAGGTCCGGCCGGAGGCCTGACCCGCGCGGTCCGGGCCGGAGGTCCGTGCGCGCAGAATGCAGTCGGTTAGGAGTCCTTGGGGCGGATGTCCCTGCGGACAGCAAGGTTCGGGTTCTCGTCCACCATCCGGTCCTCGGCATGGGCGTCCTCCACTTCCCCGGCGCTGCGCAGCGGCTTCGCCCTGCCCGAGAATCGTTCGTGGAGCGTGGCGGTAGCCGCGTCGCGCTGCTTCTGGAAGAAGAGGTAGCTGATGGCGAAGGACATCATTCCGGCGCAGAGGACAGCCAGTAGCCATCCCAGCTGCAGGTAGACGAACAGCGCTAACAATGGCGCGAACAGCGCCAGCCGGATCAGGGTGTATTTCAGGAAAGGCACACTCTAAGTTTAGCCGTCCGGCGGCAGCCTGAACTCGGTGTGCGGCCCGGTGCTTGCCCCGCTGCCGCGCCCTCCATCCGGGTGCACACCAGCGACCCGGCGGAGTCGCTTGGACGCTAGACTAAATGTATGCTCCGTGTTGTGGTCACAGTCGCCGTACTCGTCGTATTTGTCTATGGACTGGTCGATGTGATCCGTACTGACTCGCGCCTGACCAAGGGCATTTCAAAGCCGGCCTGGATCGTGGTCCAGATCGTCCTTCCGGTCATCGGCGCCACCCTGTGGTTCCTGATCGGGCGCCCGCGCGGCACGGGACCGGCTCCAAGCAGCTACGGGCATCCGATCGCTCCGGACGACGACCCGGAATTCCTGCGCAACCTCGAAATCCGCCGGCGTAACCAGGCTGAGGCCGATCGGCTCAAGAAGCTGAAAGACGAGCTGGACGCCAAGGAGCGCAAGCTCGGGGACGGCGGCGAAGCGCGCGGCGAAGGCGGCCCGGATGACGCCCATGGGTCCGGCGATGCCGGGGCGCAGGGCACCGACGAGGTCAAGTAAGCCAACCCCCGCCGGCCATATGCCTTAGCGGGCCGGGATGCCTTGTCTGTTTGCCGACCGCCTGATCCGTTTGCCGGATAGGGCCGGACCGCCTGATCCGTTTGCCGGATAGGGCCGGAATGCGGACCGTCATAGCGGCCACCTTCGGATAATCGCTGCGCCGGCAGCCTGATGCTCGGGTCAGCCCACCCGCCCACTGCTCCCCCACACCCGCGCTGTTCGGTGGATAACCCTCCAGCCCCCTCCGGGTGGCCGCACAATGCTCCTATGCGCCGCCCCAGCGAGCTTCCCCGACATCTAGTGGACCGGCCCTTCACCGTGGCAGAGGCCCGTCTTGCGGGGCTGAGCCGACGCCGGACCCGTGCCGCGGATCTGGCCAGTCCGTGCCACGGGGTGCGGACCCTGGCCGCAGCCGAGGACAGCCTGCTGGAACGGGCGCGTGCCGTGGCCGCTGTTACCGGGGCCATCGCGAGCCACACCTCGGCCGCGGTGCTATGGGGTTTCCCCCTGCCTGCCGCTGTGGAGCGTCCGGGTGTTCTTCACCTGACGAGCCTGCCTCGCAGGCAAGCAGGGCAGGCCGGGCTCCGTCCGGGCGGTGCAAGCGCGGGCCCTGATGCGGGCGAACACGGATTCTCCCAAGGAGACCGAACTCCGGCTGCTCCTGCTCCGGCACGGCCTTCCGGAGCCCGCCATCAACGTCCCGATCTTCGACGGGACCGGCGGATGGATCCAGGACCCGGACCTGTCCTACGAGCACGAAAAGGTCGCGATCCAGTACGACGGCGGACACCATGCCGCGCCGACCCAGCGACGCAGCGACATCTTCCGGGATGAAAACGCCAAGGACGCCGGGTGGCGGGTGGTCGTCCTGACCCAGTGGGACCTCACCCCGTTCGCGCCGGGGATGGAGCCAAGCGCCGTGGCCAGGGTCCGGGGCGCGTTGCTGGAGCGAGGCTGGAACCCCGGGCCCGGGCAGCGGGCTGACGCAAAGGGCCGCTAAGCGGCGTGGCTTAGCGGCCCTGTATGGCGAATCGTCGAAGGGGCGGACCCGGCCTGATGCCCTGGTTCTACAGTCCGGAGTAGGAGTGCAGGCCGTTGAAGAACTGGTTCACGATCGTGAAGTTGAAGACCACGCAGAGGTAGCCGACGATCGAGAGCCAGGCCGCGCGGGTTCCGGTCCAGCCGCGGGTGGCGCGGGCGTGCAGATAGCCGGCGTAGACCACCCAGATCACGAAGGTCCACACTTCCTTGGTGTCCCAGCCCCAGAACCGGCCCCAGGCTTTCTCGGCCCAGATGGCCCCGAACATGAGCGTGAACGTCCAGCCCACGAAGGCGATGGCGTTGATCCGGTAGGACAGATTCTCCAGGCTCAGCGCGGACGGCACCAGGCGCATGAAGCCCAGCTTGTCGCCGCCGCCGGCAGCGATCGTCTTCTGCCGGTGCGACTGCACCAGCTGCAGCGCGGACATCGCGAAGGTCAGGGTGAACAGCGCGGAGGACAGCACGGCAATGGACACATGGATGATCAGCCAGTAGCTCTGCAGGGCGGGAACGAGGTGTCCGACGGGCGTCCAGTAGGCCACGGAGGCGGCCACCAGCATGATGATAGCCAGGCCGATCACGAAGGTGCCCAGGAAGCGCAGGTCGCGGCGGATCAACACGAGCAGGAAGACGGCCACCGCCACGAAGGCGCCGGTGGTGAGGAATTCGTACATGTTGCCCCACGGCACCCGGCCAGCGCCGAGGGCCCGGGTGAGAACGCCCGCGGCGTGGATCGCGGCGCCCAGCACGGTCAGTGCGACGGCGACCCGGGCGGGGGCACGCCGTTCGGCGCCGTAGCGCATGCCGCCGTCGGCGGTCTGCCCGATCCCGGCGTTGTTTCCGGCGGTGCCCGAGACCGACGACGACGGGCGCTCGGCCCGGCCGACAGGACCGGCGACGTCCGAGTCGGCACGGTCCCCGGCAGCCGACGAGCCCTGGACGCCGGCGGCGACCGGAACGCGCGCGGTCTCGGCCCCGGCAAGTGCGGCGGCCTTGAGGTCAACTGCGCGCAGCGTCTTGCTGCTCTTGGCCAGGTCCCAGGCGAAGGCGATGAACGCCACCGTGTAGGTGCCGGCCGCGAGGAGCATGAACAGCTCGCTGTACTGGCCCATGGTTTCGTTGATGGGGAGCATTACTGTTCCTTCTTTGACTCAGACGAGCCGGCTGATGACTGGATGAAGTCTGCTGCGGGATGGTCCGGGGCGGAGTGCTCCGGGCGGGCGGCGTCCACGCCCCAGTGGCCGGCCAGCAGGGTGCGGATGGCGGCGGACTCGCCGGCCAGCCGGTGGTCTTCGCCGCGTGCCAGGAGGCCGTATTCCACCATGGTGCGGCCGTCGGGGTGCGTCCCGGTCCGGACCCAGACGCGGCGGCGGTTCACGTACAGCGAGGTCACCAGCCCGGCAACCGCCAGGAGCGCGAAGATCAGCGCATAGAGCTGGCCGGGGTTGTGGTGGATGTCCACGCCGACGTAGCGCTTCACGCCGTCGAAGCTGATGGAGCCCCTTCCGTCCGGCAGCGTGTAGCTGGCGCCCGGCGCCAGCGTGATGCCGCCGGCGTCGAGGTTCCGGGCGTTGAGCGGCGTCAGTTTCTTCACGTCCAGCTCAAAGACGTTCTGCGGGGCGCCGTCGTTCAGGCCGAGATCGCCGTAGTACGAGTTCAGCGACAGCTGCGGGTTGATCAGCTCGGGATCGCCGCTGAAGGACACGCCTTCCTCGGTGACGAAGGCCGTGGGGAGGAAGAAGCCGGCAAAGGCGAGCTGCTCGGGCTTGGCGTCCGGGACCTTGATGACCACGGAGGAGTAGTAGTTGTCCCCCTGCAGCTTGGCCACCACGGGACCCTGCATGGCGACATTGCCGGCGCCGTCCCGGATGGTCACCACGGGGGCGTAGCCGTTGCCGGTGAGGTACATGCTGGTGCCGCCCAGGGTGAGGGGATCATTGACCTTCAGCACCTCCTTCTTGGCGGGCGCGTCCGGGGTCTCCTTAGTGGTCACGTCGGCCTTGAAGTCGATGGGCTGCCCGAACTTCCCCTTCGATTCGCGGTCGAAGGTGATCTGGAACTTGTCCAGCTGGACGGAGTAGGGCTGGAGCTGGCTGCTCTGGAAGTTGGTGCCCGGGGTGAACTGGTCGTAGCCGACGAGGGTGTTCACGAAGGAGTCGCCCTCCACCAGGATCCGCTGCCCGCTGTAGCCAAACAGGCCGCCCACGGCCACGGAAACCAGCACACCGATCAGGGAGGTGTGGAAGAGGAGGTTGCCGACTTCGCGCAGGAAGCCGCGCTCCGCACCCAGGGACGGCCGCGCGCCGTCGCGGTCCCTGACGTCCACGCGGTACCCGCGCTTCTTCAGCAGCGCGGCGGCGTCGGAAATGGCGCCCGACGCCGCGATCCCGGTGCCCGCGGGAATCACGAGCGTGCCGTACTCCGGCAGCCGGGAGAGCCGTGCCGGCGTGCGCGGCGGCTGCGAGCGCATCGCCTTGTAGTGGGCGATGGCGCGGGGCACCACGCAGCCGATCAGCGAGATGAACAGCAGGATGTAGATGGCCGAGAACCACGCGGAGGAGTACACGTCGTAAAGCTGCAGCGAGTCCAGGATCTTGCCGTACTCGGGGTGGTCCTTGATGTACTGCGTGACGGTCGAGGGGTTGGCGGGGCGCTGCGGAAACAACGATCCGGGAACGGCTGCGACGGCGAGCATCAGCAGCAGGAACAGCGCCGTGCGCATGCTGGTCAGCTGCGTCCAGGCCCAGCGGAGCATGCCCAGCGGGCCAAGCGACGGCAGGACAGCCTCAGCCTTCGCAGCCGCCACGTCCTTCTGGCCGCCGGCAGTTGTGCCCCCGCCGGCTTGGGCGCCGGGGGCCGGGTACTTCTTGTCTAGGTTCACTCGCTCGCTCATCAGATCGGCATTTTCACATCGGTTTGGAACCAGTACTGCAACCCGGAGACCCAGTCCCCCCACACGCCGCTGGCCATCAGCAGGCCCAGCACAATCAGGATGCCGCCGCCGGTGCGCTGGATGGCGAGCCGGTGCTTGCGGAAGAAGGACATCACGCCGATGCCGCGGCGCAGGGCCAGGGCGATCAGCAGGAAGGGGATGCCCAGTCCCAGGCTATACACGAAAGCCAGGAATGCGCCCTTGGCCGCCGACGATCCGCCGGAGAGGCTCAGCAGCTGGACCGCGGAATAGGTGGGCCCGATGCACGGCGCCCAGCCCAGGCCGAAAGTGATGCCCAGCAATGGCGCGCCCCACAATCCGGCCGGCGGCTTCGCATGGATCTTGGCGTCGCGCTGGAGCCAGCCGAAGCCACCCAGAAAGACGACGCCCATAATGATCACCAGGACGCCCAGCAGCTGGGTGATCCACTTGTTCTGCGAGCCGGTGATCAGGGTTCCCAGCTGGCCGAACGCACCGCCGAGCAGGACGAAAATCAACGAGAAACCCAGGACGAAGAGCCCGATGCCGGCCAGCATGCGGCCGCGCTTCTGCTTCTGGAGGTCGACGCCGGTCAGCCCCGTGACGTAGCCCAGGTACCCCGGCACGAGCGGCAGCACGCAGGGCGAGAGGAAGGAGACGAAACCGGCCAGCAGCGCCACGGGCACGGCAAGGAGCAGGGAACCGTTGAGGATGGCTTCGGCGAAGGGGCTGTTCACGGTGAGGACCGCCGCTACTCGGCCACGGCGGCGGTAATGAGGGCGCGCAGGGTGCCCTTCTGGATCTCGCCGAGGACGCGGGAAGCGACGCGGCCCTGCTTGTCCAGCACCAGCGTGGTGGGAACGGCCCCCGGCGGCACCAGGCCCGAGACGGCTAGCAGCACCGCGCCGTCCTTGTCATCGAAGCTCGGGTAGGTGATGTTGAACGTCTTGTCGAAGGCGTCCGCGGTGGCTTTCTCGTCGCGAAGGTTCACGCCGAAGAACTGCACGCCCTGGCTCTGGAACTCCTGGTGCAGGGCCTGCAGGGAGGGCGCTTCAACCCGGCACGGAGCACAGGCGGCAAACCAGAAGTTGAGCACGGTGACTTTGCCGAGGAAGTCCGCGGGTGCCACGGCGGTGCCGTCAAACAGCACTCCGTTGAAGTCGACCGGGGTCTTGCGGTCACCGACGGCGAACTCGGTCACCGAGCCGTCGCCGGCGACATAGTTCTTGTTGTCCCCGGCCTTGGCCTGCTGGGCCAGCGCATCGTCCTGGGCGCAGCCTGACAGCCCCAGCGCCGCGGCCAGGGCTGCGCCGCCGGCCATCAGGACACTGCGGCGGGACAGGGGTGCGGACTTTGCCTTGTTTCCGGTCATGCCTAGGCCCCCGGCGTGCTGGACGCACCGGGCAGCAGTGCGGAAGCGGGCTCGCTGTAGTCGACGCGCACGAGAGTCCCGGCGCCGTCGAACACGAGGGAGGTGAGCGAAGTGAGCGTGCATTCGCGCTTCCGCGGATCGTGCCATAACGGCTTGCCTTCGGCGCTGAGCCGGGTGGCCCAGATGGGAAGCTGATGGCTGACGAGGATGGCCTCGGCTCCCTCGCCGCCCAGCTCGATGGCCCGCAGGCGGGCGTCCTGGACCGCCGAGAGGACCCGGGCAGCCTGCGCCTTGTACGGCTCGCCCCACGACGGACGCAACGGGTTGACCAGCCGGGGCCAGTGCTTCGGCTTGAAGATTTCTGCCCGGGTGACGTGTAGCCCCTCGAAGTAGTTGGCGGCCTCGATGATGCGGGCCTCGGTGGTGATCCCGAGGCCGAGAGCCTCAGAGATGGGCAGGGCGGTCTCCTGGGCACGCGTCAGCGGGGAGGCGGCAAGATGGACGATTTTCGCCCCCTGCGCGGCGCGCTCGCTGAAGTGGTCCGCAAGTATCCGGGCCATCTGCTGGCCCAGTTCGGAAAGGTGGAATTCCGGCAGCCTGCCGTACAGGACACCATCGGGGTTGTGGACCTCGCCGTGGCGGAGCAAATGAACAGTGGCTTGGGGCATGTATACCAGTTTCTCAAAGGGCAGGGTCAATGACGAAATCTTCTACAAAGAGTAGAACTGAAAAGTTTGGCGAAACGTTCCCTGAAGTTGGAACAAAAGATGCAAATGCATGTAATACTGGATGCAGCAGTTAGTTGAGAGTTCAACAAAAAGACCTCCGCTGACGATCAGACTGACTTCCGCACGATCCGACCTGACCCAAGGAGAACCACCATGGCACTTCCCGCAAACGTCACCACCGGCGTCTGGACCCTCGACAACTCGCACAGCGAGATTGCCTTCACGGTGCGCCACGCCGGCATCAGCAAGGTCCGCGGCCAGTTCAAGGACGCAGAAGCCACCCTGGACCTGGCCGAGGACGTCGCCGACACCAAGGTCAACGCCAGCATCAAGACCGCAAGCTTCGACTCCGGCGATGTCAACCGTGACGGCCACGTCCGCGGCGAGGACTTCTTCGACGTCGAGAAGTTCCCGGAAATCTCCTTCGTCTCCAGCACCATCGTCCCCAAGGGTGACGCTTACGAACTCCAGGGCGACCTCACCATCAAGGGCGTTACCCGTCCGGTGGCCCTCGAGACCGAGTTCAACGGCGTTGCCGTCGATCCGTTCGGCAACACCCGCGCCGGCCTGTCCGCCGAAACCACCATCAGCCGCAAGGACTTCGGCCTGACCTGGAATGCGGTCCTCGAAGCCGGCGGCGTGCTGGTCAGCGACAAGGTTGCCATCAACCTGGAACTGGCCTTCATCGCTCCCGCAGCCTAGTCACCTGTTGCAAGACACCCCGTTCCGTCTTCCTGATGGAGCGGGGTGTCCTGTTTAAGCGCCGACGAGCTGGTGGCCCGACCGTACGGCCGCGTTTCGGGATCCGGCCGAAGAATACCTCTCTCGAATGATCCGCGCAGCCTGAGCCCGCTGTACGGTTGGACTAGACCATGCTGGGGGCAGGGCTAGAGAACCGGTCCCGGTAGCCGACCAGATCGACACGTGAAGGACCGACCATGAGCATTCCTCCAGTCCCCCCGGCAAACCCCGACGGCCCCGTCCCGGGCGACCAGCCGAACCCGAACTACGGGCAGAACCCGCCGCAGTACGGGCAGAACGCCCCGCAATACGGCCAGAACGCGCCACAGTACGGGCAGAACGCGCCACAGTACGGGGAGAACGCCCCGCAATACGGGCAGAACGCTCCCCAGTACGGGCAGTCCCCCTACGCCCAGTCCCCCTACTCCCAGTACCCTGCGGGCCAGCAGCAGAAGACGGCCGACGGCGTGCCCAAGCTCGTCAACATTGCCTTCTGGCTGATTGTTGCCTCGGGAGTGGTGTGGCTGCTCTCGCTCCTGCTGTCCATCGGCAGCCTGGACACTCCCGCCATGCGGGACATGTTCGAGGAGCAGATGGCAGCCAGCGGGGCCAACGTCAGTTTCAACGACATCAAGCCCTTCATTGTGGGGACCATCCTGGTGTTCGCCGTGATCAGCGCCGGCCTTTACGCGCTCGTGGCCCTCAACGTCCGCAAGGGCAAGAACTGGGCGCGCATACTCGGCACGGTCTTTGCCGCGCTCTCACTCCTCAGCCTGTTCCCGCTGAGCATCGGCACCCTCGCTGTGCTGGCCGGCGTCGCGGGCATCGTGATGCTGTATCTGCCGACGACGTCGCCGTACTTCCGCAAGCAGCAGCCCTTCGCCAATCCCTACGGTCAGCCCGGGAGCCCGTTCGGGAACTGATCCGCCGGGCAGCCGCCTATGGGGCGCGGGAGCCAGAGCCGCTGACGTCAGTCGGCGTCCTCCGGGTCCTGCGCCCTTTGTGCGTGATATGCGAGGATCTGGAGCTCTGTTGCCATATCCACTTTGCGCAGGTTGACTCCAGGGGGCACCTGCAGCATCACCGGGGCGAAACTGAGGATGCTCCGCACGCCGGCCGCCACCACACGGTCACACATTCCCTGCGCTGCGGCTGCGGGGAGCGCCAGGACCACCATGTTTGTCCCTGTCCGCAACAGGACTGACTCCAGGTCCGCCGCGTCGCTGACCCGCAGCCATCCCACTTCGCTGCGCACAACCATCTGGTCGGCATCGAAGATCGCAAAGATGTCGAATCCCCGGGATTCAAAACCGCCAGACCGGGCCAAGGCCTTGCCCAGGTTGCCGGCGCCGACAATCGCAACCCGCCCGTCGTGGGTCAGGCCCAAAGCGGCCGCAATATTCCGGTTGAGGTATTGAACCTCGTAGCCCACGCCACGCGTCCCGTAGGACCCGACGTAGGACAGGTCCTTGCGGAGAGTCGAAGAGCTGACGCCGGAGGCCTCGGCCAGCGACTCGGACGAAACCCGGTCCACGCCGTCGGCCAGCAGGGTGGTGAGGGCGCGCAGATAGATGGTCAGCCGGGCCACGGCGGCAGGCGGGATCTGCTTTGCGGCAGTCCCGGCTCCCCCGGGCACAGCCTCGGGGGATGAATCCAGCGAAGTCACTATCTGCTCCATTGCGTCGCGTTGTGTTTCCCACTCTAGAGCCCCCGCAGTTCAGCCAACAAAGCAGTCGCGCTCAGGACCGCCCGTCGAGCGCCCGTCGCAGGGTCCGCTCAAGGCGGGCTTCATCGATCGTCCAGAAATCCCGCTGGACACCGTCGACCAGCACCACGGGAATTTCCTCGGCGAAGCGCTCCCGGAGCGCAGGGTCGGAATCAACCGACTGCTCGCTCCAGTCGATCCCCAGCGCGTCCGTGACCCGCGCGACGGCGGCGCGCGCGGCGGCGCAAAGGTGGCAGTCAGCTTTGGTGATCAGAACGACATCGGGACGGGGCGCGGGCGAAGGCATGGTTCCACGGTAGCCCGGCGCATCGCCGGGCGTCGACGCGGGCCGGATGCGCGGCCACCGGCCCTGCCGCGGCAGGAACTAGACTCGTGGCATGCCCGAGGAGAAGTACGTCGCTGTCGCCACGAACCCTGCTGCAGCGCCGCAGCACGGTGAAGCGGCCTTTTTCGACGTCGACAACACCCTCATGAAGGGCGCGAGCCTGTTCCATGTGGCACGCAAGATGCACCAGCGCGGAGCGTTCACGATTCCGCAGGCGGCAGGCTTTGCGTGGAAGCAGCTCATGTTCGTGCTGCGCGGCGAAAACATGGACGACGTGCACGCCGTCCGCGACTCGGCCCTGAACCTGGCGTCCGGATTCACGGTTGAGGACGTCGCTGCGCTGGGCGAAGAAGTCTACGACGAGATGATCGAATCCCGGATCTGGCCGGGCGCCAAGGCGCTGGCCGAACAGCACCTCAGGGTGGGCCGCAGGGTCTGGCTTGTGACCGCCACGCCCATCGAGGTGGCCGCTGTGATCGCCAGCCGGCTGGGGCTGACGGGAGCCCTGGGTACCGTCGGCGAGATCCTGGACGGCTCGTACACCGGACGGCTGGTGGGCGATATCCTGCACGGCCCGGCAAAGGCTGTCGCAGTCAGGGAGATCGCCCGGACGGAGGCTCTGGACCTCAACAATTGCTGGGCCTACAGCGATTCGCACAACGACATTCCGCTGTTGAGCATGGTCGGGCACCCCGTGGCGATCAACCCCGACTCCCGGCTGCGGCGCCATGCACGGGAAAACAACTGGCCCGTTTACGACTTCCGGTCCGGGCGGCGGGCCGCCACGCTGGGCCTTAAGGCGGCCACCGTCGGTGGTGCGGTCTACGGGCTGTGGCGGGGCTTCTCCCGCTTCCGCGGCCCCACCCGCTGATCCCTCATAGGGCTTCTGGGTCTGTTCCCAACGGATGGACCGCCGCCGTCGCACTGCGGAAAAGAAAAAAGATGCCCGCGGCCTGGAAGGCAACGGGCATCTTTTCTGCAGTAAGAAGTGGTACTACTTCTTATTGCGGCGCTGGTGGCGCGTCTTGCGAAGCAACTTGCGGTGCTTCTTCTTGGCCATACGCTTGCGACGCTTCTTAATAACTGAACCCACGAAAGTTCCTTACCGGCTAGATGTAGTACCTGCCGTTGGGAAGGGTCCGCGGGCTAAGCAGCAGACTGTACAACTGACAGGTTCTTACTTTGACGTAAAACGTTCCTTAACAGGGTACCGCCTATCCGGGGCACACCATGACCGGGGCCGAGGCACGGGGCCAGGGGCCCCGGTCCAACAGGCACGCAGGATCTAACCGGTTTCGGTGCGGCCGTCCACCACGGCACCCTTGAGGTACTGTTCGACGGCGCTTTCCGGCACCCGGTACGAGCGGCCGAACCGGACCGCGGGCATCTCACCGGAGTGGACGAGGCGATACACCGTCATTTTGGACACCCGCATAAGCTCCGCGACTTC
>JAODMS010000018.1 GCA_025464925.1 Arthrobacter sp.
CCGCCCGCGCCCGCGCCAACAAGGGCGAGCTCAGCACGGAGCAGTACGAGGAGCTCATGAAGGAGGAGATCAAGCGCGTCGTGGAGCTGCAGGAAGAGCTCGGCTTCGACGTCCTGGTCCACGGCGAGCCCGAGCGCAACGACATGGTCCAGTACTTCGCCGAAAACCTCGAAGGCTTCGACGTCACGGTGCACGGCTGGGTCCAGTCCTACGGCTCGCGCTGCACCCGGCCCTCCATCCTGTGGGGCGATGTCACCCGCAGCGCCCCCATCACGGTGGAATGGGCGAGGTACGCGCAGTCCCTGACCTCCAAGCCGATGAAGGGCATGCTCACCGGTCCGGTCACCATCCTCGCCTGGTCCTTCGTCCGCGACGACCAGCCGCTGGGCGAGACGGCCAACCAGGTAGCGTTGGCGCTCCGGGACGAGATCGCGGACCTGGAGGCAGCCGGCATCAAGGTCATCCAGGTGGACGAGCCGGCCCTCCGCGAGCTCCTGCCGCTACGCAAGGCCGACCAGGCCGCGTACCTCGAGTGGTCGGTGAACTCCTTCCGCCTCGCCACCGCCGGCGCCGGGGACAGCACCCAGATCCACACGCACCTGTGCTACTCGGAGTTCGGCGCCATCATCGACGCGATCGACGGCCTTGACGCCGACGTCACATCGATCGAGGCGGCCCGTTCCCGCATGGAGGTCGTCCACGACCTCGAGTCCCACGGCTTCGGCCGCGGCGTGGGCCCCGGCGTCTACGACATCCACTCGCCCCGCGTCCCGGGCGAGCAGGAAATCACCGAACTGCTCCGCACGGCCGTGAAGCACGTCCCGTCCCGCCAGCTCTGGGTCAACCCGGACTGCGGCCTGAAGACCCGCGGCTACGCCGAGACCGAGGAGTCCCTGCGCAACCTGGTCCACGCCACCAGGACGGTCCGCGCCGGACTGCTGGAAGCCGCCCAGTAGGCCCAGGCACCGGAAACACGACGGCGGCCGGTCACCTCAACCGTGACCGGCTGCCGTCGTACGTTCTGCTCTTCTTCGCCCGCTTGGGGAGAGGGGTCAGGGCGCCCAGAGGATCTCGTCGTCCACGACGCCGTCCTCATCCGCCGAAGCGACCAGGACCTCGTCGGTGAAATGCGCTCCGAGGGTGAAGTCCAGGACGAAGTAGCGCTCGGGCTGGCCGGGGAAGATGCCGACATGGCCCAGCTTCAGCGCCTTCAGGAAGACGTCGTTGGTCAGCTCGCTCTTGTCCGCGACACCGAAGACTTTGCGCAGCTGTTCGTCCTTGATCGCGTTGCAGTGGAAGTGCCGGTACTCCTGGGGGTTGGTGCCGTCCTGATCCAGTTCATCGGCGATCATCTCGCGCACTTGGTCCACGAGTTCCGGCAGGAAGCGCAAACGGTAGTCCACCTTATGCAGGGCCGCTTCGTCGAAGCGGTCATGCGCGTTGACATTGAGGTCAAGCTCCACGAGTTGTCCCGCCAGCTGATGCTTGGCGGAGAAGTTATGCTCTCTTCCGTGGTTGAGTTCGACCTCTCCGAAGTGCTGGCTCGCTACCTTGCTCATATCTTCAACATAGTCCTGAAAACCGCTGCCATCCAGCATTCTTCTTGTTTTTGTCCGGTATTCGACCAGCCGGGCGGCCGGCAAAAGGTACATTGGTCGGATGCAAACAGCTGCCTCCGCCGTCGCCCGTGCACGTGAACTGTTCGACGGCGGGACCACCCGCCCGCTGGCCTGGCGGCTCGAGCAATTGGGCAATCTGCGCCGCATGCTGATCGAACGGGGCACGGACTTTGCGGACGCCCTGGGCAGCGATCTGGGCAAGCACCGCACCGAAGCGCAGCTGACGGAAATCGGTTTTGTCACAGCCGAAACCGCGCACCTGGAGCGCCACCTCGAAGCCTGGCTGCGGCCGCGCCCCGTGCCGGTGCCGCTGGCTATGCAGCCTGCCCGGGCCTGGACCGAACTCACGCCGCTGGGCGTGGTGCTGGTGATCGGTCCGTGGAACTATCCGCTGCAGCTGCTGCTCGCGCCGCTGGCCGGCGTGCTGGCGGCCGGCAACACCGCAGTGCTCAAGCCCAGTGAACACGCCCCGGCCACCTCCGCGGCCCTGGCACGCTGGATTCCGGAGTACCTGCCGGGGGCGGCCGAGGTCGTCCAGGGCGGCATCCCCGAGACCACCGCCCTGCTGGCCGAGCGCTTCGACCACATCTTCTTCACGGGAGGCGAGGCCGCGGCCAAGGTGGTGATGCGCGCCGCGGCCGAGAACCTGACCCCCGTCACGCTTGAGCTGGGCGGTAAGTCCCCGGCCTATGTTGACGCATCCACGGACCTGGCCAAGGCGGCCAGGCGGATTGCCTGGGGCCGGTTCATGAACGCCGGGCAGACCTGTGTGGCGCCTGACCACGTACTGGCCACCCCTGAGGTGCTGGAGCCCCTGGAGCACGAGCTGGTCAAGGCCATTGCCGCGCTCTTCGGGAAGGACTCCGCCCGGAGTGCGTCCTACGGCCGGATCATCAACAACCGGCATTTCGAGAGGATCGCCGCCCTGGCGGACGGCAGCACGGTGGTCCACGGCGGGCAGCGGGACGCCGCCAGCCGGCACTTTGCGCCGACGCTGGTCCGGCCGTCACCGGGCGACGCCGTCATGGACGAAGAAATCTTCGGGCCGCTGCTTCCCCTGGTCCCGGTCAGCGGGCGCGAAGAAGCCATCCGGATGGTCAACGCCCGCGCCAAGCCCCTTGCGCTGTATGTGTTCAGCAACGACGCCGGCACCCGCCGGGCCTTCGCCGAACAGACCTCCTCGGGCGCCCTGTGCTTCGACGTCCCGGCGGCCCACCTGACCATCCCTGGCCTGCCCTTCGGCGGCGTCGGCGGGAGCGGCATGGGCGCCTATCACGGCGAATACTCCGTGCGGACCTTCTCCCACGAGCGCCCCACCCTGTCCAAGCCGCACTGGCCGGACACCCTGAAACTCATCTACCCGCCCTACGGGAAAACCAAGCACCGGATCATCAGCGCGCTCGTGGCGCCCGCAGGTAAGCGGCTCCGGAAGCGCTGAGCAGCCGGCCGCCGGCCGCCGGACATGCTCAGTCCTTCCGGGCGGTCCCGAGCTTGTGCATGGTGTCCGCGAGCAATTCGACGAACAGCTGGACCCGCGCCGTCTGCTGTTCATTGATCAGCAGGGCGAACACGTTCCGGGCCAGCCGGATCTCCGGAACGTCCAGCACCACCACGCCGGCCGGGCGGTGCAGCAGGGCCAGCTCGGGGACCAGGGCGGCGCCCAGGCCTGCCGCCGCCATCTCCAGGCTGGCGTGGAAGTCATCGCTGTACGCCACCACCCGCGGGTGCAGGTTACAGCTGGCGAAGAGGCGTTCGATCACCGTGGCGTCGCTCGTGCCCGGGTGGTGGAGAATCCAGGGCATGTCCGAGAGGTGGTCCGCCGCCACCTTGGAATTCATGCCGATGCCCCAGGCCGCGGGCAACACCACCCGGAAGTCGTCGTCGCCGATCCACTGCCGGTTCAGGGTGTGCGGCCAGGCGAGGCCGGACTGGCCCACCTGGTACACCAGGGCCACGTCCAGTTCGCCGCCGCTGCGCAGGCCCTGGATGGTCTGGGCCGGTTCGGCGACGGACACCCGGAGGTCGATGCCGAGGTTCTTCCAGGCCGGATTCCGCAGGATCCGGGGCAGCACATAGGTGGCGAGGCTGGGGAAGATGCCCAGCCGGAGCTCCTGGCTGGTGGCGTCGTGGGTCCGGGAGGCCGTGGCCATGAGGGCCTCGATGTCCGTGAGGACCTTGGCCGCGTGCCGGGTCATGACCAGGGCGGCTTCGGTGGGCTGGACGCTGCGGGCGGAGCGCTGGAAGAGGGACACCCCCGTGTCCCGCTCCAGGGCGGACATCTGCTGGGAGACCGCCGAGGCCGTGTAGCCGAGCCGGTTGGCGGCCGCCGCGAAGGAACCCAGCCGAGTCACTTCGACGAGTGTCCGCAGATGAACGGGGTTGATCAATGGCTGCCCTTCGCCTGGTCCGGTGCCGCGTGCGCCCCGGCGGAACGGGGCCGGAAATCCCGCTTCATTCTGGCATATCCTCCGGCCACCGGTCTGCTGCTGCACAATCGGCACACATCCGGCAGCCCCGTGGTTTCGAATTGCCCCTTAGACGGTCCACCAGGACGATGCAGGCTAGCCAACAGGAGCAGATCAGTGTCACAAGCAACAGGGATTCCGGAGGGGCGTCGGATAGCCGTCATCGGCAGCGGGGTGGCAGGGTTGACGGCCGCCTACGTGCTCAAGCAAAAGGACCAGGTGACGCTCTTCGAAGCCGACTCTCGTCTCGGCGGCCACGCCCACACCCACGACGTTCCGCAGGCGGACGGCTCCGTGCTGGGAGTGGACACCGGCTTCATCGTCCACAACGAGCGGACCTATCCCACCCTGCTGCGGCTCTTCGCGGAGCTGGGTGTCGAAACCCAGGACTCCGAAATGAGCATGTCCGTCCGCTGCGACGGCTGCGGCCTCGAATACGCCGGCGCCCGCGCCAGGGGCCGCGGCATTCTTCCCCGGCCCTCCACCCTGCTGCGGGGCCGGTACCTGCTGATGCTGCTGGAGGTCACGCGCTTCTACCGCCGGGCCCGCGCCCTGCTCGCCGAGGCGGACACGGCAACGGACCCGAACCGGAGCGAGTTGACCCTGGGCGAGTTCCTGGCCCGCGAGAAGTTCAGCAGCTACTTCATCTCACACTTCATGACCCCGATCGTCAGCGCCGTCTGGTCCTGCGACCCCACCACCGCCCTGGCGTACCCGGCCCGCTACCTCTTCACCTTCCTCGGCCACCACGGCCTGCTCGGAGTCAAGGGTTCACCCCAATGGCGGACCGTCACCGGCGGGTCCCGCAGCTACGTGGACAAGCTGGCCGCCACGCTGCCGGACATCCGCCTCTCCAGCCCGGTCACCGGCGTACGGCACCACCCGGACGGGGTGGAACTGACCACACAGCACGGCACGGGCGAATTCAGCACGGAAAACTTCGACGCCGTCGTGATCGCCACCCACCCGGAGCAGGCCCTGCGCATGCTCTCCGATGCCTCGCCCGCCGAGAAGGAGGCGCTGGGGCGGATGCCGTACTCGGTCAACCAGACCGTCTTCCACCGTGACGACTCGGTGCTGCCGTCCAGCCCCAACGCCCGGGCCTCCTGGAACTACCGCCTGCCCTCCTGCGACGCCCGGCCGGACAAGGTCCTGGTCAGCTACGACATGACGCGGCTGCAGCGGCTCGAACCCGCGGACGGGCGCCGCTACATCGTGAGCCTGGGCGAGTCCGAGCTCATCGAGGACGGCACCGTCCTGGAGCGGATGGTCTACGAGCACCCGCAGTACACCCCGGCATCCCTCAAGGCACAGCAACAGATCCTCGAACTCGGCGGCAGCAGCCTGGCCTTCGCCGGCGCCTACCATGGCTGGGGATTCCACGAGGACGGCGCCCTCTCCGGCGTGAGGGCAGCGGCGCGGCTCGGACGCGGATGGGACGAAGCCGCCGCCAACCTTGGCACCGTCTCCCTTGACCCGGATCTGCAGACCGTACCCGCGGAGGGCGCGTGAACGCGCAGGGGGCCATTTACCGCACGTCCATTGCCCACGTGCGACGCTCGCCGCTGCACAATGCCTTCACCTACCGCAGCTACAGCTGGTACGTCGACGTCGACCGGCTCCCCACCCTGCCCCGGTTCCTCCAGCCGCTCGCCGGCTTGTCCGCCGCGGACCACCTCGGTGACCCGGCCGGCACCCTCCGCAGCAATGTGGAACGGTTCCTGTCCACGCAGGGGATAGCGCTCGACGGCGGCCGGATCACCATGCTGGCCAGCGCGCGCGTGTTCGGACACGTGTTCAACCCGCTCAGCCTGTTCTGGTGCCACGACGCCGCGGGGGAGTTGCGCTGCGTCGTCGCCGAGGTCCACAACACCTACGGCGAACGCCACTGCTATGTCCTCGAAACCGACGAGGCGGGCCGCGCCAGCGTCCCCAAGGCGTTCTACGTCTCGCCCTTCAACGACGTTGAGGGCAGGTACCGGATGAAACTTCCGGAACCCGGCGAGCGCCTTGCGGTGTCGATCGTCCTGGAGCGGGACGGGCACAAGCCCTTCATCGCCACCGTGGACGGTGAACGCCACGAAGCGACCCTCCCGAACATCCTCGCCGCGGCGCTCGCGGTGCCACTGGCGCCGCTGCGGGTTGCCGGGCAGATCCGGTGGCAGGGCATCAAGCTCTGGGCGCGCCGGCTGCCCATCCTTCCAAGACCACACCACCCTTCACAGGAGGCAGTTCAGTGACACTGACCGAAGCGACAGGATTCCCCGGGGGACGGGCTCATGCCGGCAGGCACACCGCCGCCACCGATCCGGGTTCCGCCCATCCCAACGGCTTCACCCAGGCCGTCCGGACAGGCTCTGTCCCCTACACGGTGCCGCAGCCACCCAGCCGGATCGACGCCGACATCTGGCCCGGCATCGCGGCGGTGCCCACCGGCCTGAAGGCCACCCTGGCCGGACTCGCCGCCGAGGCCATCTTCAAGGCCGCCGTCCGCAGGCTTCCGCTGGAAGTCCGCTACCCGGACGGCAGTGTGCTGGGCCTGGCAGGGCCGGGGGCAGAGGGGCCGGGCGAGGCAGCGTCCGGAACCGCTTTCCCGGTCATGACCATCAACAGGCCGGAGGCCTTCGCCGCCCGGCTCGGCGACGGCGGACTGATCGGCCTGGGCGAGTCCTACATGGCTGGCGACTGGGACGCCGAGGACCTCACGGCCGTGCTGGCGGTGTTCGCTGCCCGTGTCGGCGCCCTGGTGCCGGAGCCGTTGCAGAAGCTCCGCGGGCTGTACGTTCCGCGCCAGCCGCGCAAGGAACGCAACACCGAGCAAAACACCCGCTCGAACATCTCACGGCACTATGACCTCTCCAACGAACTTTTCGCCTCGTTCCTGGACGAGACCATGACCTACTCCAGCGCCCTCTTCGACAGCAGCGGCGCCGCCTTGCGCGGGGTCCGCTGGGAAGACCTGGCCGCCGCGCAGCACGCGAAGATCGACTCGCTGCTGGACAAGGCCGGCGTCGGCCAGGGCAGCCGGGTGCTGGAAATCGGCACCGGCTGGGGGGAGCTCGCCCTGCGCGCGGCCGCCCGCGGCGCCACCGTCTACTCCGTGACGCTCTCCAGCGAGCAGCAGGAACTGGCCCGCCAGCGCGTCGCCGAGGCCGGCTACTCGGACACGGTGACGATCGAGCTCAAGGACTACCGCGCCGTCGAGGGCGAGTACGACGCCGTCGTCTCGGTCGAGATGATCGAGGCGGTGGGCTTCGAATACTGGGCCACGTACTTCCAGACCATCGAACGTGTCCTCGCCCCGGGCGGCAAGGTGGCCATCCAGGCGATCACCATCGCCCACGACCGGCTGCTCGCAACCCGCTCCGGCTACACCTGGGTGCACAAGTACATCTTCCCCGGCGGGGTTATCCCGTCCGTGCGGGCCATAGAGGAAATCACGGAGAAGCAGACCGGGCTCCGGGTGCGCGAACGCCTTGCCATGGGGGAGCACTACGCGCAGACCCTGCGCCTCTGGGAGGAGCGCTTCATGGCCCGCGAGGACGAGGTCCGGGCCCTCGGCTTCGATGCGGTCTTCCAGCGCATGTGGCTGTTCTACCTCTGCTACTCCCGCGCCGGGTTCCAGTCGGGCTACCTCGACGTGCAGCAGATCGTGCTGGACGGCCGGGAGCCGGCCGAGCGGCCGTAGCCGGAGCTGTGGGGTAGCCCACGACAGGGAGCGGCGGGCGCCACCGGTGCCCGCCTTTTCCTGTGTCCGCGGACACTCCAGCCAGTGCCCGGCGCCACACTCCGACACGCCGTCCACTCGGCGACACGCAGGAGGATTAATTGTGGCTAAGTACTCCACAGGGTGTGGATTTCGTCCTCCAGATCGGCGGGATTACGGACATTTTGAGGGCCCCCGCCTGTGGATTAACGGTGTGTTAAATGACATACTTGTAATACATCATCTAGGGGTCATCACGGGGCTCTTGCACTACATGTAGTATCGACATACAGATCGAGCAGGGCACCGGCGAGAGATACATCCGCAGATAAAGGCGCTGCCAAAGAGACGCTGTACTAGAGACTTCAACAAAGAGGGACAGGGACCATGACTGTTACGGTTTACACGAAGCCGGCCTGTGTTCAGTGCAACGCAACCTACCGCGCGCTGGACAAAAAAGGCATCACCTACCAGAGCGTCGACATCTCGCAGGATGCGGATGCCCTCGAGCGCCTGAAGGCCCTGGGCTACATGCAGGCCCCGGTTGTCGTCACGGAGCAGGACCACTGGTCCGGCTTCCGTCCGGACAAGATTGAAGAACTGGCGCAGGCCGTCGCTGTAGCCTGAAACGCTCCGCCAGCCGCGACGCGGCAAGGAATTCACAGCACAGAATTCAAGGCACATGAGGTGACTTCCATGGTTGCTCTGGCAACGGCCGATTTCCCGGTGGCAGCGGGGGCTGCCACCCGGACCCGGGCCCACCTCATCTACTTTTCCTCCACCTCCGAAAACACGAAACGCTTCGTTGCGAAACTGGGCGTCGACGCTGCACGGATTCCCCTCCATCAGAGGGAATCCCCGCTCGTGGCAAGCGAACCCTACGTGCTGGTGCTTCCTACGTACGGCGGCACCGGGGGAGAGGGCTCCGTTCCGAAGCAGGTCATCCGCTTTCTGAACGACCCGCGGAACCGGCAGCAGCTCCGGGGAGTGATCGGGGCAGGAAACACGAATTTCGGGGACAACTACTGCATGGCAGGCGACATCATCGCCTTCAAATGCAAAGTCCCGCACTTATATCGATTTGAACTCATGGGGACGCCGGAAGACGTCAGCAGGGTTCAACAAGGATTGGAAGAGTTTTGGACACGACTGTCGCAGACACAGAAGTAACCGGGTCCGAGGGCCCGGGCTCCCACGCCCTGGGCATGAAGCCCGGTACCGCCGTCGAAAAGCCCGAGATGCCGGCCGCCTACAAGGGCCTGGGCTACCACGAGCTGAACGCCATGCTGAATCTCTACGGTCCCAACGGGGAGATCCAGTTCGAGGCCGACCGCGAGGCCGCCCACCAGTACTTCCTGCAGCACGTGAACAACAACACCGTGTTCTTCCACGACCTCGAGGAAAAGCTCGACTACCTCGTGAAGAACGAGTACTACG
>JAODMS010000051.1 GCA_025464925.1 Arthrobacter sp.
AACATGGACATGCGCTCCTTTTCGCTGAACCTCGAGGTCTCGGTGATGCTTCTGGGCTCGGACATCGTGGAGCGCGTCCGGGCCGTGGAGGACACCTACCGGGACATTTCGCACGAACTCAAGCTCGAGGACTGGAAGAAGCGGCCGATGCTGGTCAAGTACGTGGACAACGTCGCGAGGCTCACGGCCACGCTGCAGTAGCGTCCCTGCGGCAGTGGTGCCGGGCTGTCCTTAGCCGGGCGGGAACTCCGCGCCGAGGGCCGAGAGGACGCCGAACGCCTTGATCCGGATTTCCTCGTACTCCTCCTGCGGTGATGAATCCGCCGTGATGGCACCTCCGACGCCGAGGCTCAGTACCGTGGCGCCCTCGCTGTTTCCGGAATCGGCGCTGCTCACCAAGGTCCTGATGGCCACGGCGAGGTCGGTGGCCCCGTTGAGCGAGAAGTAGCCGATGGCCCCCGAGTAGACGCCCCGCGGTGCGCCCTCAAGCCGGTCGAGTATCGCCATGGTGCTGACTTTAGGTGCGCCTGTCATGGATCCGGCGGGGAAGCAGGCTGCGACGGCCTCGGCACGCGGCATGCCCGGCTTGAGCCGGGCGTCGATGGTGCTCACCATCTGGTGCACGGTGGCGTAGCTTTCGATCGCGCAGAGCCGGCTGACCGAGACGGAGCCGGGCACGGCGAAGTGGCTGAGGTCGTTGCGCAGCAGGTCCACGATCATGATGTTCTCGGCCCGGTCTTTGGAGGAGGATTCGAGTTCCTGCCGCAGCGCCGCGTCCCGCCCGGGCTCCGGGTCCCGGCGTCTGGTGCCCTTGATCGGCTCCGCCTGCATCCTGCCGTCGGCGCCGATCCGCAGGAAGCGCTCCGGCGAGGTGCTGGCCACGGTGATTTCTCCAAGCCGCAGGTAGCTGGCGAAGGGGGCGGGGTTTCTCCGCCGCAGCGCCAGGTAGGCCTGCCACGGGTCCAGCCCGTCCGGACCGGCAGGTGTGGAGGCCGTCAGCGCGGTGGTGAGGCAGGCTTCGTAGGTGTTCCCCTCCGCGATCTCATGCTGGGCGGCTGCGATCTTGCCCTTGTAACCGGCCTCCGTGTCCCTTGCAGTGAAGTCCAGGCCGGCGCTGCCGTGCACGGGGACCGCGCGGTTGCCAGCGGCATCCGCTGATCCGGCCGGCACCGAACGCTCCGCAGAAGTCGCTGCCACTGCGGAGCGTGCCGTCTCGAGCCAGGCCTCGGCGTCGGGGGTGTCCAAGGCCAGCAGCCACGCCGTGTGCTCCACATGGTCGAGGACGACGCCTCGTCCGGCGAACATCAGGCAGGCGTCCGGGGTTGCGGCCGCGACGTCGCTGCCGCCCGTTTCACGCTTGAGCTCATAGCCGAGGTAGCCCAGCCAGCCCAGGGTGAATTCGCACGGATAGCCCTCGGGGGTGCGGATGGCCCTGCGCCCCCACGCCCCGTCCAGCCACCGGAAGAACGGCCCCTCCGTTGCCACGGTGGCATTGCCGGTACTCACCCGGGTCAACCCCGAACTGTGCCGGACCGTCTGGCCGAAGCGGCCGCCGTCGTCCGCCAGAACGCTGAAGCGGCTGCGTTCCGCCGCCGCACCGCTGGGGGCAAGGCCGTCCGTCTTCAGCGAGGAGTCGAGCCACACGGCGTTGGCGGAACGGCCGAACAGCGCCTCGAACAGCCGGGCTGCGTCGGGGGATGCCTCGATCCGCTCGGCCCGGAGCTCGAGTCCGCGGCGGACGGCGAGGTCGGGCAGTAGCAGGGGGGACAGCGCGGGGATGTACTGCAGGGCTTGCAGGACGTCGTCGGGGGCGGTGCCATCGGCGGGGTTGAGCACGTGCACATCGGCGTGGGAGGGGACGTCGTCCGCCGCCAGCCATTCCTGTTCCTGGGCCGCCCACTGATCCCAGAAGGGTTCGTAGCTGCCGCCGTCCCGGGCCAGCGCCCGGGCGCGGCGGTCCTGGTCGGACGAATCCGCCCAGATCACCGCGTCCAGCAGGGGGCGGGCGGCGCGGGCGGCGGCGCCGACGCCTTCCACCAGCACGATCTCGGCCGGCTGGGTGACCCGGGCCTCGCCGTCGTAGTGCTTGTGCCAGTCCCAGCTGACCCACTGGGCCGCCTCGCCGCGCCGCAGCGGGGAAAGGACCGTGGAAACGTAGCGTTCAATGCCCGCGGCGAGCCCGTTCCAGCCGGGGTAAAGGTCCTCGAGGTGGAAGAGGGAGACCTTGTGGTGCTCCCGGAGCCGCGCCGCCAGTTCGATGGCCAGGGTGGTCTTGCCTGAGCCGGACCGTCCGTCGACAGCGATGATGACGGGTGCGGGGCTCATGAAATAGAGCGTACCCGCTGTCCGTACCGGTCATGCTGCTGCAACTGGGCGCGCACATAGTCCACGATCCCGGGAACTGAACCCCGGATGAGGTCCCACGTGGCGTCGAACTCGATGTGGCCGCCATACCAGGGGTCCTCGATGCCCTGGTCCAGCAGATCCTTGCCGGCCGCCGCGGGGTCGAAGCTGCGTAGCATCCGGATCTTGGAGCGGGACCCCGGGTCCGGGGCCGCCTGGCGCAACCAGCCGTAGTGGTCAACGTCCAGCGCCAGGATCAGTTCGCGGGCATGGAACCATTCCCCGCGCCACTCGCGCGCCACGTGCTGGTCTGAACGAATGTTATGGACCGCAAGCTTGCGGGCGGCCCGGGAATCGATCGGGCGGCCCGCCTCGTAGGCAGTGGTGCCGGCAGAATCCACCACTGCCCTAGTGAGGTGATCGGCGGCGAAGGCCTCGGCCAGCATCAGTTCGGCCATCGGCGAGCGGCAGATGTTTCCGGTGCAAACCGCTATGATCCGGTACTGGCTCGGCACGGAGGTCATATTCCCAAGCATGAACGATGCGGCGTCTCTTGGCTAGGTCCCCTGTTCCCGGTATTACAAGGCATGTCAAGCAGATATTGCGCTGTGTCAGACTTTGGGAGGAAGTCCCCGGCCGACGTCAGTGGACCAGCGCCAGCAGAACACCCACCGCAACAAACAGCACCCCAAAGGTCCGGTTCAGGATCCTTTGTCCCCGGGCGTTGTGGGTGAAACGCTGGAAGGTCGTGGCCGCCGCCGCGAAGAAGAACCACATCACCAGGATGTCGATCACCACCACGGTGGCGGACAGGACCAGGTACTGCGGCAGCAGCGGCTGTTCGGGGCGGACGAACTGGGGCATGAACGCCAGGAAGAATACGACGGCCTTGGGATTGAGCAGGTTGACCCACAGGCCGCGGCGGAACATGGACAACGCCGGCTCGTTCCGCAGGGCGGCGGCCTTCCCCCGATCCAGGTCGGGTTCGTGCAGGAACTGCTTGATGCCGAGGTAGACCAGGTAGGCGGCGCCGGCGTAGCGGATGACGTTGAAGGCTCCGGAGGAGCTGGATACGAGCACGCCGACGCCCAGGGCCACGATCAGGATGTGCACGATCAGTGCGGCCTGCTGGCCCAGGATGCCCCAAAGGGAACGGCGGAATCCGGCGTTCAGGGAGTTGCTCATGGTGTTGATCGCGCCCGCGCCGGGCGTGAAGCTGATCAGGACGCCGGCGCCGGCCAAGGCCAGCCAAAGAGAGGGTTGCACCACGACAGTTTACGGCCGCCGCCAGGGCCCGCGTCAGGCCCGGGCGATCACCTCACCGTTGGGTATCAGGAACCAGCCGTCATCCGTGGAGCCCCAGCGGTGCCAGCCGGCGGAGATCCGGGCAAGGTCCGCCGCGTTGGCGAAGCCGTAGTCGAGCGCCTGCTCCGCGAAGGACGAATGCAGCACCCGTTCCCCCCACACCCGTGCCTGCCACCGCCGCTGCTGGGAGGTGGCATAGAGCCAGTTGCTGCTGGAGGGCGCCACGTCGGTGAATCCGGCGGACTGTGCCCAGGACACTAAGCGGCGTCCGGCGTCGGGCTCTGCCCCGTTGCGCCGTGCGATCCGCTGGTACAGCTCCATCCATTCGTCCAGCTCGGGGATGGCCGGGAACCAGCTCATGCCGTGGAAATCAGCATCACGCACGGCCACGATCCCGCCGGCCCTGGCCACCCGCCGCATCTCCCGCAGAGCGGCCACCGGTTCCGTCAGATGCTGGAGCACCTGGTGGGCGTGGACGACGTCGAAGGTCTCGTCCTCGAAGTCCAGGTCGTAGATGTTGCCGGCGACAAACTCGACATTTTCGACGCCGCGCTCGGCGGCAAGTGCGCTGGCGTGGGCGACCACATCGGGGGAGCGGTCCACTCCAGTCACACTTCCGGGCGAGACGATGCCGGCGAAATCGCAGGTGATGCTGCCCGGCCCGCAGCCGACGTCGAGCACCGACACTCCGGGCGTGAGGTGCGGGATCACAAACGCCGCCGAGTTCTCCGCCGTTCTCGAGGCATGGGCGCGGACCACCGACTCGTGGTGGCCGTGCGTGTACACATCGTCAGGCTGCTGCGCGCTCATAATGGAACGCTACCCTCCCGCGGTTGAAAATGGCCCGATCCACGCTGCCGAAAGCAGGCGGTTTTTCGCAGCTGCCGTCGGTTTTGCCGCTCGGGCACCGGCAGCGCTGGGCCCGCGCTGGCTCAGGCTGGGGCTGTCCTGTCTTCAAAGCCGGGCTGAGGCTCCGCAGCTTCCTGAGCTGCGCGCACCGTCGCCTCGATCATTGAGTTCATGAACCGGGTGGCGATCTCAAGCTCCTCGGGAGCAAACCCGGCCATCGCGGCGCCGATCTGCCGGGCGAGCGGAAGGAACATGGCGGCGCCGTCGCGGTAGGCCTTGGGGGTCATCCGGAGCTGGACCTGCCGGCGGTCCGTACCCTGGCGTTCCCGGACCACATGGCCGGAGCTGTGTAACCGGTCGATGAGCGCCGTCGTGGCAGGTGAACTGAGATTAAGTTCCTTGCGCAGCACCCCGGGCGTGACGATCTGGTTCCTCGCGGTGTGCGTCATGATCACCGATAAGGCGTTGAGGTCCGTCCGGTGCATGTCATTGCGGCCGCCGGCGGCATCCACGTAGCGGTTGGCTTCGAGGCTGAACTCTTGTAGGAGCCGGACCAGCGGTGGCGGCTCGAAGGATTCCGGTCCTCCCGATGCTTCAGCCGACATGGTGAACCTCCCTCTATCCCTAGCCTCTGCACGGTAGCTCCGCGGATGGCGCCCTCCGGAGCTTACTGCAGCGGCGCCGGCCCGTGCCGCGCCCTATAGCGAGAAGAATGCCATCCGCCTTATCTCCATGTTGGAGATAGTCTATTATGGATTCAATTCTACTCCTCCGCCCCGAGCCTCAGAAGGACAGATGGACAAGACCTCGCTCCACAGTGCCCGCGTACCCTTCTGGCTGCGCTGGCTGGTGCCCGTGCTGCTCCTTCTCACGTGGCTGGCGATCGCAGGCATTGGCGGTCCGACCTTCGGCCGCCTGGACGAAGTCTCGTCCAACGATCAGGCCTCGTTCCTGCCGGCGGGGGCAGAAGCCACCGCGGCCCAGGACTGGCAGGCCAAGTTCAGGGGATCCAGTGAAATCCCGGCGGTCATTCTGATCGAAAGCGATGCCGCCTTCACGCCTGCCCAACTCGGGGAGACGGCGGTGCTCAAGGGCAGGCTGGAAGCCCTGCGGCCCGGTAGCGCCGTGGTCGGACCCATTCCGTCCGAGGACTCGAAGGCCGTCCAGTTCGTGGTGCCCATCGCTTCCTCGGGCGAGGTCGAGGACATCGTGCGGGAGTTGCGCGATGAAGTCCAGGCGTCCGCGCCGGAGGGGATGCAGGCCTTCGTTACCGGTCCCGCTGGCCTGGCGACCGATTTTGTCAGCGCCTTCGCCGGTATAGACGGCGTCCTGCTGCTGGTGGCCCTGGCTGCGGTCTTCCTCATCCTGCTGATTGTGTACCGTTCCCTCCTGTTGCCGATCGCGGTGCTGTTCACCTCCGTCTTCGCGCTGTGCGCCGCCATCCTGCTGGTGTTCGGCATGGCGAAGCTGGGCTGGATCCAGCTCAACGGCCAGAGCCGGGGCATTCTCTCCATCCTCGTGATCGGGGCCGCCACCGACTACGCCCTGCTGTTCGTAGCGCGGTTCCGCGAAGCACTGCTGCATACCACCAACCGGACGGCCGCCGTGCTGACAGCCTGGAAGGCCTCGTTCGAGCCCATCCTGGCGTCCGGCGCCACCGTGATCGTCGCCCTCCTCTGCCTGCTGTTTTCCGACCTGAACTCCAACAAGGCCCTGGGGCCGGTGGCGGCCGCCGGCATTATCTGTTCCCTCTTTGCCGCCCTCACCCTGCTGCCGGCGCTGATGGCGCTGCTGGGCCGTGCCGCATTCTGGCCGTTCCGCCCGAAGCTGCTGGCGGAAACCGAACGCGAACCTGAGCTGACCACCGGCTTGGAAGGCCAGAAGGGCCTGTGGCGGGCCACCGGATCACTCGTCTCGCGCCGTCCACGGACCGTCTGGATCGCTTCAGTGCTGCTGCTCCTGACAGCATCCGCCGGCGTCCTCCAGCTCAAGGCCAATGGCGTCCCGCAGACGGACGTCATCCTGGCGGCCTCCAACGCCGTCGACGGCCAGGATGCACTGGCCCGGCACTTCGACGCCGGATCAGGAAGTCCCGCGGTGATCGTGGCCGATGAGGCAAAAGCCGACGAGGTGCTGGACGAAGTCAAGGCAAGCGACGGCGTCGGGGCCGCCTACCTGCTCGCTGAAGGCGGAGTGCCCCTCATTGCCGACGTACCAGGCGGACCGGCCGCACCCGGCGCGGCCGCCGACCCGGCAGTCCGGGACGGCAAGGTGCTGATCAACGCGACGCTGAACTTCGCCGCAGACTCCACCGAGGCGGAAAATGTCGTGGTGGGGCTGCGCGCCGCTACGAAGACGGTGGATCCGGAGGCGCTCGTCGGCGGCGTGAGCGCCACCGCCCTGGATACAAACACCGCAGCCCAACGCGACCTCCTAACCATCATCCCGGTGGTCCTGGCGGTCATCCTGGGAATCCTGATGCTGTTGCTGCGATCGGTGCTGGCGCCGCTCCTGCTGGTGGCATCGGTGGTCCTGTCCTACGGGGCCGCCATGGGGGTCGCGGCCCTCGTGTTCAACCACATCTTCCGGTTCCCCGGAGCCGACGCCACGGTGCCGCTCTTCGGCTTCGTCTTCCTCGTCGCCCTCGGCGTGGACTACAACATCTTCCTGATGAGCCGGGTGCGCGAGGAATCGCTCAAGCACGGCACCCGGCCCGGCATCCTGCGTGGTCTGGGCGTGACCGGCGGTGTCATCACCTCGGCCGGCGTGGTCCTGGCCGCAACGTTCGCCGCCCTGGGCGTCATCCCGATCATGTTCCTGGTGCAGATCGCCTTCATCGTGGCGTTCGGTGTGCTGCTGGACACCGTGCTGGTGCGCTCCCTGCTCATTCCTGCCCTCGCGTATGACATCGGCCCGCGCATCTGGTGGCCGAATAAACAGGGCCGGCCGCAGGCGGGACTGCTACCCACCGGGCTACCGGCCACCGAGGAATCCGCGGCACAGCGCGCGGGGGTCCGCTAGCCGCCGTCAGACAGCGACGGTTCAAAGCGTGGCCGTTGGCAGGGCCGGCCGTCACAGGGCCCGGGTCCGCCACCAGCCCACTGTGGCGAAAGTCCCGGCAATCTGCCTGATCAGGGCTCCCCGTGCCCCTGTTGCCTTGCCGCGGCGCTCGATAGACTGCCCCTGCGCCCGCCCGGGCGTGCGTGATGCTTCCAGGAAGGGTCCGTTGAAAATGTCCGAAAACAGCGAATTTGATCGAACGGCAGCAGAGCAGCGGCACGGCAGCACGCCCGATGCCGCGGCCGACGAGGCGGCAGTCGAAGGCGACGTTGCCGAAGGCCAGTACGTCGAGGGTGACTATGGCGCGGCAGGTACGGCGGGTGAGAATCCGGCCACGGCCGCCGACGGCGAATATGCCGCAGGGGACTACGGCGACGCGGGAGTGGCGGAAGCGCCGTCCCTCGGTGGCGACGAAGGCGACTACACCGAAGGCGACTACACCGAAGGCGACTACGGCGAGGCCGGCGTCGTCGGTGAAACGGGCGCCGGCGGCGAAACGGGCGCCGCCGACGACGGGGGTTATCCCGAAGGCGACTACGGCGCCGCGGGGTCCGCAGACACCCAGTCGACCGACCGCGGGTCCGTCGAGGGCGAGCGTCGCGGCGCGGCCCGCGACGAGGACCGCTAGTTCGAGGCTGCTTCGCGCAGCGCGAAACCCCGCGTCGGCCTGGGCAAAACCTCTGGAACGCGGGGGGAATCGGGCGCCTGGGAATCATTCCGGATCCAAGTCCATCCCAAGTTGAGTGAATGCCACTCAACTTTGAATTGACTTATATCCGGGTCTGAGTAAAGTTGAGTGCAGATCACTCAATAACTGACGGGCCCCTAGGGTCCGCAGCTTTTCTCAGTAAGATTCCCAGGACAGAAGGAAGCAACACATGTCACGTGCAGTAGGTATTGACCTCGGAACAACGAACTCCGTCGTCTCCGTTCTCGAAGGCGGCGAGCCCACCGTCATTGCCAACGCCGAAGGTGGCCGCACCACGCCGTCGGTCGTTGCATTCTCCAAGTCCGGCGAAGTGCTGGTTGGCGAGATCGCCAAGCGCCAGGCCGTCAACAACATCGACCGCACCATCGCTTCAGTCAAGCGCCACATGGGCACCGGCTGGACCGTCGGCATCGATGAGAAGAAGTACACCCCGCAGGAAATCTCCGCGCGTATCCTCATGAAGCTGAAGAACGACGCCGAGTCCTACCTGGGTGAAAAGGTCACCGACGCCGTCATCACCGTCCCCGCGTACTTCAACGACGCCGAGCGCCAGGCCACCAAGGAAGCCGGCGAAATCGCCGGCCTCAACGTCCTGCGTATCGTCAACGAGCCCACCGCCGCAGCTCTCGCGTACGGCCTGGACAAGGGCAAGGAAGACGAACTCATCCTGGTCTTCGACCTCGGCGGCGGAACCTTTGACGTCTCCCTGCTGGAAGTCGGCAAGGACGAA
>JAODMS010000127.1 GCA_025464925.1 Arthrobacter sp.
AGCCCGTAGGATCCTGCAGGTCCTTGATCTGCAGTGAATCCACCACCAGACCGAGCTTTTCCATTTCGACACCGCTGGCGCTGCGGACCTGGGAAGCGAGCTTGTCGCGCTCGCGGATGATTTCTTCAACCGTCATGCTGCCGATGATCGAACGCAGGTGTCCTTCAAAGACGTTGTATACCTGGCTCTGCATCTTGGGCTGCTGGCCGAGGAACCGCCGCGCAGCATTGGCGATGAAGGGCGGAGCGTCACCGATTTTGTAGATAACCACGCCGTCGACAATCACCTGGATGCCCTGGGAGGTCACACAGGAAACCTTGAGTTCCGTTTCGTTCAGGGTCAGGGACAACATCCTCACCGTCTGGAGCCCGGGCAGCACGAGGGCGCCCTTGCCGGTGACGATCTTGAAGTCCATTCCCTCCCTGGTATCCAAGGTGCCGCGAGTCAATCCAGAGATGATGAGGGCCTCGTTCGGCTCAGCGACCTTCCACATCAATTTTGTTGCCACCCAGATGACGGCGTTAACGATGATCGCCCCAACGAGGATGGAAATCAGCGGGAAGAATGCTGACAAGTCCGGCATGACCGGGTCCTTTCACGGTGCTGGAAAAGGCGTTGCGGCAAAGCTCCAAACGTTACTGCTGAACCTGCCCGGGCTGGATACGGGATTGGTGGAGGGCCCGAGCTGGCTGTTGTAGACAGTCTGCGTGGCCGTCCTCCGGGAGTCCAGCGATCAGGAGATACCTGCCCGAGGCAAGGGCCGAGGCAAGGGCTACGGCAACGGCCGCGGGGCGGTGGTTTCCCCAAACCTGTTTCTGCATGTCTTCCCGTCCGCGGGGCCAGTTCCTATACTGACCGCGTGGGAACCTCCCTGATCTTTGGTGTGGTGGCATCCAGTGCCCTGGTACTGGGTGCGTTCATCGGCGTGAGGTTCGAGCTGCCCAAACGTCTGCTGGCGATTATGCTGTCCTTCGCCGCCGGGGCGCTCATCACCGCCCTATCGTTCGAGCTGTTCGAGGACGCCTACCAACGCGGCGGCATTGTCCGCGCCGCGATTGGCCTGTTAGGCGGCGCCGCAGTGTTCACCGCCCTGAGTGCGTTGCTGGACCGCTGGGCCCAACCTGGTTCGCAATCCGCCCCCGCAGACAAGGTCCGGGGCAGCGTCAAGCTGGACACCGATGCCGCTGCCGCCGACCGTCCGCCGACGGCCGCCTCCACCCGGGGCGCGGCAGGACTGGCCCTCCTGGCCGCCGTCACCCTTGACGGCGTGCCGGAGAACGTAGCACTGGGTGTGTCCCTGGGCGAGGGGACCGGCGGGCTGGCCCTGCTGGCAGCCATTTTCGTTTCGAACCTGCCCGAAGCGCTGGTGGGTGCCTCCTCCATGCGCAGCCAAGGAAAATCGGGCGGCACCATCATGGGCCTCTGGACCGCGTGCGCCGTGCTGCTGGTCCTGGCCGTCGTGCTGGGCGCGGGCCCGCTCTCCGGCAGCGATCCTGAGGCGATCTCCTTGCCGCTGGCCTTCGCAGCCGGGGCTGTCATCGCATCCCTCGCCGACACCCTGATGCCGGAAGCCTACGAGCACGGCGGGCCGGCGGTGGCCCTGAGCACGGCGGCCGGGTTCGTCCTGTCCTTTACGCTCTCGCTTGCCTGAGGGTCCCGGATCGGTTCCCGGGTCGGCAGAACAGCGCGGAGATTCTTAGCCTTTAAATAAGCTGGTGCAGCCGCTGCGCTTCCGCGTTGCGCCTGCACCAGCAGGTAGTACGAATTTTCAGATTGCTATGACTCGTTACTCATTCGCGGCTCCCTTGTCCCAGTGTTCGCTTACCGGGTTTCTGCGTCTTCGGCCAGATGCCGCGAAAGCATCCAGCCGGCGCCAATCATAGCTAGACCTAGCACCATGAAGGTCCAGTTGTCCGCGGTGTTCAGCGACAGGAAATTGGCCGCCGAGTCCACGCCCACGATGAGCCCATAAACGCTGAGGACGATGTACAGCAGGCCGAAGCCCATGAGGAAATTCCTGGCACCCATTTGGTTGCGGGACATGGCCCAACCCGTGCCACCGATGGCCAGCTGCAGGATATTCAGCAGGATGGACACCTGGAACACGTTCAGGAGCAACGCCTTGGAATCAGGCCCCAAGAATCTGAGCTCGCTGTACTGCATGGTGATACCGGGGATGAACCCCAGGATGCCCACGACCATAACGACGATACCCACACCCATGCCAACGTTCTGAACATCTGTCCGTCCGAAGTGAACGCCATGTGCATGCGGAGAAGCGGTAGTCATTTTCTGCCTCCAACCACAGATTGCGGACATACCAATTTTACGGCGGTGCTATGGAAAAAGCTCCACTGGCGGGAGAGGGCGGTTTCGTGATTAAGCCTGTCGGAAACCAGCGGGCCGCCCCGCACATGGCACCATGGAATACGATGAAACTGCGCGCTGATCAGACCGGAGAACATGGCCTCCCGATGCCCCTGTGGCTGCGGGGAGCACTCGAGGCCGCACAGGCGGCCGTCATTTCAGCCCTAATGGTGGTCGCCCCGATCCTCGCGGTATGGGCCACGGCCGGATTCCGGCAAAGCGGCGGCGACGTGCTCGCGCAGCTGGCCGGCCAGGCCTGGCTGTTGATGCACGGAGTTCCCCTGCAGCTGGAAACCTCCGGCGCCGGGCCTGCAGGGCAGGCGGAATCGGGCACGCTTTCGCTCATTCCCCTGGGGCTGACCCTCATCCCGTTCCTGCTCGCCTGGCGCGCGGGCCGGCGACTGGCCCGCGCCCGTACCGATCAGCTCTGGCAGGCAATGCTCGGCTCGTGTCTGATGTACGCCGGCTTTGGGCTGGCCACGGGCTTCATCTGCCGCACTTCCGAGGTGGGCGTTGGCCTTTGGTTCGCCGCCCTCATACCGCTGATCCCGCTGGCGCTCGGCATGGTAATCGGCGCCCGCCGCCAGGCAGGCTCCTGGAGCCGGCTGATCGGCGTCGATGCGGTGGCCTGGATTTCCCGTACCAGCCAGCACTCCCGTTGGGCCGGATCCTACCTCGGGTCCGCCATCAAGGCCGGTTTTGTGGCGCTGATGGCCAGCCTGGCGATGTCGGCCGTGCTGCTCGCCGTCGACCTCTTCATTCACTGGAACCTCGTGATCGCCGTGTATGAAGCGGTCGACGCCGGGGCCATGGGAGGTGCCGTGCTCACCCTCGCGCAGCTCGGCTTCCTGCCCAACCTCGCGGTGTTCGCGCTCGCCTGGACCTCCGGCTCCGGCTTCGCCGTCGGCGTCGGCTCACAGGCCGGGGCGCTTGGAACCGGCGTCGGGCCGCTGCCGTCCATTCCGGTCTTCGCTGCCTTGCCCGCCGGGGCGCTGGACTACGGCTTTGCCGCTCTCGTGGTGCCGGCGCTCGCGGGGGTCCTGGCCGGCTGGTGGTTCCTGCGCGAAGGTGAGAACCACTTCGATGAGTGGCTGTCGATCGAGATCCGCGCCCGCTGGTTTACCGCCACCGCCTCCACCCTGGTGCTGGGCGTGATCATCGGCAGCGTTGCCGGGCTGCTCGCGGGCGGATTGTCCTTGCTGGCCCGCGGGTCGGCCGGCATCGGGCGGTTGACGGACATCGGCCCGGACCCGCTCCGCACGGCGCTGTTCGTGGCCGCTGAAGTGGGCGTCGGCGCCGTTATCGGTTACGCGGCAGGACCCTGGCTGGAGCGCCAGGAGAATCTGCACGAAGCGGACCTCGAACGGGCCGCCAGCAACTAGCGGCACCGCCGCCGCAACCAGCCATACCGGGCGCGGCTCCGGTCAGCGGAACTGGGTGGGTAACGACTTTTCCAGCTGGGTCCTGCACTCGGATGCCGCCTGCTGCGTGAGGGCGTTGCGTGTGCACTGCTGGTAATCCCGGAACTGGTTGAAGAAGAGCGCCGAGGCGAGGATCAGCAGGACCATCACCGCCGAGACCACAATTCCGGAAATCGTGCCGAACAGCACCAGGCGCGATTCCTTGTATTTCACCGCCCGGATCAGCACCATGATGCCGAGCACGATGGCGGCGGCGGTGAGGATAGTGGTGAGCCACAGGTAGCTGATGTCCAGTTGGTACACGAAGAACGATCCGAGGACCACCACGATGAAGATGCGGAACAGGGTGTGGGTCTTCAACACGGAGGCTTTCGCCGCCTCGCTGAGCGGATGCTGGTTCGGCTGGCTGCCGCCGGAGTCGTTCGGGGGGTTCATGTTTTCCAGCCTACGCGAGCGGCCACATAAGCTAGGACAATGCGCATAGTTGTCCTCGTTTCCGGCACCGGCTCCAACCTCCAGGCCGTCATCGACGCCGTGAAAGACGGCCGGCTCGATGTCGAGATCGCGGCCGTCGGTGCGGACCGGCCGGGGACCTACGGGATTGAACGCTCCGCCGACGCCGGCATTCCGACGTTTGTGGTGGACTTCAAGGCCTACCCGGACCGGGCGGAGTGGAACGCCGCGCTCACCGCAGCCGTCGCCGCCTTCGAGCCGGACGTGGTGCTTTCCTCCGGCTTCATGCGGATCGTCAGTGCGGACTTCATCGATTCCTTCGGCGGCAGGTACCTGAACACCCACCCGGCGCTGCTGCCGTCCTTCCCCGGCGCCCACGGGGTCCGCGACGCCCTGGCCTACGGCGTCAAGGTCACCGGCTGCACCGTGCACTGGGCCGACGCCGGCGTGGACACCGGCCCGATCATTGCCCAGGAGGCCGTGGCGATCGAGGACGGCGAGACCGAGGAGTCCCTGCACGAGCGCATCAAGGTGGTGGAGCGCCGGCTGCTGGTGTCCACGCTGGCGTCCCTCGCCGCGGAGCAGAAGGCCGCAGCCGCCCCGAGCTAGCCGTCCGGCTCCGGACCCTACTCGAGCCGGCGCTGTTTGGTTTCGGGGGCGAAGAACGCCATCCACAGCACTGACAGCAGCACCAGCCCCCCGGCCAGGGCGAACGACGTTGCCAGCCCCAGTTCGGGCCACAGGACCGATGCGAAGACCAGCGGCCCGAACCCGGCGCCGATCCGCGAGAACGTGGACGCCCAGCCGAAGCCCGAGCCCCGCAGCTCGGTCGGGTACAGCTCCGAGACATAGGTGTAGAGCACGGGGATGGCCACCTGCACCACAAAGCCGAACGCGAGCAGCCAGAACACGGCCGCCGTCGGGATGTCCACCACGAACGCCACAATCACCAGGATCAGCGCGGACAGCGGGCCGGTGACGGCCAGGACCCACTTCCGGCCCACCCGCTCCACCAGCAGGGCGGCCACCACAACGCCCAGGAGCCCGACGGCGGCCATGGACGCCGTCGTGAGGAACGCCTTGTACTCCTCGAAGCCGGCCCCGATCAGGATCCGGGGCATCCAGGTCAGGGACAGGTAGTAGACCAGCAGGATGCTGAAGAACAGCGCCCACGCCGTCGTCGTGAGCTTCCAGTCAAACTGCCAGAGCAGCCGCAACTGGGTCCACGCACTGCCGGCGGAGAGGCGGGGCGCGTCCTGCGGTTCGGGCAGGCTATAGGCGCGGGCTTCGGTTCCGGTGGCCTCGACCAGGTCGTCGATCACCCGGGCCGCCTCCTCGCGGCGGCCCTTGCGGATCAGGAACAGGGGCGATTCGGGGACGCTGCGACGGACCCAGAACACCAGCAGCGCCGGAAGCACCATCACCAGCATGGTCAGGCGCCAGTCCGCGAAAGCCGCCACGAGGCCGGCCGAGACGAAGCCGCACAGCGCGGCACCGACCGGCCACCAGCCGTCCATCGCGGTGAGGACCCTGCCCCGCTGCCTGCGCGGGGTGAACTCGCCCACCAGCGCGTAATCCACCGGGATGCACCCGCCCAGGCCGAAGCCGGCCATAAACCGGAACACGCAGAACCAGAGAAAGTCGGGGGAGAACGCGCCCAGCACCGTGAAGAGGGAGAAAATCAGCAAGGTGGCGGTGAAGGCCTTCTTGCGCCCGATCGTGTCCGCGATGGTGCCCCAGATGAAGGCGCCGAGGGCCATGCCGATCAGGTTCGAGGCGCCGATCCAGGCGGCTTCGCCGGCGCTCAGGGACCAGTGCTTGGACAGCAGCGGAATGAGGATGCCGTTCAGCGTCACGTCCCACGCGTCAAACATGAAGCCGAGGCCGCCGATCAGGAAGATCTTTCCCTGGACTTTCCACCGCCACGGCAGTTCCTGTACCACCTGTTCGCCGCTGGGCACCGTGGTGTAAGTGTTCATCTCATCCTCCTGTGAAAACCTTACGTCGAGGTGCCGGTCCGCGGCGTGAGCTTCACACTCCGGCGCGCGGGAAGGACCGTCGCTGTGACGCGATAAACTGGCCCCATCCCCACCACCCGCGGCCCCGGCCGCGATATAAGACGGAGACCCTTGTGAGCTTTGCGCAGCCTGACCGTGTATCCATTGACCGAGTTCCCATCCGCCGGGCCCTGATTTCGGTCTACGACAAGTCCGGTCTGGAGGAGCTCGCAAAGGGCCTGCACGCAGCCGGCGTCCAGATTGTCTCCACGGGCTCCACCGCCAAGAAGATCGCCGCGGCCGGAGTCCCGGTCCAGGAAGTCGAAGAGGTCACAGGCTCCCCGGAGATGCTCAACGGCCGTGTCAAGACGCTCCACCCGCGCGTCCATGGCGGCATCCTCGCGGACCGCCGCGTCCCGGCCCACATGCAGACCCTCGCGGACATGGAGATCGAGCCCTTCGACCTCGTCGTCGTGAACCTCTACCCCTTCGTGGACACCGTGAAATCCGGCGCCGCGCAGGACGACGTCGTGGAGCAGATCGACATCGGCGGCCCGGCCATGGTGCGCTCGGCCGCGAAGAACCACGCCGCCGTCGCCATCGTGGTGGACCCGGCGTCCTACGGCGACGTCGTTTCCGCCGCCGCTGCCGGCGGCTTTGACCTCAAGGCACGACGCCGGCTCGCCGCCAGGGCGTTCGCGCACACCGCGAGCTACGACAACGCCGTGGCCACCTGGACGGCGAGCCAGTTCCTCGACGAGGACGGCGACGGCATCATCGACTGGCCCGCATACGCAGGCCTGGCCCTGGAACGCTCCGAGGTGCTGCGCTACGGCGAAAACCCGCACCAGCAGGCAGCGCTGTACGTGGACAAGGCCGCCCCGGCCGGCATCGCCCAGGCGGACCAGCTGCACGGCAAGGCGATGAGCTACAACAACTTCGTCGATGCCGACGCCGCCCTCCGCGCAGCGTTCGACTTCTCCGAGCCGGCCGTGGCCATCATCAAGCACGCCAACCCCTGCGGAGTGGCTGTCGGTTCCGCGTCGGCGGCCGACCCGATCGCGGACGCACATGCCAAGGCCCATGCCTGCGACCCCGTCTCTGCCTTCGGCGGCGTGATCGCGGCCAACCGGACGGTCACCGCCGGCATGGCCCAGACCGTCGCGGACATCTTCACCGAGGTCGTCATCGCCCCCGGCTTCGAAGAGGAAGCCGTGGAAATCCTTTCCAAGAAGAAGAACATCCGCCTCCTCGCCCTGCCCGAGGGCTACGACCGCTACCCCTCCGAAATCCGCCAGGTTTCCGGCGGCGTGCTGGTGCAGGTCGCGGACAAGGTTGACGCCCCGGGCGACAACCCGGCCAACTGGACCCTGGCCGCCGGCGAGGCTGCCGATGAGGCGACCCTGGCCGACCTCGCCTTCGCCTGGACCGCGTGCCGTGCGGCCAAGTCCAACGCCATCCTGCTCGCCGCTGACGGCGCTGCCGTGGGCGTTGGCATGGGCCAGGTCAACCGGCTCGACTCCTGCAAGCTGGCCGTGGAGCGGGCAAACACCCTTGCAGTGGGCGAGGACGGCGCGGCGCAAGAGCGCGCCCGCGGCGCCGTGGCGGCGTCGGACGCGTTCTTCCCCTTCGCCGACGGCCTGCAGATCCTGATCGACGCCGGCGTCCGCGCCGTCGTCCAGCCCGGCGGATCCGTCCGGGACGAGGAAGTCATCGCCGCGGCCAACGCCGCAGGCATCACCATGTACTTCACGGGAGCGCGCCACTTCTTCCACTAGGTCCCACCAGGCTCCTTCGTGCCAACGAATCATGGTGCCGACCAGGAATGGACATGTCCTCCTCGCCCCGGAGGACATGTCCATTCTTTGCATCTACGGCCGGGCACAAAGGGATCATGTCCATGCCTTGGCCCGAGGGGAGGGCATGTCCCCCTTGTCACTCCGCCATGGATTTCCCGGAACCCGGCGCGGGTAGGCGCCGATCCGGTCACCTCGGGTAAGTTAGAGCTGTTGAGATAACACGATCCGGATATCCGCAGACCTTCAGGGAGACGCCCGAGCAATGGCAAAGATTATCTATACCCACACCGACGAAGCGCCGATGCTGGCCACCTATTCGTTCTTGCCGATTGTTGAGGCCTTTGCTTCGACGGCCGGTGTGGAAGTGGAGACCCGCGACATTTCGCTAGCCGGCCGCATCATTGCCGCGTTTGGCGACTACCTCACCGAAGAGCAGCGGGGCAGCGATGCCCTTGCCGAACTCGGTGCCCTCGCTAAGACACCCGAAGCAAACATCATCAAGCTGCCCAACATCAGCGCCTCCGTGCCGCAGCTGAAGGCCGCGGTCGCCGAGCTCCAGGGCCAGGGCTTCGCGCTGCCGGACTACCCGGACAACCCCAGCTCCGATGAGGAGACCGACATCCGGTCCCGCTTCGACAAGATCAAGGGTTCTGCCGTCAACCCCGTGCTGCGCGAAGGCAACTCCGACCGCCGCGCACCGCTCTCGGTCAAGAACTATGCCCGCCAGAACCCGCACAGCATGGGCGCCTGGAGCCCCGAGTCAAAGACCAACGTCGCGCACATGGACGCCAATGACTTCCGCTCCAACGAAAAGTCCGTGGTTGTTGACTCGGACACGAACATCAAGATCCAGCTCGTCAAGGAAGACGGCACGGTCAAGGTCCTTAAACGGGCCTTCCCAGTGCTTGCCGGCGAGGTCATCGACGGCACTGTGATGCGTGCCGCAGCCCTGGACGAATTCCTCGCCGCCCAGGTGGCCCGGGCCAAGGAAGAAGGCGTGCTCTTCTCCGCACACCTGAAGGCCACCATGATGAAGGTTTCCGACCCGATCATCTTCGGCCACATCGTCAAGGCCTACTTCTCCGAGCTGTTCGACACCTACGGCGCGCAGATTGCCGCCGCAGGCCTGAGCCCGAACAACGGCCTCGCCTCCATCCTGAACGGCCTCGAGGACCTCCCCGAGGAGATCCGCGGCGACGTCGAAGCGGCCATCCAGAAGGGCCTCAACGAGGGCCCCGAGCTGGCCATGGTCGATTCCGACAAAGGCATCACCAACCTGCACGTGCCGTCCGATGTGATCGTCGACGCCTC
>JAODMS010000148.1 GCA_025464925.1 Arthrobacter sp.
CTACTACGTCCAGCCCACCATCTTCGAGGGCCACAACAAGATGCGGGTCTTCCAGGAGGAGATCTTCGGCCCGGTGGTCTCCGTGGCCCGGTTCAGCGACTACAACGACGCCATGGGGATCGCCAACGACACCCTCTATGGCCTCGGCGCCGGCGTCTGGTCGCGCAACGGCAACGTGGCCTACCGGGCCGGCCGCGAGATCCAGGCCGGCCGCGTGTGGGTCAACAACTACCACGCCTACCCGGCCGGTGCCGCGTTCGGCGGCTACAAGTCCTCCGGCATCGGACGTGAAAACCACGCCATGATGCTGGACCACTACCAGCAGACCAAGAACCTCCTGGTCAGCTACTCCGAAAACAAGCTCGGCTTCTTCTAAGCCGCACCGAACCCGGGCGGGGGCGGATCCGTAGGGATCCTCCCCCGCCCGGACCACCCTGGCCACCCACCGGAAGTAAGCGGGCTCCCCATGACTCACAAACTCGACGCGGCGGTGACGCTGCCGGGCGAGGACTTCTCCCGGGTGGCACTGACCCCGGCCGCCGTTGAACTGCTGCGCAAGCTGTGGATCCAGCACGGACCGCTGATGTTCCACCAGTCCGGCGGCTGCTGCGACGGCTCCTCGCCCATGTGCTACCCGGCCGGGGATTTCCTCACCGCCGAGGCGGACATCCTCCTGGGGCTGTTCGACATCTCGGACGGGCTGGAACCTCAGCCGCTGGAGTTCTGGATGTCCAGGGAGCAGTTCAACTACTGGAGCCACACGCATCTGACCGTGGACGTCGTTCCCGGGCGGGGGAGCGGCTTCTCGGTGGAAGCGCCGGAGGGTAAGCGGTTCCTGATCCGTTCCGCCCTGATGGACGGGCCTGCCTGACCGGCCTCCCTGACCGGCCTGCCTGACCGGCGGCGCTGTCTCATTATTTGAGACAATTGCGTCCGTCCAATGGGCGGACACTACGATGGATAGGTCTGTTTCCAACGAGCTAGATTGTGGACTTTCCTATGAACCTTTTGCGGACCAAATCAATCGAGCAGTCCATCGCTGACGCCGATGAACCCGGACGCCAGCTGAAGCGCTCGCTCAGCTCCTGGGACCTGATGATCATGGGCGTCGCCGTCGCCGTCGGCGCCGGCATCTTCTCGGTCGGTGCCAAGGCAGCAGCGAACTTTTCCGGCCCGGCCGTAACCATCTCCTTCGCCATCGCCGCCGTCACCTGCGCGCTCGCCATCATGTGCTACGCCGAGTTCGCCACGGCCATCCCGGTGGCCGGCTCCGCCTACGTCTTCACCTACGCCACCATGGGCGAGCTGCTCGCCTGGATCATCGGCTGGAACCTCATCCTCGAACTCTTCACCGCCGCGGCGGTGATCGCCAAGTACTGGGGCATCTACCTGAGCAAGGTGTTCGCGCTGATGGGCGTGGACATTCCGCCGTCCATTTCCCTCGGCGGCGTGGACCTGTACTGGGGCGCCTTCCTGATCGTTGCCGTGTTCACGGTCCTGCTGGTGCTGGGGACAAAGCTGTCCGCCCGCGTCGGCAACATCTTCACCCTGATCAAGATCGCCGTCGTGCTCTTCGTCATCGTGGTCGGCTTCAGCTACGTCAAGTTCGAGAACTACGCTCCGTTCGTGCCCACGTCCGAGCCCACCGGGGGCACCGCCGCCGCCGACGTCCTCAAGCAGTCCTTCTTCGGATTCCTCACCGGCGCGGCCCCCGCACACTACGGCACCATGGGCATCTTCGCCGGCGCGGCCCTGGTGTTCTTCGCCTTCATCGGCTTCGACGTCGTGGCCACCTCGGCCGAGGAGGTCAAGAACCCGCAGAAAACCCTTCCCCGCGGCATCTTCGGCGGCCTCGCCATCGTCACCGTGCTCTACATCCTGGTCTCCCTGGCGCTGACCGGCATGGTGTCCTACACAAAGCTGGCCGAGGCCGAGAACCCCACGCTGACCACCGCTTTCGAGGCGGTGGGCAATACCGACGCCGCCAAGGTCATCGCCTTCGGCTCCCTCGTGGGACTGACCACCGTGATCATGGTGCTGCTCATGGGCCTCTCCCGCGTGGTCCTGGCCATGAGCCGAGACGGGCTGCTGCCGCGTGCGCTGTCCAAGACCAGCGCGACCCGCGCCACCCCGGTCCGCCTGCAGATCATCTGCGGCGCCGGAGTGGCCCTCGTGGCCGGGCTGACCAACGTTGACCTGCTGGAAGAGATGATCAACATCGGCACGCTGTCCGCCTTCGTGATGGTCAGCCTGGGCATCCTGGTGCTGCGGAAGAAGCGCCCGGACCTGAAGCCGGCGTTCCGCGTGCCGTTCGGCAAGGTGCTCCCGATCGTCTCGGCAGTCCTGTGCCTCTACCTCATGACCAACCTCGCCGTGGAGACCTGGATCTTCTTCGCCATCTGGCTCGTGATCGGCGTCGCGATCTACTTCGCCTACGGCCAGCGGCACTCCCGGCTGAACGAGAAGTTCGCCGAGGCCAACGCCTCGGTCAACGGCCCGCGTGCCGGCGAGGACGTACTCACCCGCTCCTGAGCGCAGCCGCCACCAACACAACACCCCGCCGCGGAGATCCGTGGCGGGGTGTTCTGTTGCCCGAAGGCGCGGAGGCTGTTAGTACTTGGTGGCTGCCTCGGCGTCGGACTCGGCCCGTACGGCGCCCAGGTTGGCGCGGAGCTTCGCGCCGAGGTCGGCGTCGACGTTCGTCCAGTACTGGATGGCGCGTTCCTTGATGCCCGGGCTCTTGACACCGCCCACGGCACCGGTGATGGTCTCCAGCAGGCGGGCCTTCTCGCCGTCGTTGAACACCTCGCGGTACAGCGTGCCGGCCTGGCCGAAGTCGCCGTCCTCGGCGTGCAGGGAGTGCGCGGCGAGCGTCAGCGCGCCGTCGTTCTCCCAGCCGCCGGCCGGGCTCTGCGGCTCCACGGCAGCGGGGCCGCCGACGGAGTTCGGTGCGTAGACCGGAACCGAGGGGGCGTTGAAGGAGTAACGCCCCTGGCCGTCCTGGCTGTAGTTGTTGACCGGGCTCTTGGGCAGGTTCACCGGCAGCTGGGCGTGGTTGGTGCCCACGCGGTAGCGGTGTGCGTCCGCGTAGGAGAAGATGCGGGCCTGCAGCATCTTGTCCGGGGAGGCGGCGATGCCCGGTACGAAGT
>JAODMS010000155.1 GCA_025464925.1 Arthrobacter sp.
GGATTATTGACCCCCATCACACCACGCTTATTAACAACACAGGAGGACGCTTGCTTAGCGCATTTGGCCGGGCCTTTCGCACGCCTGATCTGCGACGCAAGTTGTTGTTCACGCTGGCAATCATCACCATCTTCCGCTTGGGTGCTTTCAGTCCCTCGCCCGGTGTGAACTACCAGAAGGTCCAGCAATGCTTGCATAACGGTCAGACTGCCGGCGGGCTGTACCAGCTCGTCAACCTCTTCAGCGGCGGCGCGTTGCTCCAGGTGTCCATCTTCGCCCTGGGCATCATGCCCTACATCACGGCCAGCATCATCGTCCAGCTGCTCCGGGTGGTCATTCCCCGGTTCCAGCAGCTGTACGAGGAGGGCGCCTCAGGGCAGTCCAAGCTGACGCAGTACACCCGCTACCTTACGATCGCCCTTGGCCTGCTGAACGCCACGACGCTGGTGTCGTTGGCCCGTTCCGGCCAGCTGCTGCCGAACTGCCAGCTGCCGATCATCCCCGACACCAGTGTCATCACTACGATCCTGATCATCATCACGTTGACGGCCGGCACCGGCCTCATCATGTGGATGGGCGAGCTCGTGACCGAGAAGGGCGTCGGCAACGGCATGTCCCTGCTCATCTTCACGTCCATTGCGGCCGGGTTCCCCACCTCGCTGGGTGCGATCTGGACGTCACAGGGCCCGGGCACCTTCTTCATGGTCCTGGCCATCGGCCTGCTGACCGTCGCCATGGTGGTCTTCGTGGAGCAGTCCCAGCGCCGGATCCCGGTGCAGTACGCCAAGCGCATGATCGGCCGCCGCACCGTGGGCGGTACCAGCACTTACATCCCTATCAAGGTGAACATGGCCGGCGTCGTGCCCGTCATCTTTGCCTCCTCCATGCTGTACCTTCCGGGCCTGATCTCGCAGTTCAACCAGCCGGCGCCCGGCCAGCCGGTGGCGCCCTGGGTCGAGTGGATCAACAACAACCTGACCCGCGGTGACCACCCCATCTACATGGCGCTGTATTTTGCCATGATTGTGTTCTTCACCTACTTCTATGTTGCGATTACCTTCAACCCTGAAGAGGTCTCGGAGAACATGAAGAAGTACGGCGGCTTTATTCCGGGCATCCGCGCCGGCAAGCCGACCGCGGATTATCTTCAGTACGTACTTTCCCGGATCACCCTGCCCGGCGCCCTCTACCTGGGTTTCGTGGCACTGATCCCGCTGGTTGCACTGGTCCTGATCAACGCAAACCAGAACTTCCCGTTCGGCGGCACCTCGATCCTGATCATGGTGGGCGTCGGCCTGGAAACGGTGAAGCAGATTGATGCGCAACTCCAGCAACGTCACTACGAAGGGCTTTTGCGATGACGAGAATGTTGATTATCGGACCTCCCGGCTCCGGCAAGGGAACACAGGCGGAACGCATCTCGGAGCGCCTCGGCGTCGTCGCGATCTCCACCGGCGACATCTTTCGCGCCAACGTCAAGGGTGAGACGCCGCTGGGCGTCGAGGCCAAGAAGTACATGGACGCCGGCGATTTCGTTCCGGACAGCGTGACCAACAAGATGGTCCGCGACCGCCTCAGCGAGAATGACGTCGAGAACGGCTTCCTCCTGGACGGTTACCCCCGTACCGCCGCACAGGTGGATTACCTCGACGACATCCTCGCCGACAGCGACCAGAAGCTCGACGTCGTCCTGCAGCTCACCGCCGACGACGAGGAACTCGTCTCGCGCCTGCTGGGCCGGGCCAAGGAAACCGGCCGCAGCGATGACAACGAAGCTGTCATCCGCCACCGGCTGGACCTGTACCACGACCAGACGGAAGCCGTGGTGAACAAATACGCGGACCGCGGCATCGTGGCCCGGGTCGACGGCATCGGCGGCATCGACGAGGTCACGGACCGCATCATGAAGGCCATCAAAGAGGCCCCGGCGGCCTGATCCAGGCACCCGACCTTCGAGGCCCCTCCCGGACTATCGGGCGGGGCCTCAGCCATTTTGACCGCACGTGCCAGGAGGCAGTGCGGCTCTCCTGAAAGGACGCTGCAGATGGCCTTCGGCCAGCCCCGCATCGAATACACGACCAACGCCCAGATGCGCACCATGTACGAGGCCGGGCTTGTCCTCAGCCGTGCCCTCGACGCCGCCGTGGCGGCAGCTGTCCCGGGCAAGACCACCCGGGACCTTGACGCCGTTTTCGCGGCCGTGCTCAAGGACGCCGGCGCCACGTCCAACTTCCTCGGCTACCACGGCTTTCCGGCCACGATCTGCACCTCGGTCAACGAGGAAGTGGTGCACGGCATCCCGGGGGACCGTGTCCTGCAGGACGGCGACATTCTTTCGATCGACGGCGGCGCCATCGTGGACGGCTGGCACTCCGATTCGGCCAGGACCGTGATTGTGGGGACCGCCGATCCCGAGGACCAGCGGCTCTCCGATGTCACCGAAGCGGCGATGTGGCACGGCATCGCCGCCCTCGCCACCGGCAAGTTCGTCGGCGACATCGGTAACGCGGTGGACGACTATGTCTCCAACGTGCCGGGAAAGCCGCTGGGGATCCTGGAGGACTATGTGGGCCACGGCATCGGTTCGGAGATGCACATGGCACCGGACGTGCTGAATTACCGCACCAGCCACCGCGGCCCCAAGATCCGCCCGGGACTTTGCCTGGCCATCGAGCCCATGCTGGTACGCGGAAGCATCGACACGGCCGTCCTGGCGGACGACTGGACCGTGGTGACGACCGACGGCAAGCGTTCCTGCCAGTGGGAGCACTCCGTGGCGGTCCACGAGAACGGCATCTGGGTGCTCTCGGCGCCCGACGGCGGCGCGGCGAAGCTGGCCCCGCTCGGCGTCGTGCCCGTTCCGATTCCCTGACGCTACGCTTCTGCCCCGACGCCCAAAATCCCTGGCGACACCCGAATTCGGGTGTCGCCAGGGATTTTTGGACCGCAGGCTAACTGCCGCGTCAGCTCTTGAGCTTCGGCTGCACGTCCCTGGTGTAGATGCCCTCAAGGGTCGCCTTGAGCTCGGTCATGGTGGCCTTGACGTCGCCCTGCTGGGTAAGGATCTTGGCGGCGGCCTTGGCCATCTCCTGGTCCGCGCCCGGCAGGAACACGCGGGCGTTGTCCTGGACGCGGGTGACGGCAAGCTGGTCCATGGCCGTCTTGATCTGCGGGGTCTTGGCCAGCACGGAAGCCGTGTCGGCCGAGGTGCGGGTGGGCATGTACCCGGTGGCCGCGGAGAACTCTGCCGTGTTTTCCGGTTCGGTCATGAACTTCAGGAACGTGGCAGCCGCGAGCTGGACCTCCTTGCTGACCCCGCTCGGAATGCCGAGTCCTGCGCCGCCGGTGGGGCATACGCCGCTCTCCACCTTGGGACCGCCCGGGAGGAAGCCGACGCCCACATTGAACTTCGCCGACTTCAGCACACCCAGCAGGGAGCCGGTGGAGGAGATCGTGGAGGACGTGATGCCGGCAGCGAAGTCGTCGGCGGCTTCCTTCGAGGAGACGCCGGCCCACTTTTCCTTGTAGATGGAGTCCTGGGCCCACTGCAGCGCGGCGACCGACTCGGCGGAGTCGCAGTTCATGGTCCACTCATTGGACCAGCTGCCGCCCCAGCCCCACAGGTTGTTCTGCAGCGTCCAGCCCGCGTAGCCCGCCAGCGCCGGATAGATGTAGGCGTACTGCGCGCCGGAACTGGCCTTGAGCTTGGGCGCCCATTCGGCGAATTCCTGCCAGGTCTTGGGCGCGCGGTCCGGCAGCCCGGCAGCCTTGAAGTGGTCCTTGTTGTAGTAGAAGAGCGGCGTGGACCGGCCGTAGGGGAGGGCCCACTGCTTGTCGGCGTACTTGTAGTCCGCCACGAGCGACTTCTGGAAGTCGTCCACCTTGATGTCCAGCTGCTTGATCAGCCCGTCGAGCGGGATGATGTTGCCGTTGGTGTAGTAGCGGAACCACCAGACGTCGGAGAGCACCACGAGGCCCGGCAGGGCCGACTTCGCGGCCTGGGAGGTCTGGAACTTCTGTGCGATTTCCTCGTAGTTGGCCCCGGCGGTCACCAGGTTCACCTTGATGTCCGGGAACTTGGCGTGGAACTTCTCGATGATGGCCTTCTCAACGTCCTGGGACTTGCCCGGGTGGTTGGTCCAGAAATCGATCGATGCCGCCGGCTTGACGCCACCGAAATCAGTATCGGTGGCCCCGGTTGCCGCCGGAGTGCCGCCCGTCGACGGGCCGCCGCAGGCAGCCAATGCGGCAGCGCCGGCGCTGGCGCCGGTCAGGCCCAGGAAATGCCTGCGGTCAAAATTTAGTGCCATGGTGGATCCTCTCAAAGGTGCTGACTCGATGTTGTTGCTTGGGGGTTCATGGGGCGGTCAGCCGGTGACGCTGCCCTGGGTGAGGCCGGCCACGATGTAGCGCTGCAGGGCCGCGAACACCAGCAGGATGGGCATGATCACGAGCACCGCGCCGGCCATCAGGATGCCCCAGCCGGCGCCGTTGCTTTCCGAGTTCTGCAACAGGGTCAGGCCGACCGGAAGGGTCATGGTTTCGGGCCGGTCCGTGATGATGAGTGGCCAGATGTAGTCGTTCCACTCGCTCACCACGGTCACCAGGCCGACCGTCGCGATGGACGGCACGGATACCGGCGCCACAATCTGCCACAGCCGGCGCCAGTGGCCGGCGCCGTCGATCTCGGCGGATTCGAGGATGGAGGCGGGAAGCGTCCTGAAGTGCTGGCGCAGCAGGAAGGTGCCGAAGGCGGTGCCCAGCCCCGGCAGGATGATGCCCCACAGCGTGTTCTTTCCGCCCATGCCCGCGATCAGGATGTAGTTGGGCAGGATGGACACCTGCGGCGGCACCATGAGGGCCACGAGGATCAGCACGAAGATCACGTTCTTGTACGGGAAGCGGACAAAGACGAGGGCATACGCGGTCAGGATGGCCAGGAGCACCTTGATGGTCGCACCCACGGTGGTGACAATCAGGCTGTTCAGGAAGAACCTTCCGAACGGCACGGTGGTCATGGCCACGTTGTAGTTCTCCGGGTTCAGGCTTTCCGGCAGGATCCTCAGGTCCATCGTGATGATCTCACCGGGCTGTTTGAAGGAGCTCAGGACCATCCACAGCAGCGGCAGGAAAACCACCAGCGTGGCCAGGATCAGCGGCAGGTAACCGCCGGCGACCGTCTGGACCAGGTTGGCCCGGGAGAACGGGCCGTTGCGCCGCAAGGGCACCTTCGGGCCGCCGGGCCCGGATGCGGGGCCGGCGCTGGCGGCAGGATCGGGACTGACGGGGGAGAGCGTGCTCACGAGTAGTGCACCTTCCGTTCGACGAACCGCAACTGCAGGACGGTGATGACGAGCAGGATCGCGAAGAGCACCACGGAGATGGAGGCCGAGTAGCCGGCGCGGTTGTAGGCTCCGAAGGCCTGGAGGTAGGCCTCGTAGATCAGCGTGCTGGTGCCGTTGCCCAGGGGGGTCATGATGCGGATCAGGTCGAAGGCCTGCAGGGAGCTCAGCATGGTGGTGATGAGCAGGAAGAACGTGGTGGGGGACAGCAGCGGCAGGGACATGCTCAGGAAGCGGCGGAATCCGTTGGCGCCGTCCAGGGAGGCTGCCTCCATGACGTCCTGGGGGAGCGACTGCAGCCCGGCCAGGTACACCACCGCGCAGTAGCCCAGGTTTTTCCACACGTACACGATGATCACCATGACCAGCGACAGCTGCGGATCGTTGATCCACTGCGGGCTCTGCTGCCCGATGCCGCGCAGCAGCCAGGAAAGGACTCCGTAGCCGGGATCGAAGATGAAGAGCCAGACGAGGCCGACGCCGACGCCGCTGAGCACGTACGGGGCGAAGACCGCGGAGCGGGCAAAGGTGGTGCCTCGGACCTTGGAGTTCAGCGCCAGGGCAACCAGGAGCCCCAGCAGCATGGAGCCGCCGACGGTGACCAGGGTGAAGACGGCGGTGGTGCCAAGGACCTTGGAGGCGTCGGTGCTCGTGAAGAACGTGACGTAGTTGTCCAGGCCCACCACCGTGGCCGAGGCGGAGCCGAGGGTCCAGTCCAGGGTGGAGTAGTAGATGTTGTTGAGGAGCGGCAGGTAGGTGAACACCGCAATCAACACCAGGTTGGGCAGCGCCAGGGCCAGAAACACGAAGAAGTCCCGGCGGGTCCTGCCGGACCAGCGGGCGCGGCGCGGCGGTGCCGGAACGGCTTCGCCAGCGGCAGGCGCCCTGTCGGTCAGTTGTCTTGTCATTCGGTCTCCGACGGATCCGGGCTTGCCGGAGGCAGGCCAATGGGCGGGGGTTAGCTCACTTCACCACATGGTAGGTGGGAAGAAACCCGCACAAGTCCTCGTCAGAGCACTGTTAGTCCAGGCTTCCTTGCCCGTTAATGCTGTGTTGCATGCAGTATTACATAAGGTTTGTTTTTCCGGCCGAAGTTGCCTCCGCGGGTCGCGGGCGGAGAAGTGAACTATCGCTTCGTACTGGATGCGCTGGCCAGGGGGCACAATGGGTGCCATGGGAGCGATCACCGATGTCGCCGGTATCCGGGTGGGGCAGGTCCAGAAGTCCGGCGGCGGATGGCTCAGCGGCGTCACCGTGGTGCTGCCTCCACCGGGCACCGTAGCCTCCGTCGACGTCCGCGGGGGCGGGCCGGGAACCCACGAAACGGACGCCCTGGATCCCACCACCTTGTCCTCCACCGTGGACGCCGTGGTGCTCACCGGCGGCAGCGCGTACGGCCTGGTGTCTGCACACGGGGCGCAGCGCTGGTGCGAGGAGCATGGCCGGGGCCTTGGTGTTTCCGGCGGCGTGGTGCCCATTGTTCCGGCCGCCGCCATCTTCGACCTTGGCCGCGGCGGGAACTTCTCGGCCCGTCCGGACGCAGACATGGGCTATGCGGCGACTGCTGCCGCCGCCGCCCAGCAGGACGGGCACGACGTCGCACGCGGCAACGTGGGAGCAGGCACCGGAGCGGCGATCGGCCGGGGCCAGTTCAAAGGGGGAGTGGGCAGCGCCTCCACGACTTTGGACAACGGGGTAGTGGTCGGGGCCATCGCTGTAGTCAATGCGCTGGGCCTGCCCTTCGGTACATCGCTGCGGCCGGCGGAAGCCGCAGAGGGACCACAGCTGAACACCACTCTCGTCGTCGTCGCCACGAACGCGGTGCTGGACAAGGCGGAGTGCAAGCGGACGGCGTCGGCGGCCCATGCCGGACTCGCCCGGGCGCTGAACCCCAGCCACACCCTGGCGGACGGGGACACGGTTTTCTGCCTGGCCACGGGTGCCGTGGCGCTTGACCGCAGCACGGATCCCGCCCGGCAGCAGAGTCTCATTGCCCTGCAGAGCGCGGCGGCCGACGTCGTGCGCCTGGCCATCCTGGACGGGATCGCCAGCGCCGAGACGGTCAGCACGCCGGCGGGCCGCTTCGGTGCATACAGAGCCTGAGTGCGTTACGATTACTGGATTTAACATTGGCGCCGGAATGGCGTAATGTTGTCTGTTGGTTGTCTGCCCTGTTGTGCCCTTTTGTGGCCGGGAGGCATCAGCCAATCAATCAAAAACGTCCGCAGTCCTTACCGGTGCAAACCGTAGGGCTGCGGCAACAACAGTTAGCGGAGGGTATGGCCAAGAAGGACGGGGTCATTGAGATCGAGGGCGTTGTGACTGAGGCGCTGCCCAACGCGATGTTTCGCGTTGAGCTCACCAACAAGCACATCGTTCTGGCACACATCTCTGGAAAGATGCGCCAGCACTACATCAGGATTCTCCCTGAGGACCGGGTAGTGGTGGAGCTGAGCCCGTACG
>JAODMS010000156.1 GCA_025464925.1 Arthrobacter sp.
ATTGGCGATGCCCACATGGTTCAGGAGCGCGGTGTGGCGTGCCTCGGCGCGGAACCGCTGGAGGAAGCCGGGGTCGCCCGTGTACTCCTCTTTGAGCACCTTGATGGCAACGATGCGGCCAAGGATCCGGTCTTTGGCTTTCCAGACTTCCCCCATGCCGCCGATCGCAATACGGGTGGTCAGCTGGAATCTGCCGCCGAGGGTGATTCCTGATGAAGGCCTCACTTATTCAACACCGCCTCAAAAATCTTCTTCGCGTTCGGACTGGTTAGCTTTGCGCCGGTGGTGATGTCTACGTCTTGCATAACGACGGTGACAGCCACCTGCGGGTCATTCGCCGGGGCAAACCCCGTAAACCATGAGTTGTTCAGGCCGTTGCCGAGTTCCGCGGTACCGGTTTTACCCGCCACCTCGACCCCTGGCACGGCAGCGCCGCGGCCGATGCCCTGACTGACGACGCTGGTCATCCACTCGGTGGTCTGACGGGCGATCTCCGGAGTGGTGGAGGTCCGCAAGGCCTGCGGCTTGGGTTCATTGATCACCCTCAGGTCCGGAGAGCGCACCGCCTTGATCAGGTCCGGCTGCATCTGCACACCGCCGTTGGCGATCGCGGCAGTCATCAGATTGATCAGGAGCGGCGTGGCCCGGACATCGCGCTGGCCGATGGCCGACTGTGCCAGCCCAGCGTCGTCCAGGTTCTCCGGGAAGGGTTTCTTGGCGTAGTCCAGCTTCAGCTGGTCGCCGAGGTCCTGGCCCCAACCGAACTTTGCGGCCTCGTTCGCGATGGCTTTCTCCCCCAGACCAAGGGCGATACTGGCGAACGGTGTGTTACAGGACTGCTGCAGCGCGAACGCGAACGTCGCTGTGTTGCGCGAGTAGCAGTTGCCGCCGGCGTAGTTGGGAAGCTTGTACTGGATGCCGGGGAAAGGCAGTTCCGGCGGGTTGGGCAGCTCGCTGTCCTTGTTGTACTTGCCCGAACCGAGTGCGGCGGCCGTGTCCACGAGCTTGAACACGGATCCGGGCGCCAGCAGCGCGCCTGTCGGCCCGCTCACTGACGGGTTCAGGTTGATTCCGGGGATCTTGTTCAGCGCGTTGTAGTTGGCTGCCTCGGCCACCGGATCCTGTGTGGCGACCAGGTTGGGATCATAGGACGGCTTGGATACCATCGCCAGGATGGCGCCGGTCTTCGGATTGGTCACCACGATGGAACCCTGCTGGCCGTCGGGGATGAGGTCGTAGGCGAGCTTCTGGATGCGGGGATCGATCGTCAGCTCCACGGAGGCGCCCTTGGGCTGGTTGCCGAGGAAGAGCTGGCCGATCCGATCCAGGAAAAGCTGGTCCGAGCTCCCGGCGAGTACGTCATTCATGGACGCCTCCAGGCCGGTCACGCCGTAATTCTTGGAGAAGTAGCCGGTGATGCCCGCATACAGCTCCGGTTGCGTGTAGACGCGCTGGAACTTGCAGCTTTCCGTGGCGGGAACGGACTCGGCGACCGGGGTGCCGCCGACGATAATGGCGCCGCGGTCGTTGCAGTAGTTCTGCAGCAGTGTGCGCTTGTTCCAGGCGTTGGCTTTGAGCTCGTCGGCTCCGACCACCTGAACGTAGCTCAGAGCACCGAAGATCAGCGCGAACATTGAGATCGCGGCAATCCATGAATTGCGGATGGCCTGGTTCACAGCTGCTTCACCGCCTCGGTGGGAGCGTCGGAGCCGGTCCGGCTGCCGCCGGGTGCTGCTGCCGGCTGGGAAGGCATGGCGGGCCCGCCTTTCCTGGTGTCGGGAACCTGCCCGGGGGCCATCGGTGTGGTGTCCACCGGGCTCCGGGCCGTGTGCGAAATCATCAGCAACAGGCCGACGATGATCCAGTTGGCCAGCAGTGAGGAACCGCCGGCGGCCAGGAAGGGGGTGGTCAGCCCTGTGAGCGGGATGAGTCGGGTAACGCCACCTATCACCACGAAGCACTGCAGCGCGATGGCAAAGGACAGCCCGCAGGCCAGCAGCTTGCCGAAAGCGTCCCGCGTGCCGAGAGCGGCCCGGAACCCGCGGGTGAAGAGCAGGAGGTACATCAGCACGATCGCGAAGAGGCCGATCAGTCCGAGTTCTTCTCCGAAGGAGGCAATGATCATGTCGCTGTTGGCGAAGGGGACCAGGTTGGGGCGGCCCTGGCCGAAGCCGGTGCCAACAAGCCCGCCGTTTGCCATGCCGAACAGGCCCTCGACGATCTGGAGGCTCCCGCCGAATTCCCGGCCATAGACCTCGGGGGTGAAGGCATTGACCCAGCCGTCGATCCGGAGACCCACGTGGGAGAAGGCCCGGGAGGCCACATACCCGCCGGCGACCATGAGCACCACGCCGATGATCACCCAGCTGATCCGGCTCGTGGCGACATAGATCATGACGAGGAACAGCCCGAAGAACAAAATCGAGGTGCCCAGGTCCCGCTGGAAGATCAGCACCCCGATGCTGACCAGCCACGCCGTGATCATGGGTCCCAGGTCCTTGAACCGGGGGAACTGGAGGGGGCCGACCTTTCGGCCGGCCAAGAGGATAAGGTCACGATTCGACGAGAGGTATCCCGCGAAGAATATAGCGAGGGTGATCTTGGCGATTTCGCCCGGCTGGAAGGTCATGGACCCGATCCTGATCCAGACGCTGGCTCCAAGGATCTGGCCGGCGGAAATTCCGGGCACCAGAGGCAAGATGAGCAGGACGGCACTGACGGCCAGTGAAATGTACGTGAAGCGACGCAGTACCCGGTGGTCCTTGAGGAACCAGATGACGGCGATGGCCACGGCGATGGCCACCAGTGTCCACCGCAGCTGGGTGTTGCCCGTGTCCTCCCCGACACGGTCCAGTCGGCGGATCATGGCAAGGCCGAGGCCGTTGAGCGCCACCACAATCGGAAGTATTACCGGATCGGCATATTTTGCCCGGATCCGGAGCACCACATGGAAGGCAAGGGCGGCGGCCGCCAGCAGGCTCGACTGGAACCAGAAGTTGCTGTCGAAGGCCTTCGCGCGGTCCACGCCCACCAAGGCACTCGCACCGATACCGACGGCGAGGGCCAGGACCAGCAGGACCAGTTCCACGTTCCGCCGAGGCTTGGGTGTTGGGTCGATTGTCATTTGCCCCCCTCGCAAAGAGGAGCCGTCGGTGTGGGGGAGGCCGATGCCGGGGCCGCCCCGGAAACTCTGGGGCTGGGGGTGGAACCGGTAGCCGTCGCCCTGGGGGACGGCGTGAGGCATTCGTCCGCGGGCGCCGTAGTGCCGGTCCGCTCGAGATTCTTCACGATCCGCTGGGCGTCATAAAGGTCCCGGGCGGGCACCGTCTGGCGCACGCGCTGCTGCGAGAATTCGGGCAGATCTGACATCCGGATATCGGTCACCGTTTCGAGGGTGGAAAGCTGGATGGGTCCCAAGCGCTGGGACACCCCGTTGAAAATGGCCACACGCTGATCGTGTTCGCCGACGTAGTACCGGGTCTGGGTCCACGCGTAGCCGAGCCACAGGCCGATGCCTAGAAGGCCCACCACGGCCGCGGCGATGGACACCGTCACCCAGCGGCGGGGCCGGTCGGTCGGGGCGTATTCCTCCGCCTCCTCCCGCGCCTGGTCGGACTTGTGGGTCAGCACCGTAGCTGCCCGGCGCGCCACGGTGCGTCCTGCGATGGAGGGTATGGACCCGGATTCGGCAGAGGTGGCCGCTGCGCCGACGAGTTCGTGGGGCCGGCTGGAGAGCTCTTCGCGCAGGACTTCGGCGGAAAGGTGTTCCCCGAGGTGCGGATCCGTCGTGGTGTCGGGCTCCTTGTTGTCGGCGACGCTGTCCGGGGCGTGGGTGTTCGCTGTAACGGCCCGGGCTGCCATTTCAGGCCCGGCAGCCGGGCCGGCGTCAGCCAGCTTTGCCGACCCCGCCGGTGACAACGGGGCACCGTAGGTACTGCCGGTCGGGTGCGCGGCGGCCGCGGACACGATAGCCGCGGTGGGGGCGGAAACCGGCGCCGGGATGATCTCGACGGCAGCGGTCCGCACGTCGTCGGGGGTCTGCTCCGCGATGTCCAGCAGCACGACCGTTACGTTGTCCGGCGCGCCGGCCTCGAGGGTGAGGTCAACGAGGAGCTCGGCGCACTCCCGCAGGCTCTTCGTCTCCCGGACGGTGCGCTCCACCACATGGCCCGCCACATAGTTCAGACCGTCGGAGCAGAGCAGCCAGCGCTCACCGGGCTGGACGTCGAGCGCGCCGAGGTCCAGCTCGGGGCTTGCATCGACGTCGCCCAGGACGCGCATCAGGACGTTCTTGTGCGGATGCGTTTCCGCCTCATCCGGGCGCAGCCGGCCTTCGTCTATGAGGCGCTGAACGAAGGTGTGGTCAACGCTGACCTGTTCAAATTCGCCGTCGCGGAGCCGGTAGGCGCGCGAGTCGCCGATGTGGGCAAAGTGGAGCTTGCCGTTCGCCAGCAGCAGGGCTGTGACGGTGGTACCCATGCCGGCGAGCTTGGGATTGACGTGGACCAGCTCCGACAGCAGCGAGTTGGCGGTCTGGATCTCGTCGGCCAGGATCGTGCCAGCGTCCTCGCTGTAGTTGTCGTGGTCGAGATGGATCATGTCCAGCACAGTGGCCGCAGAGGCAACATCGCCGCCCGCATGCCCGCCCATGCCGTCGGCGACCACGGCGAGGTAACGGCCGACGTAAGCGGAATCGTCATTTTTGGCGCGCACGCGGCCGACGTCGGAACGTGCGGCGTAGCGCATGATGAGCGGCCGCTTCGGGGCTGTTGTTTTGCCTTCGGCCTTGTCTGCGGGAATCTCCGGGGCAGCCATGGCTATGGCCTCAATTCAATGACCGTCTTGCCGATTCTCACGGGGACACCCAGCTCCACCGGGAGGGCCCGGGTCAGCTGCTGATCTGCCAGATATGTGCCGTTGGTGGACCCGAGATCCTCGATGAACCAGCGGCTACCCTGGGGGAACAGGCGTGCGTGGCGTCCGGAGGCGTAGTCGTCCTCCAGGACCAGAGTGGCCTCCTGCGCCCGGCCGAGCAGGATGGGACTTGCAGCCAGGGCGATGGTGGTGCCCTTGAGTGGACCTTCGGTCACGAGAAGCTGCCGCGCCTGCTGCTTCACGGGCGCCGGAGCGGCCTCGACCAACGCGGGGTCCTTGCGCTTCTGGCGTGCCGTGGGAGCTCCGGCTGATGCGTTGTGTCCAATCATCAGATCGCGGCGCATGGCTGCGACGATGCTGAAGATCAGCACCCACAGGAGGATGAGAAACCCGAAGCGCAGGGCGGTGATGGTCAGTTCGCTCATGGGCGGCCGCCTTGGCCGGCGGACAGAAGGCGGAAGGTGATTTTGGTCCGTCCCATCGTGATCATCGAGCCGTCAGTGAGGTCCGAGCTGCCCACAATCTTGCGGCCGTTGACGTAACTGCCGTTCGTGGAACCCAGGTCGACGGCCTGGGCAGAGCCCTGTCCCGTCCGGATTTCCAGGTGGCGGCGCGAAACGCCGGTGTCGTCAATGAGGATGTCTGCCTCGGAGGAGCGTCCGAGCACGATGGAAGGAGCGTTCAGCGAGTAGCGCTGGCCGTCGATGTCCAGCACCGGTTGCAGCCTTGCGGGCTGGCGCGTCGGCGCCGCCGGCATATGGCCGGAAGCTCCGGGCTGCGCCGGGGTGGAGGTCTTCTCGGTGCGGGAGGTGATTTCGAAATTCCCGGCCCGGCGTTCTTCATCCCGGCGGAAACTGATGCGGACAGGACCCTGGAGGGTGTACCCCTGGCTGCGCACGTGGTTGTTGACGACGTCGCTCAGTTCTTCCGCGAGCGGGGTTCACCATTCCTGGGCCCGCTGGAAGTCATCGTCGCTGAGAAGGACGTCGAAAACATTGGGGGCCAGGGTGCGTCCCGCGGCGATGGTGAAAGCCTTGTTGTCCACCTGGCGGCGGAGGTGGCTGGCGATCTCGACGGGCTCAACCTGGGCGCGTGAACCGGTGGAGAAGACTCCGCGGACGGCCTTTTCGATGCCGCGCTCGACTTTGTCCAGCAATCCCATGGTCCTTCTCCTTTCCTGATGGCTGCAGGGCAGCGTTCGCTTCGGAACTCGGTTTCCAGCATCTGCCGGAGCGCGCCGGAATCGGGCACTCCTACATCAGATACTACTGGGCGCGGCTGGGATTGGCCTTAATGGGCCCCGCCACTCCGTCTCCGTCAATGGCCTCACACCGGCTCTGACATGCGGCGACATCCGCGGCGCCGCATGCCGGAGGAGGAGTACCCAAGGACCGGATCCGGAACGTTCCGGTGGCCGCGGGGTGCCCCGATTCGTGCTCATGGACGCCACCGCACCCTGCCTTGCGGTCCCGATTGGTGTTTTGCGGCCTTTGTCCGTTATGCTTGATCTCGCTGCTTTTACGAGGTTGGCGGTCCGGAAATCGGGGCCGAAACCGGATAGAAGAAGTTGCGCGCGAGTGGCGGAACGGCAGACGCGCTGGCTTCAGGTGCCAGTGTCCGAAAGGGCGTGGGGGTTCAAATCCCCCCTCGCGCACGCAATAAATGGAAAACCCCGGTCTGCGGACCGGGTTTTCCTATTTAACCTCCTGAACTGCGGGACCGGCCCCGTTTGCCTGCAAGGACGGCGGCCTACTGCCGCAGTGCCCCGAAGCCGGCGATGAGTGCCTCGAGGCCCAGACTGAACGCCACGTCGGCGGGACTCTCAAAGCCCTGCCGGGCAAGTCTCTCTACGGCGGAGCTGAAGTTCGGCGTCGAAGCCGCCATGCTGCCCGAATCAAAGATGTCCGCCGGTGCCGTGACGTCGTAGGCGGAGCCGAAGATAAAGGACTCCAGGGCCACGATGGCCGAGATGGTGTGCTCCTGCGGGAAACCCGCGCGCCTGAACCCGGCGGCCACGGCCTCATACATGGCCAGCGTCCTAGGAGCATCGGTCACGGGCAGGACGGCGATAACCGGGATCAGCGGCGTGTGCTTGGAGAAGATGTCCCGGTAGCTCCAGGCCCAGTCCCTCACGGCCTGGTCCCAGGGCTCGGTGTCGAAAGCGGAGACGTCCACGAACGAGGTCAGGTGGTCCTGTATGAGGACAAGCACCTCTCGCTTGGAGGAGACGTGGTTGTAGAGGGCAGACGGCGCCACGTTCAGGTTCCTGGCGAGTGCGGCCATTGTAAAACCCTCATAGCCGCTCTTCCGGACCAACTGCAAGGCTGCCGCGGTGATGCCATCCTGGTCCAGGACGGCAGCGGCCGGCCTGCCCGCCCGGCGCCGCGGTTTGGTATCAGCGGGGTGGGGATCGGCAGGGGCGCTAGTAGCTGACGACATTCCTGACCTTTCTGGTGGGCAGTATCAGGATTATTCCATTGTGCACTTCTTTCCAGAGGGTCTTCCCCACCGGGGATGGAATCGCTATAGTCCTAAATGAACGACATTCATTTAGTGGTCTGCATCACCCTCGAGGCCACAGGGAGGACATCATGCTGGAGATTGACCGCGACGTCGTCATCGTCGGAGCCGGCCCTGCAGGCCTGACCGCAGCCCGGGAGCTGAAGAAGGCCGGACTCAGCGTGGCCGTGCTGGAAGCGCGGAACCGCGTCGGCGGCCGCACGTGGACCGACACAGTCGACGGCGCGATGCTGGAAATCGGCGGACAGTGGGTTTCACCGGACCAGACAGCACTGCTGGACCTCCTGGCTGAGCTCGGCCTGCAGACCTACCCCCGCTACCGGAAAGGCAAGTCCGTCTACATCGGCGCCGACGGCAAGCGCACCCTCTACACGGGGGACACCTTCCCGGTCAACGAAACCACCGCCGCCGAAATGGACAAACTCACCGCCCTGCTGGATAACCTGGCGTCCGAAATCGGCCCCACCGAACCGTGGGCCCACAGCAAGGCCCGCGAGCTGGACACTATCTCCTTCCATCACTGGCTGCGCCAGAACTCCCCTGATGAGGAAGCCTGCAACAACATCGGCCTCTTCATTGCCGGCGGCATGCTGACCAAACCCGCGCACGCCTTTTCCGCCCTGCAGGCGGTGCTGATGGCAGCCTCCGCCGGATCCTTCACGCACCTGACCGACGAGGATTTCATCCTGGATAAACGGGTCATCGGCGGTATGCAGCAGGTATCCCTGCTGCAGGCGGCTGAACTGGGCGACGACGTCGTACTTGACAGTCCGGTCCGGACGATCAACTGGGAGGCAGACGCACCCGGCGGAAACGCCGAGGGATACCGGGTGACCGCCGTTTCGGAACGGGCCACCGTAAATGCGCGCTTCGTGGTCATGGCCGTGCCGCCGAACCTATACTCCCGCGTCTCCTTCAACCCGCCGCTGCCCCGGCGCCAGCAGCAGATGCACCAGCACCAGTCGCTGGGCCTGGTCATCAAGGTGCACGCCGTCTACAGCGAGCCGTTCTGGCGCGAAGAGGGCCTTTCCGGAACTGGCTTCGGAGCCGGCGCCCTGGTTCAGGAGGTCTACGACAACACGAACCACGACGATCCCCGTGGCACCGTGGTGGGATTCGTCTCGGATGAAAAGGCCGACGCCGTGTTCGAACTCAGTGCCGAAGACCGACGCCGCGCCATCCTGGAGTCGATTGCCGGCTTCCTGGGCGAAAAGGCCCTGGAGCCCGAGGTGTACTACGAGTCCGACTGGGGGTCCGAGGAATGGACCCGCGGCGCTTACGCCGCCAGCTACGACCTCGGCGGCCTGCACCGCTACGGCAGGGACCAGCTCCAGCCCGTGGGTCCCATCCACTGGTCTTCCTCGGACCTGGCAGCCGAGGGCTACCAGCACGTCGACGGCGCAGTCCGTATGGGGCGCCGGACAGCGGCTCGGATCGCCGCAGCGGCAGACCGCACGCCCGCGGCTGTGGGAAAGATGGTCCGATGATTTTCGCCTACGGCAACTAACACCCCGATTGCTCCACCCATTCAATGTCGAATGACTCCCCGGAGAGGCAACACGATGACAGCAGCAACAGAAAAGACCCAGCCGTCACACAAGGCGCTGAGCGCAAAAGGACTCAAGGCCGGGTCGGTGGGGCTGATCGGCGCCGTCGTCATCGGCGTTTCCTGTATTGCTCCCGCCTACACCCTGACAGCGGCCCTCGGCCCCACCGTGTCCGAGGTCGGGGTCCAACTGCCGGCGATCTTCCTCGTGGGGTTCATCCCCATGCTGCTGGTGGCCTTCGGCTACCGCGAACTGAACAATGCCATGCCCGACGCCGGAACGTCTTTCACCTGGGCCTCACGGGCCTTCGGTCCGTGGATCGGCTGGATGGGCGGATGGGGGCTGATCGCGGCCACCATCATCGTGCTCTCCAACCTGGCCGCGGTGGCGGTCGACTTCTTCTACCTCATGCTGGCACAGCTGTTCGGAAATCCGGAGCTGGCTGAGCTGGCCACGAACCTGCCGATCAACATCGGCACCACGCTGGTGTTCATCGCGCTGGCCTGCTGGGTCTCGTATCGCGGCCTGGAAACTACCAAGGGCGTGCAGTACGTGCTCGTGGCCTTCCAGCTTCTGGTGCTCGGCTGGTTCGCGGTCGCTGCCTTCAGTCACGTGGCCAGCGGAACAGCCTTTGACGGCACCGCGATTTCGCCGGACTGGTTCAACCCCTTCGCAGTGGAATCCTTCTCCGCCTTCGCGGCCGGTGTATCGCTTTCGATCTTCATTTACTGGGGCTGGGACGTCACGCTGACCATGAATGAGGAGAGCAAGAACCCCGAGAAGACACCAGGCCGCGCCGCCACCGTCACGGTGCTCGTCATCATGGTCATCTACATGGCCGTCGCGCTCGCCACCCTGTCCTTCGCCGGCACCGGCGAGGAGGGGCTCGGCGCCGGAAACCCGGAAAACCAGGGCAGCATCTTTGCGGTCCTGGCCGGCCCTGTCATGGGCCCGTTCGCCATCCTGATGTCCCTGGCCATCCTGAGCAGCTCGGCCGCCTCGCTGCAGTCCACGTTTGTCTCGCCGGCGCGGACCCTGCTGGCCATGGGCCATTACAAGGCGCTGCCCACGAAATTCGGCAGCGTCAGCCCCCGGCACAAGTCGCCGAGCTACGCCACGGTTGCCGCGGCCATCACCGCCGCCGCGTTCTACGTCATCACGCGGACCACCTCCGAGAACGCCCTGTGGGACACCATCACGGCACTGGGCATGATGATCTGCTTCTACTACGGCATCACGGCGCTGGCCTGCGTCTGGTTCTTCCGCGCCGAGGCGTTCAGCGGCGCACGGGCATTCTTCTTCAAGTTTTTCGCGCCCCTGCTGGGAGGCGTGATCCTGCTGGTGATGTTCTTCAAGACCGCCTACGACTCGATGGACCCGGCGTATGGTTCTGGATCCTCCATCGGCGGCGTGGGCCTGGTGTTCATCCTGGGCATGAGCGTGATCCTCCTGGGTGTGGTGCTCATGCTGGTCATGTACAAGATCCGGCCGGAATTTTTCAAGGGCCAGATCCTGGCCCGGGGAATCTGAGCACGGATTGCCCGGAGCTTGAGGCCGGGGCAGCGGACTCGGCGGAAGGCCCCTGACCGCGCCACTAGAAAGTAAGTACACTTACCATTAGGCTGGCGGAGGGGGACCTTCCTCCACTAAGACCGGAACGAGGTGGCACTATGTCGGACGCTGAAGGCATCAACAAAGTCACGGACATCATCAACGATTCCCATATCGGGATGCTCACCACGATCAATGAACAAGGCGCCCTGGTCAGCCGGCCGCTGGCGGTCCAGGACGTTGAGGACGACGGCGACATGTGGTTCTTCACCTCAGTGAACACCTCCCAGGTGGCCCATGTCCGGGCAAATCCGGCGGTGAATGTCTCCTTCGGGAAGGGCACCGAGTGGGTGTCGGTGGCGGGGAAAGCCGAAGTGGTCACCGACCGCCAGAAGATTCACGACATGTGGAATCAGATGGTGGAAGCATGGTTTCCCGACGGTCCGGACACCCCCGAGGTTGTCCTGCTGCACGTGGACTCGGACTCCGCCGAGTACTGGACGAGCCCGGGCGGCACTGCCGCGACGGTGCTGCAATGGGTCAAGTCCAAGGTATTGCACAACCGGATGAGCGTGGGCGAAAGCGGGACGGTCGAGCTGTAAAGCACCGCTCCGGGCATTACTGGACGGGGTCAAGGAGCGGCGTTGAGGCCCACGCCGGCCGCCCGTTCGGCGTCCGCCAAGGCCTGTTCCAGCCGTGCCACAGCCGGGACGTAGTCCGCTTCGGCACCGTCACTGAGACGCTCGGCCGCCTTCATCGCCCGGATGAGGGCGGCCGTTTCAGGCTGGCCAAGGTCACTCATGGCGGGGTAGTCACAGCAGTAGGCAGGATCGAGTTCGTAGCGCTGCCACCGGGCCAGTGCCCTCCGATGGCGGGCCACCGCCGCTTCCTTGGCGGACACCGTTGCCCGGTACGCCCGGCGGAATTCCTGCCAGCCGACGATTCGAGGGGCCCACCAGTAGGAGGCGATAGCGGTGGCCGCCGCGACGGATCCCAGCATCAGGCCGGTCCACGGCGAGGCGAGGGAGGGAAGAATCACGGCCGGCGCAACGACGGCGAGCCCGGCGAAACCGTCCCAGAACACCGCATCCGGGAGTCCGGCGTCGGCATTCCGGTGTTTCTGCACAAGGTAGACAGAGGCCGCAACCGCACACACAATGACGCACGTCAGGGCAAGCAGCGGCCAGATCCCGAGCAAGGCGGATCCTGATACGGCAGGCATTCCAACACACCTCCAATGAACCAGCCCGGGGCGGACGAAGTTCCGCTAGTTCCATTGGAATCCCTGGCGCCCGGGCCGTCAATGGCCTCCCGCGGCCCCGGTTCACGCCCCTGTTCACACAGCTCTGTCTCCCGGGTTGATCCGCAGCTTCGATTAACACCCGGGCCGTTGCGGCGTAGCCTAGGGCCCATGCGATTGAAGATGTGCAGCATCCACGTCAAGGACCCAGCCTCCGCCCACGAGTTCTACACCGGGACCCTGGGCTTCGAAAGCCTCATGGCAATGCCGGAGCAAAACCTGTTCATCGTGAAGGACCCCGGGGTCACCGGTGACGGCGCTGTCGGCGTGCTGCTGGAGCCCAGTGACAACCCGATCGGGGCCGCCTACATGAACGGGCTCCACGACGCAGGGATGCCGGCGATTGTCTTCGGTGTGCCGGATGTCCGGGCCGAATACAAGCGGCTCACAGCCAAGGGCGTGATGTTCCAGGCCGAACCGTCCGAGGGGCCGGGGGGAACCTCCGCCGTGCTCGATGACGGCTGCGGGAACTTCGTCCAGCTGCACCAGGACTGAGCTCGACGGAGAGCCTCGGCACAGGCTACGCGGTTGCGGAGCGTGCCTTCTTGGCGTCCTTTTTCGCAGCCTCATCCTTGACCCGCTGGGCTTCGGCGCGCACGGCAGCATGGGTGGACCGCTCGGCCACCAGCCACGCCGGGGGAGCCTGCAGCAGCGCGGTAATTTCGGCGCTGGTAAGCGCCTCCTCAACGCCGCCGCGGGACAGGCCGCTGATGGAGACGTTGAGCTTCTGTGCCACCACCGGGCGGGGGTGCGGGCCGTTGCGGCGCAGTTCGGCCAGCCACTCCGGCGGGTTCGCCTGGAGTTCGGCGAAATCGGCGCGGGTGATGACCGAATCCTGGAACTCCTGGGGTGTTGCGGGCAGGTAGATGCCAAGCTTCTTGGCAACTGTGGCCGGCTTCATGGACTGGGAGTTTGCAGAGGTCATGCTTCAAGGGTATCTGGCTGCGCGCCCGCAGGGCACCAACAGCAGGGTGCAAAGGGGCGCCAAGAGTAGGCGGCAAAAGAGGCACGGCAGGCAAGGGAGCAAACAGCCGAGCACCACGCAGGGACACCATGCGCCGGCCGTGGCGGTACTGTGAACTTGTGTCCGCCGAAGATGAATGCCCGCAAACCCACGACCTTTCCGCCCCGGCCGAACCTGTTGCACGGGAACTGAACTTCGCGTATGTGGCCGGTGTGACCCCCGGCAAGTGGATCCGGCGCTGGGAAGAGCGGATGTCGGACGTTCCGCTGCACGCCTTTATGTCCGACGACGGCGCCCAGCTCAGCGTGCTGCGCGACGGCACCGCTGACCTTAGCTTTGTCCGCCTGCCCGTGGAACGTGAAGGCCTTAGCGTCATCCCGCTGTACGAGGAACAGCCGGTGGTGGTGGCCCCCAAGGGGCACGAGATTTCGGTGTTCGAGGAAGTGGCCTTCGATGACCTGTCCGCGGAGACGCTGCTGGACGTGCAGGAGCTCGGCGGCCCCGAGATGGCGCTCCAGGTGGTGGCTTCCGGTGCCGGCCTGGCGATCCTGCCGATGTCCGTCGCCCGGCACTTCAACGTCAAGGACACTGTGGCGCGGAAGCTCACGGGCGCCCCCACCACTGAGATTGCCTTGGCCTGGCGTAGTGAAACGACGGATGAAGTGATCGAGGAGTTCGTCGGGATCGTCCGCGGCCGCACGGCGGCCAGCTCCCGCCAGCCTTCCGCGCAGCAGGAAAAGCCCAAGAGGGCACCTAAGCCGGACCTGCGGGGGACCGGCGTTAAGAAGCCCAAGGTGGCGCAGCGCTACGCGCCCAACCCGGATAAAGGCCGCGGGAAGGGATCCCGCAAAAAGGGCAAGCGCTAGGCTGTGCAGGCGTCTTTCAGAGCCTTCACGGACTCGGCCGGAACCTGATCACCGGATGCTGCGATCTGCTTCAGCGGGGTGGTGATCTCTGAAGGGACACCCGCGGCCTCAGCTCCGGCAACGAGGCCGCCCAGCAGTTCCTTGTCTTTGAGATTGACCAGACCGTCGTCCACGAGGGCACACACCTGGTTCTTGATCTGGTCCGCGGCGGTGCCGGCAACCTTGGAAGCGGCATCACTGGCAGCCCCTTGGGCGGCTTCCTGGACTTGGCCGCAGCCCGTCAGCATCAGCATGATTGAAGCGGCGGACAGTGCGGCGAGGGTGCATTTCATGCTTTCAGCCTAGCAAGCAGGCCAGCGTCCCGTCCCCGAGGGAGCAGAAGCGGCAGCCCAATCAACCCATATCCCTAGGGTGCTGGCCCACGTAGGCTCAGGCTGTGGATATTGTCGAATTCTTATCCGAACGGATTAAGGAAGACGAAGCCGCGGCACGGAGACTGCTCAGTGACCGTTCCTTGTCCGAGTCCGGCAAATGGTACGAATGGCGCCTACTCCGCGAGTGCGAGGCAAAAAGAAGGCTTCTGGGCATCACCGAAGCCGCCCGGCAGGCCGCCCTGGCCACCATGGTCAGCAGTGCGGCCGGGGAGATCCAGTGGATTCCTGAAGTTATCGAATGGACCACGCTTTCGTTGAACGCCCTGGCCCTGCCGTACTCAGACCACCCCGACTTCCAGGATGCCTGGAAGCAGTCCCCCTAGTGCGCGGGCTGGCCGCCGTCGGGGTCGGACCAAGCGACTCTCGGCTCAAGCTTGCGCAGCTGAAGTCCGGAAGTGATCAGCAGCGCTCCGGCAAGAATTGCGTAGCCGGCGAGCAGTCCCAAGAGGCTGAGGAGGCCGAGATCGGGCGCAAACAGGACAAAGAGTCCGAAAAGAATGGTGACGATGCCCGTGATCAGCCAGACCCACCAATGCGGGACCGTTTTCTTGACGTCGAAGGCCAGTGCGACCTGTGAGGCACCGAGGACCATGGCCCATGCGCCTATAACGAGTGCCAGCGACAGGGCGGTAACGCCTGGCCAGACCAGCGCGACGACGCCTGCGAGTATGGAAATGATGCCGCCGGCCAGCTGCCAGCCGGACCGGCGCTTGTCGCGGGAGAAGTAGTGCGCGATGTTCGTTGCGCCGTCAAGGATTGCGTACACGCCGAAGAGCAGAACCAGGGTCAGCAGCGTCACGCCAGGGACGGCCAGGACCAGGATGCCGAAAAGAATGGCAATAATTCCCCGGACCATTAACGCAGTGCCGGAGCCTTTGAATAAACGTTGCAACACCGTGTCAGTCAAAGCCATACACCTCCATCTGGAATATTAATTACGGAAACAATCATTACGGTGGCAGAAAGGCCAAGGCGTCTCGCCGGGACGTGGAACGGATCCCTGCCTAGCGTTGTGCTGAGTCTCCCAAGGTGACGTTGACGGTTCTGGTGTCCTGTCCGCGCCGCAACACGACCTCGGCTTGTTCACCCGGATTCTTCTTGCGGAGCTCCGCCAGCAGGTCGGTCACGGTTTCTAAGTTTTGGCCGGCGAACTGCGTGATGATGTCTCCGGGTTGCATGCCGGCTTTGTCGGCCGGGCCCTCCGTGGCGACCTCGACCACCAACGCACCTGAGCTCGTGGGGAGGTTGAAGCGCTGGGCGATCTCCGGAGTGAGGTCAGTCGGGACTATGCCCAGGGCCGCGTGCTTGACCACCCCGGTCTTCAGTATCTGCTCCGCTACATCGAGAACTGTCGCCGTGGGGGTGACGAACCCGATGGCTACGGCACCGCTGCTGGGTGGCAGGTAGGCCTCGGCAAGCCCGATGACCTCCGAGTTTCCGTTGACAACGGGTCCGCCGGAGTTCCCGGGTGAGATCGGTGCGTCTGTCTGGATGAGGTCGAGCAGCCCTTGTGGTGCTCCCTCCGAGGGTGGCATGTTGCGGTGCAGACCGGAAACGATGCCCGCGGTGACGGTCTGCTCGAGGCCCAACGGACTGCCGATTACAACCGCCAGCTGCCCAACCACAGGAACTGCGGAGGAGAATTTGGCGGCCGGAAGGTTCCCCCGATCGGCCTTGACCACGGCGACGTCGGTCGGGTTGTCAGCACCAACTACAGTGGCCGATGCCTGAGTTCCGTCCGCGAAGACGATTTTCAGTTCCGGAAAGGGCTGTTTTTGCTGGTCGACGACGACGTGGGCGTCCGTGAGGATGATGCCGTCACCCTGGTAGACAACTCCGCTCCCCACACCCTCAGGCGTCCGAATCGTGACCACGGAGGGCTCGACTTCCTTCACCACCCGAGGAACGACGGAAAGGTCGCCGGTGGAACTCGAACCGCCAGTGGTGTTGGTCGCGGGCGGGGGTGGCGGCGGGCCGCCCTGTCCCGTGCAGGCGGGGGCGGCGATAAGTAGGCCCAGAGAGAGAAAGGCCGCGAGCACTGTCCGGCGTGCCGCTGCGGAAGCCGAGACGGTGTGCGACCCGGGTGTCTTGTTTCTATTCATTAAATTCATGCCGTCCTGTCTGGCGCTGTGTGCCCAGGACTTGCTCGGGAAGTCCGTGTAACCGTTTCCGGATGCCCCCTGTCTTCGAGAATACGCCTCTGGGTTGTGGACCTGCTAGGTCCATTAGGGGGGAAGTTATTTGGGCCCTTGAGGGCCATGCCGTCGCCCGTGCCGGAGAGCAGAGTGGATCGTGGAACGCCGTGGGGCAGCTCGCCCACAGGCAGCTCGTTCTCATTCAGTGCCAAGGGAACCATTACGTCCGCCAAGCGCTTTCTCGGCCGGCGCTATGACGGGCTTCCGGTCCGGCCGGTAGGACCCGCCAGTGCTCCGAGGTTATGCTCGGACGCCCTTCAGGGCGTCGATGAAGCTGCCGAGCAGCCCGGCCTTCTGCTGATCGCCAGCCAGCTCGATGAGGTCCGCGGCGATGTTGGAAATCTTGACGTTGCGTCGCTGGCTGTGGGCAATCAATAATCCAAAGGCGACGTCGGAGCAGATGCCGAGCCTGCCCATCAGTATCCCCTTGGCCTGCTCGATGGTGCTCCGCGTGATCGTGGCTCTGTGGACGGCCTCGTCTGCAACCCGCTCGGTCTCCCGGCGGAGGGTTCCCGAAAGGTCGATGATGAACCCGTCGACCCTGCAGAGCCTGCCAGTGTCGTTCAGCACCCCTTCCCCGGCGGCAAGGACCTGATGTTCCCGACGGCGCGCGTCAATGATGCGGTGATAGCTGCAGAAGTAACCCCCGGCGGCGGAAACTTCGCCGAGGATTTCGTGGCACCGATTCCTGTCATCCTGATGCTTATGCGAAAGGAGCAAGTCGAAGGTGGGCACGACGTCGCCGCGGCGATATCCGTGGATGGCATAGATCTCGTCCGACCACTGCATTCGCCCGGATGTCGCGTCGTAGCGAAATGTTCCCGCGAGGCAGTCTTCGGCCAGGAGGGCGCTCGAGTACGTTTTTAGGGCTTTCAGATCCGCCATGGAGGCGTTTCCAGCGACGGGATGCGCACGTGTGGCAACCGTACCTGGACCCGGCACCAGCCGGCCCGGGCCCGCCTCATTGGGGGGAGGGGGCCGAGCGGCGGCGGAACCGGCCCGTCCTGGTGAGGTTTCCTACGAGCTGCCGGTGGTTCCGCCAGTTCGGTGACGAAGCCCGTGCCGGCGTACTCGCGCACTGCGGCGATCCCCGTAACAGCGGCTGCTTTGTCCGGGAAAGGCCTGGACAGGGCCATGACGGTCCCGTCGGGAGCGGTCAAGCGAAATCTGAAGCACGCGGCTTCGTCGATGAAAAGTTCAAACATGCCGGCCATAAGTCCTCCTGAAAGCTGGATTGTTCCGTTCCCCGGTGGTGTCTTCGTCAACGGGAGCGGCCTGAATCCGTTCGAATGCTGGAAGTCTCCGTCGAGACCCGGATCGAATTCATGAATTCATGAAATTCTGAACTACTCAGCCCGCCTGCGCAAGTATTTACGGCGGGTTGAGTTGTTGCCTGATTTTTGCCCTCGCCTGAGGCTAAGATGGCTCTTAATGTTGTGAAGTTCCGGCCAATAGAGAGACAGACTTTTCTGTCTCTCAGGGTCTAGGGCGGGTTGGACATGGCCCGCCGTGACGCAAGTAGATGCAAAGGAAGGAGGCGCTTGAAAAACGATCTGGCCCTCGATCCCGTCCTGACTGAAGTGAAGGCCGAACTGTTCAAGTGCATGGGCCATCCTTCCCGGATCCGCCTGCTGGAGATGCTGGTCGACGGCCCCGTAGCGGTCAGCCGACTCCGGGAGGTTACGGGCCTCGAGCCGTCCAACCTCTCGCAGCATCTGGGCATGCTGCGCCGGCAGCGCCTGATAGTGCCGTCCCGCCGGGATGGCCGGTTGTTCTATGAGCTCTCATCCTCGGAGGTGGTCGGGCTGCTGACGTCCGCCCGGGCCTTCCTCGGCACGGTCCAGCAGCGGAGCGGTCTGGTGTTTCTGCCCGACGATGCGGTCCCGGTGGGAAGCGGTTACGGGCTGGCAGCCGAAGCCTAGGACGTGATCCGCTCCGGCGGATCCTCACTGTGGTTCCTTGCGCCTCAGTGCCGAAGACTCGTAACGTGGGTGGCGTTCCCCGGTTGAAGAGGAAGGCGGCATCATGGAAGGCACAAGCGGCTTCTCGCCGGCAACGGCGATCGTCACTGGTTCAGATTCAGGCATTGGCCGGGCCGCTGCGGTGGCGCTGGCGAAGGCCGGGCTGGACGTCGGAATAACCTGGCATGAGGATCAACAAGGTGCCGAAGCAACTGCTGAAGAGGTCCGTAGCCTCGGCCGGAAGGCCGCAGTGCGGCACCTGGACACAACCGACATCCCTGGCTCGGGTGCCGTCATCGATTCCCTCGCCGAGGAGCTGGGCGGGGTGGACGTCTTCGTCAACAACGCGGGCACCGGCGACGGCGTAAAGTTTTTGGACCTTGAGGTCGACACCTGGATGCGCACCTTGGACACCAACCTCAACGGCGCCTTCGTCTGCATGCAGGCCGCCGCACGCCGTATGGTCAAGGCCCGCCGGGGAGGGCGCATCATTGCGGTCACGAGCGTCCACGAGTTCCAGCCGCGGATCGGTGCGGCGGCCTATGACGCTTCCAAGCACGGGCTTGGTGGCCTGGTTAAGACCCTGGCTTTGGAGCTTGCCGAGTTTGGCATCACGGCTAACAGCGTCGCTCCGGGCGAGATCGCCACTCCGATGACCGGGCAGACGGATCAGGACCCGACGACGACGGACCGGCCGGGAGTTCCCTTGGGTCGGCCCGGCGATGCCCGGGAAGTGGCGGCGGTCATCGCCTTTCTCGCATCTCCGGCCTCAAGCTACGTCACGGGTGCTTCCTGGGCGGTGGACGGCGGAATGCTGCAGATGGGCCCGCAGGCCGGTTCACACATCACCAGCCAGGACTGGCGGGAGAGCTGACCGCGGCAGCGGGCATCCCATTCGCCGTGCCGCCTTTAGTAACCTGAAGACTGGTCGCCGGCCGCGGACCCAATGAATGCGGCGGCGAGGGCCTCGGAGCCGCGGGCCAGTAGAGTCACGTCCGCTCCCACCAGGACGAACGACGCCCCCGCGGCGATGTAGGCGCGGGCGGTGCCGCCGTTGAAGGCGTTCACCCCGCCGGGCTTGCCCGCCTTCTTCGCGGCGGCGAGGCATTGTTCAACGGCGGCACGCACTTTTGGATGTTCCTGCTGTCCCAGCAGGCCCATGGAAGCGGCCAGGTCCGAGGGCCCCAGGAAGATGGCGTCCACCCCGTCCACCGCCAGGATCTCCTCCACCGCCGCGACCGCCGCAACGGATTCGATTTGGACGGTCACGCTGACGGTGTCGCCGGCGCGGGTGAGGTAGTCCGGGACGCGGTTCCACCGGGCCGAGCGGGCCAGCGCGGACCCCACGCCCCGGACGCCGTGGGGCGGATACCGGGTGGCCGCGACGGCGGACTCGGCCTCGGCCGGGGAGTTCACCATGGGCACGAGCAGGTTCTGGACGCCGAGGTCCAGGTACTGCTTGAACACGACAGTGTCATTCACCGGCGGCCGGACCAGGACGTGGCCGGGGTAACCCTGCACTGCCTGCAACTGGGCGAGGATGGATTCCAGCCCGTTAGGGCTGTGTTCGGCGTCAATCAGGAGCCAGTCCAGGCCGGCGCCGGCGCAGATCTCGGCCACCAGCGGACTTCCGGAGCAGACCCACATGCCGGCGAGCGGCCGGTCTGCGGCGGCCAGGGCGTCGCGGAAGGTGGGGTCCGGCTTTACTCGAAGCGGCATGTGATGGCCCCCAGCGGTCCGTAGTCGGCATGGACGGTGTCCCCTTGATAAACCCACAGCGGGCGGGTGAAGGAGCCGGCGAGAATGATTTCACCGGCCTTCATTCCGTCGCCGTGGGCGGCAAGTTTGTTCGCAAGCCAGTGCACGCCGGCGGCCGGATGGTCCAGGACGCCGGCAGCGACCCCCGTCTCCTCCACGGTCTGGTTTTTGTACAGGATCGCGGAGACCCACCGGAGGTCGACGGCGTCCGGCCGGACCGGGTTTCCGCCGACCACCATGGCGCCCATCGCGGCGTTGTCCGCGATGGTGTCCACGACGGTCCGGCCGTCCATCTGAATCCTGGAGTCCAGGATCTCCAGGGCCGGAACCACGTAGCCGGTGGCGTTCAGCACGTCGAAGATGGTGCAGCCGGGCCCGGCCAGGTCCTTCTTCAACACAAAGGCCAGTTCAACTTCCACCCGGGGATGGGTGTACCGCTCCCAGCTCACCGAACAGCCGGTCTCCAGCACCATGTCATCGAAAATAACGCCGTAGTCGGGCTCGGTGATGCCTGTCGCGGCCTGCATTGCCCGGGAAGTGAGGCCGATCTTGCGGCCCACCAGCTTCCGCCCGGCCTCCTCGTTCCGGCGCCGCCACAGCTGCTGCACGGCGTAGGAGTCCTCCACCGCCATCTCCGGGTAGCGGGCAGTCAGGCGGGGGACAGGGGTCCGGCTGCGGCCGGCCTCCACCAGTTCGTCCGCGATGGCCTCGATCGTCGTGGGCTCCAGCATTCATGTGCTCCATTCGGCGTGTGGTTTGTGGCGTGGGTGCCATGGTGGGAATTCGGCGTCAGAGTTGGGCGCCGACCTTGAAGCCGGCCGCTTCGCCGCCGGGCTGGCGGGTGTAGGAGAAGCCGTCGGCGCCCACCGTGACAGCCATCTCCGAGGCATCGGTCCGTTCGATGACGGGCTGCGGGTTGCCGTCCAGATCGAGCACCAGGGAAGCCTCGGTGTACCAGCTCGGCACCACGGGGTTTCCCCACCAGTCGCGGCGCTGGTTGTCGTGCACGTCCCAGGTGACGGTGGGGTTGTCCGGATCTCCGGTGTAGTAGTCCTGGGTGTAGATCTCGATCCGGTGGCCGTCCGGGTCCAGGATGTACAGGTAGAAGGCGTTGGAGACGCCGTGCCGGCCGGGGCCGCGTTCGATCCGGTCGGAGATCCGCAGGGCACCCATCTTGTCGCAGATCTGGATGATGTTGTGCTTCTCGTGCGTGGCGAAGGCGACGTGGTGCATGCGCGGGCCGCTGCCGCCGGTCAGGGCGGTGTCGTGGACCGTCTGCTTGCGGTGCATCCAGACGGCGTAGGTGACGCCGTCGGAGTCCTGGATGTCTTCCGATACCCGGAAGCCGAGGTCCTCGAGGTACTTACGGCCCTTGGGGACGTCCGGGGTGACCTGGTTGAAGTGGTCCAGCCGGACCAGTTCGCCGGCGGAGTAGAGGTCGTAGCGCTGGGTGAGGCGTTCGACGTGCTCGGTCGCGTAGAAGAACTCGTACGGGAAGCCCAGCGGGTCCTCGACCCGCACGGAGTCGCCGATGCCCCTGGTGAAGCCTTCCGTGCGGCGTTCGGTGCGGCAGCCCAGTTCCTTGTAGTACGCCTCGGCGGCGTCAACCTCGGCCGGGGACTTCACCCGGTAGGCGAAGGCGGCGACGGCGGCAAGGGGTCCCTGGCGAAGCACCAGGTTGTGGTGGATGAACTCCTCGAGGGAGCGCAGGTAGATGGCGTTCTCATCCTCCTCCGTGACGTGCAGGCCGAGGACATCCACGTAAAACTCGCGGGATTTGGCGAGGTCGGTGACGATGATTTCCATGTAGGCGCAGCGGACGATGTCCGGAGCGGGGACGGAGGGGGTGGGAATGGTGCTGCTGCTCACGGTCTACTCTTTCTCTTCTTCGAGGGTGGTTTCATTGGCTTAGGCACCGAATTTGGGGGTGTGGACGGTGCCGAGCGTGATGTGCACGGCCTGCTGGTCGGTGTAGAAATCGATGGAGCGGTAGCCGCCCTCGTGGCCCAGGCCGGAGGCCTTGACGCCGCCGAACGGGGTGCGGAGGTCCCGGACGTTGTGGCTGTTGAGCCAGACCATGCCGGCTTCCACGTTCTGCGAGAAGTTGTGGGCGCGCGTCAGGTTCTGGGTCCAGATATAGGCGGCCAGGCCGTACCGGGTGTTGTTCGCCAGCGCCAGCGCCTCGTCGTCATCCTCAAAGGGAGTGATGGCGACGACGGGACCGAAGATCTCCTCCTGGAAGATGCGCGCGTCGGGGGCGACGTCGGCGAACACTGTGGGGGCGATGTAGTTGCCGGTCTCGAGCCCTTCGGGGCGTCCGCCGCCGGCCAGCAGCCGGCCTTCGGTCTTGCCGACCTCCACGTAGGAGGCCACCTTCGCGTAGTGCTCCGGGTGCACCAGGGCACCCACCTGGGTCTTGGGATCGTGCGGATCGCCGACCACGATGTTCCTGGCGCGGGCGGCGTACTTCTCGCAGAACTCCTCATAGATGGCGCGTTCCACCAGGATCCGGGAGCCGGCGGTGCAGCGTTCACCGTTGAGGGAAAAGACGCCGAACAGGGCGGAGTCGATCGCGGCGTCGAGGTCGGCGTCGGCGAACACGACGCAGGGGGACTTGCCGCCGAGCTCCATGGACAGGCCCTTGAGGTGCTCCGCGGCGTTGCGGAAGATCGTCTTGCCGGTGGTGGTTTCACCGGTGAAGGAAATCAGCGGCACGTCCGGGTGTTTCACCAGCGCGTCGCCGGCCTCCTCGCCGAGGCCGTTGACGAGGTTGAACACGCCGTCGGGCAGCCCGGCGTCCTTGAAGATCTGTGCCCAGAGCGACGCGGAGAGCGGCGTGAACTCGGCCGGCTTGAGCACCACGGTGTTGCCGGTGGCCAGCGCGGGGGCCAGCTTCCAGGACTCGAGCATGAACGGGGTGTTCCACGGGGTGATGAGGCCGGCGACACCGATCGGCTTGCGGTTGACGTAGTTGATCTGGGATCCGGGGACCTTCATGGCGTCGTCGAACTGGGCCACGATCAGGTCCGCGAAGAACCGGAAGTTCTCCGCCGCCCGCAGCGCCTGGCCCTTGGCCTGGGTGATGGGCAGGCCGGTATCGAAGGTCTCCAGCTCGGCGAGGCGGTCCTCCTGGGCTTCGACGGCATCGGCGATCCTGTTGAGGACGCGGGCGCGCTCGCGGGGCTTCATCTTCGGCCACGGGCCGTTGACGAACGCTTCGCGGGCGGCGGCGACGGCGAGGTCGATGTCTTCCTTCTGACCGGCGGCGGCGGTGGCGTAATTTTCGTTGGAGACCGGATCGAGGACGTCGAAGGTCGCCCCGCCCACCGAGTTCACGAATTCGCCGTGGATGTAGTGCTGGATGTGCGTGGGCAGGCTTTCCGGAACGAAGCGGGGCCTTATTGCTGGGGCAGCGAACGTCATTGTTTCTTCCTTACTGCTTTGGGGCCGGAGGGCCGGATGCTGCGGCCTGGGCGAGATAGGCGTCCAGGGTGGCACTGCGGTGGAGCCGGGCTGCCTTTTCCACATGGTCTGCGCTCGCACCGGTTTCGATGAGCCGAAGCAGTGCCTCGTGTTCATCCACGGAGTTCTGCGCCCTGCCGGGAATGAAGCGGAATGTGGAGGAGCGCAGGACGGCGAGGCGGTTCCAGCCGCGGTGCACGAGATCCAGGATGTGCGGGTTGGGGCAGTGTTCAAAGAGCACGCTGTGGAACTCCTGGTTCAGCTGCGTGAACCGGACAGGGTCGAAATGCTCCAGGCATGAACGCATTGCTGCGTTCACGGCGCGGGCACGCCTGATGTCCGCCTCGCCGATGAGCGGCGCCGACAGGGCGGTGGCCGCACCCTCGATGATGCTGAGCGTCTGCATGGTGTAGAGATACTCCGTGGGGTTGATTCCGGCCACGGTGGCGCCCACATTGCGTTCGAACGTCACCAGCCCCTCCGCCTCGAGCCGCCGGATGGCTTCCCGGACCGGGACGACGCTGACGCCCAGGTCCTCGGCTATCCTGGCCAGCACGAGGCGGTAGCCCGGGGAATAGGCGCCGTCGACGATGTGGGCTTTGATGGCCGCGTAGGCCTGTTCGGACTTGCTGCCGATTGTGGTCGATGCGTCAGCCATCGGCGGTTCCTGCTTCCGGTGAAGCCGCCCACTCCCCGTAGCGCCTGCGCCATTCGGCATTCAGCGGATAGAGGCCGTCCACGCTGTGGCCTTGCTGCACCATGTTCGCGATGAAGGTTTCCTCGCGTTCCTGGACGATGGAATCGTCCGCGATTTCCGCGGCGAGGGCCGGCGGGATGACGAGGATGCCGTCGGCGTCGGCCACGATGATGTCTCCGGGCTGGACGGTGGTGCCGCCGCAGGCGATGGTGATGTCGGTGTCCCACGGGATATGCCGACGGCCGAGCACAGCCGGGTGCGGGTTGGCGTAGTAGGTGGGCATGTCCATGGCGGCAACGGCGGAGAAGTCGCGGACGCCGCCGTCGGTGATGATGGCTGCTGCGCCGCGGACCTGGGCGCGGAGTGCCAGGATGTCGCCGATCGTGCCCGTGCCCTTCTCGCCGCGGGCCTCCATCACCAGGATCTCGCCCTCGTTGAGGGTATCGATGGCCCGCTTCTGCGCGTTGAAGCCGCCGCCGTGGGACGTGAACAGGTCTTCCCTGTTGGGCACGTAGCGCAGGGTCCGGGCAAGGCCCACAATCCGCTGACCCGGGCGGGTGGACGTGAGGCCGTCGATGCTGACGTTGTTGAGCCCGCGCCTGCGCAGTTGCGAGGAAAGCGTAGCGGTGCAGACGCTCTCGAGCTTGCTCTTCAGCTCGGGGGTCAGCACGGAGGGTGCCGCGGTGACCCCCTCAGTTATTGCCGGCAGCCCGGCGGCGACACGGGAACCGTATGCCTCTTCCCGCTGGAGGTCATCGGTCCGGGGCAACGCGCCGAAGCCGGCGAACGGGGTCGAGCCTTCCTCGACCCGGGTGAGCAGCCGGCCGCTGCTGCTGCCGGCAGCGGTGCCGTCCGCCGTCGTACCGGCCGCCACCGTGCTGACCTCAACCTCGACGACGTCACCCGGCTTGGCCACGGAGGCGCCGGCCGGCGTCCCGGTGAGGATGATGTCCCCCTCTTCCAGAGTCAGCAGCTGCGAAAGGTCAGCCACGAGCCGGGCGAACGGGAACAGCAGGTTCTCGGTGGTGTCGTCCTGGACCAGCTCGCCGTTGTGCCAGGTCCGGATGCGGAGCCCGGCCGGATCCACCGCATCCGCGGGGATCAGTCCCGGGCCGATCGGCGTGAAACCGTCGCCGCCCTTGGAGCGGAGGTTGGA
>JAODMS010000163.1 GCA_025464925.1 Arthrobacter sp.
CACGGCGGTGGGCCTGGATGTCTTCGAGGACTTCGCGGAGATCGCCCGCACCGAGCTGCTGACCATCGACGAGGGCACCACCATCAAGGGGTTCAAGAAGGAACTGAACTGGAACGCCGCCTACTACCGCCTGGCCGGACGGCTGTGAGCGGGGACGAATACGAGCTCCGCGCGGGAGGCTATACAGCCGTCGTGACTGCGCGCGCGGCCGCACTGCGCCGGCTGCAGTTCCGGGGCCGGGACCTGATCGTGCCCTCCCCCGCGGGCGGTCCTATCCCGGACTACCGCGGCATCATTGCTGCGCCCTGGCCAAACCGGATCCGGGACGGCGAGTACAGCTTCGAAGGCGTCGGCTGCGGGGCACCGGTCAACGAACCCGAACGCGGCTGCGCGCTCCACGGCTTGGTGTTCGCTCTGGACTGGGCCCTGGAATCCCGCACGGAGGCCTCGGTGGCGCTCTCCTGCGTTCTCGAGCCGTCGCCGGGCTATCCGTTCGCCTTGCGGCTCACCGCCCACTACCGGGTGGACGAGAACGGCCTGCACAACAGTGTGACGGCACGCAATACCGGGGAGCGGCCGGCGCCCTACGGGGTCTGCCCGCACCCCTACCTCGTGGCCGGACCGGCCCCCCTTGATCAATGGACTCTCGAAGTGCCTGCCGGGACCTTCCTTGAAGTGACGCCGGACCGGCTCCTGCCGCTGGCCACCCGCGCCGTCGAAGGCCACGAGTTCGACTTCCAGGCACCCCGGGTCATCGGTGCCACGGAAATCGATCACGCCTTCACAGACCTTGCCTTCGACGACGGCGGCCGCGCCCAGGTGATCGTTCGGGACCCGGGCGGAACCGGGGTCGGCCTGGCCTGGGACCGCTCCTGCCCCTGGCTTCAAGTGCACACCGCCGACAAGAAGCCGCCGCTACCCAACCGGCTCGGACTCGCCGTCGAACCTATGACCTGCCCGCCGGATGCCTTCAACAGCGGCCAGGACGTGGTCCGGCTCGCCGCCGGCGACTCCCATGAAGCCTCCTGGACCATCTTCGCCCTCGCAAGTTCACCAGCCCCGGACGGGCAGGCTTCGGTTCTCTTGTCCGCACCATTGGACATAAGCTGATCGGATCGGCAGGGGCTTAGATCTGTCCGTGGAACGTGAAAGGGTCGGGATGTCAACAGGAGGAGGGACTGCACGTCCGCCGGTGATGGAGGACGTGGCGAGGGCGGCAGGTGTGTCGCACCAGACCGTTTCCCGGGTGCTCAACGCCCATCCGAATGTCAGCCCTAAAACACGCCTCCGGGTGGAGACAGCGATCGCGGAACTGGGCTACCGCAGAAACACCGCAGCCCGCAGCCTTGTCACCCGGAGGTCCCAGACAATCGGCGTCCTGGGAAGCGAAATGTCGCAATACGGTCCATCCAACACCCTCCTGGGTGTCCAGCAGGCGGCGCGGGACCAAGGTTACTTCGTCAGCATCGCCAGCTTGCGGGAAGTTACGCCGGCGACCATCAAGGACGCCCTCGAGCACTTCATGATGCAGTCCGTTGAAGGCATTGTCGTCATCGTGCCCCATACGGCAATTTTCGAATCGCTGCGTGAAATCAGCGTCCCGGTCCCGCTCGTAGCGGTCGGGTTCAGCGCGGACGAGCGGTTGAGCGTTGCCGCCGTGGACCAGGGGATGGGTGCCCGGCTCGCCGTCCAGCACCTCATTGATCTCGGCCACCGGGAGATAGCCCACCTGTCCGGGCCCCCTGACTGGATCGACGCGACGGCCCGCATTGAAGGCTGGCGCGCCACGCTTGCCGACGCCGGACTGAATGCCCCAGTACTCCTCCCGGGCGACTGGACCGCCGAACGGGGCTACCGGGCAGGGCTGCAGCTGGCAGCCGAACGCAACGCCACCGCGCTTTTCGCGGCCAATGACCAGATGGCCCTGGGAGCACTCCGCGCCTTCCACGAATCCGGCGTCCGGGTGCCCGAAGACATCAGCGTTGTCGGCTACGACGACCAGCCTGAGGCGGCATATTTCATTCCCCCGCTGACCACCATCAACCAGGGCTTTGAAGAACTGGGGGCACGCTGCATGCGGCTCCTGCTCGACGACATGGCCAGCGGCCCCTCGGGCACGGCCTCTGTCGTCAGCCCGAAGCTCGTCGTACGTTCAACAACCGCCCCTCCCCGGCGCGGATAGGCTGATGCCGCTGGTGCCCCGGTGAAAAAGCAGCGGCTCTCCTTTGATAACGCTAACAAGATGCGTGTCAGGTTCAAGATCCGGGCGTGGACAGGCTTTATAGTCAAACGATGGAACAGAGAATACTGGGCAAGACCGGCCGGACCGTATCTGTCGTAGGCCTGGGAACATGGCAGCTCGGCGCCGACTGGGGCAGCGTGGACCAGAATGAGGCCAACGCCGTACTGGAGGCCGCAGCGGATTCCGGGGTGACGTTCTTCGACACCGCGGATGTCTACGGCGACGGACGGAGTGAGCAGACCATCGGTGCGTTTCTCGCGGCCCATCCCGGCCTCGATATCACCGTTGCGACAAAAATGGGCCGGCGCCTGGAGCAGGCGCCGGAGAACTACAATCTCGGAAATTTCCGTCAATGGGTGGACCGGTCCCGGCGCAATCTGGGCACTGACTGCCTGGACCTGGTGCAGCTCCACTGTCCGCCGACTGCCGTGTACAGCCGGACGGAAGTCTACGACGCGCTCGAAACGCTGGTCCAGGAGGGCTCGATCCGAAACTACGGCGTCAGCGTCGAGCGGGCGGACGAAGCCCTGGAGGCAATGCGCCGGCCCGGAACGGCCACGGTGCAGATCATCCTGAACGCGTTCCGGCTCAAGCCCCTGGACGAGGTCCTGCCCGCGGCGGTGGCCGCTGGCGTCGGCATCATTGCGCGGGTGCCGCTGGCCTCGGGGCTCCTTTCCGGCAAGTACTCCACGGACACCGTATTTGCCGAGAACGATCACCGGAACTACAACCGGTCGGGGGCGGCGTTCGACGTGGGGGAAACGTTCTCCGGCGTAGATTTCGAACAGGGCCTCACAGCCGCTCAGGAGTTTGGCCAACTGGCACCCGGGGGTGCCACGACGGCACAGGCCGCCATTGCCTGGGTGGCGGCGCAGGACGGTGTCAGCACCGTCATTCCGGGCGCCCGCAGCCGGGAGCAGGCCCGGTCCAACGCAGCCTCGGGCAGCATGCTGGCCGACATTGATGCGGACTTCAACGCAGGCGTCCGCTCGATTTACGGGCGCTACTTCCGCGGGTCGGTTCATCCGCGCTGGTAGTCCCGCAACCGGGGCGGGCCTCCCGCGACTGGCACTTCTGCCGGGGGCCCGCCCCGGTTCCTCGCTTATTCCCCAGCAAGCGGACTGTGCATTGACTCACATCCCGCCTCCGCGTTACCTTATGGTTTGTTAGCGATAACAATACTTTCGGCACTGTCCGAAAGAGCGCGCACTGTCCGCAAAGATGCGGACAGGCCTAGGGGCATAAGGGATTCGTGGACCGCAGGGTCCGCGGGAGGAGAAAACCGTGAGAATCAAGAAACTCTTGGGCGCCGTTGCTGTCGCCCTCGCGCTGACAGTGGGGGCCACGGGATGTGGTTCCCGTGGCGGTGGCGCGGCAGCCAGCCCGTCCGGCAGCGCCGATACAGCGGGCGCCCTGGTGGGCATCTCGATGCCGACGCAGACCTCGGAGCGGTGGATCGCGGACGGCAAGAACGTCTCCGATTCCCTGACGAAGCTTGGCTACAAGACGGACCTGCAGTACGCCAACGACGACATTCCCACCCAGGTCTCGCAGATCGAAAACATGCTCACCAAGGGTGCCAAGGCCCTGATCATCGCTGCCATCGACGGCACCACGCTCACCGATGTCCTCGCCAAGGCGAAGGAACAGAACGTCAAGGTCATCGCATACGACCGCCTCATCAACGGATCCCCGAACGTGGACTACTACACAACGTTCGACAACTACACCGTGGGGGTCCAGCAGGCCACCTCGCTGCTGACCGGCCTGGGTCTCCTCGACCCCAGCGGCAAGACGGTGGACGGGAAGGGCCCGTTCAACGTGGAACTCTTCGCGGGCAGCCCGGATGACAACAACGCCAACTTTTTCTGGACCGGCGCCATGGACACCCTCAAGCCGTTCATGGACGCGGGAACCCTCAAGGTCCCCAGCGGCCAGACCAAGTTCGAGCAGGCTGCCATCCTGCGGTGGCAGGCTCCCGTCGCCCAGAAGCGCATGGAAGACATCCTGACGTCCGCTTACAGCTCCGGCACCAAGCTGGACGGCGTCCTTTCCCCTTACGACGGCCTGTCCATCGGCATCATTTCCGCCCTCACGAGCACCGGGGGCTACGCCCAGGGAAGCCTGCCGGTCGTCACAGGCCAGGATGCGGAAAAGGGCTCGGTCAAGTCCATCGTGGGCGGGGAACAATACTCCACGATTTTCAAGGACACCCGGCAGCTCGGGGCCCAGGCCGTGAAGATGGTCGATGCGGTCCTGAAGGGCCAGGAGCCGGAAGTCAACGACTCCAAGACCTATAACAACAAGGTCAAGGTGGTCCCGGCGTACCTGCTCAAGTCCGTCATCATCACCAAGGACAACTACCAGAAGGAACTCATCGACTCCGGGTACTACACCGCGGCCGATATCAAGTAGCCCTTCCGCAGGCCGGGCAGGCGGAGCCGCCTGCCCGGCCCTGCCGAACGCCCCCTGCACCCGCAGGAGGGCCCGGCTTCGACCAGTCAGTGGGACTTGACGATGAAAACACCCATTCTTCAAATGCGAGGAATCACCAAGACCTTCCCCGGGGTGAAGGCCCTTCAGGACGTCACCCTGGATGTGAACCGCGGCGAAGTCCACGCCATCTGCGGAGAAAACGGAGCCGGAAAATCCACGCTCATGAAAGTGCTGTCGGGCGTCTACGCGCACAACTCTTTCGAAGGAGACATCCTTTTCGAGAACGAGCCGTGCAACTTCTCCACCATCACCGACAGTGAGAAGCGCGGCATTGTCATCATCCATCAGGAACTGGCGCTGAGCCCGTACCTTTCGATCGCCGAAAACATCTACCTCGGCAACGAACAGGCCAAGAACGGCTGGGTGGACTGGCGCAAGACCAACCTCGAAGCGGCCAAATTGCTGGCCCGGGTAGGACTGAGCGAAAACCCCGTCACCCCGGTCCAGCACATCAGCGTGGGCAAGCAGCAACTGGTGGAGATCGCCAAGGCGCTCTCCAAGGAGGTCAAACTCCTGATCCTGGACGAGCCCACCGCCGCGCTCAACGACGAGGATTCCGGCCACCTGCTGGACTTGATCATCCATCTGAAGGGCCAGGGCGTCACCAGCATCATCATCAGCCACAAGCTCAACGAAATCCGGAAGGTCGCGGACGCCGTGACGATCATCCGGGACGGCAGGACCATCGAGACCCTGCGCCTGGACGAAGGCCAGATCACCCAGGAGCGGATCATCCGCGGCATGGTGGGCCGCGACCTGGAGAGCCTGTATCCGGACCGGGACCCGCAGATCGGCGAGGAAGTCCTGCGGATCGAGGACTGGTCCGTCCAACATCCCCAGGACCACACCCGCATGGTGGTCCACAACGCGAACCTGAACGTGCGCAAGGGCGAAGTCGTCGGACTGGCCGGCCTCATGGGAGCCGGCCGGACCGAACTGGCCATGAGCGTCTTCGGCCGCTCGTACGGCCACGCTGTCTCCGGGAAAGTCTTCAAGTACGGCCAGGAAATCAACACCTCCACGGTGTCCGCCGCCATCAAGCACGGCATCGCCTACGCGACAGAGGACCGAAAGCGCTACGGGTTGAACCTCATCGAGGACATCAAGCGCAACGTTTCCATGGCCGGGCTGCGCAAGCTCGTCAGGCGCGGGTGGGTGGACAAGAACGAAGAAACCATGGTGGCCAACGGTTACCGGACGAGCATGAACATCAAGGCGCCGTCGGTGGCTGCCATCACGGGCAAGCTTTCAGGCGGAAACCAGCAGAAAGTGGTGCTGAGCAAGTGGATGTTTTCCGATCCGGACGTGCTCATTCTCGATGAGCCCACCCGTGGCATCGACGTCGGTGCCAAATTCGAGATTTACACGATCATCGCCAGGCTGGCAGCGGAGGGAAAGGCGGTCATCGTCATTTCCTCGGAGCTGCCCGAGCTGCTGGGCATCTGCGACAGGATCTACACCTTGTCCGCCGGCCATGTCACCGGCGAAGTACCCATCGCCGAAGCATCCCAGGAAACCCTCATGCATTACATGACCAAGGAGAAGGAATAGCGAACATGTCCGCCCTACGAGAATCCCTCGGATTCCTGACAAGCCGCCTCCGTCAGGTTGGCATCTTCGTCGCCCTGATCCTGATCGTCCTTCTCTTCCAGGTCCTGACGAACGGAATTCTGCTGCAACCGCAGAACGTCACCAACCTCGTGGTCCAGAACAGCTACATCCTGATCCTCGCGATCGGCATGGTCATGGTGATCATTGCAGGCCATATTGACCTCTCCGTCGGTTCGATCGCCGGCTTCATCGGTGCGGTTGCCGGCGTCATGATCGTCCACTGGGGCTGGGCGTGGTGGCTTGCCATCCCCGCCTGCCTTCTGGTCGGGGCCCTGGTGGGCGCCTGGCAGGGGTACTGGATCGCCTACATCGGCATCCCGGCCTTCATCGTCACCCTGGCCGGCATGCTGATCTTCCGCGGCCTGACCCTGATCGTGCTGAAGAACCAGCAGATCACCCCGTTTCCCCCCGAACTCCGCGCCTTGGGCGGCGGCTTCCTTCCCGATATCACCGGCGGCACCTCGGTGGTGGAATGGCTGACGGTCATCCTGGGCGTCGGAGCCACCCTTGCGCTGATCATCCAGGCTGTCAGGGAGCGCCGGATGAGCAGGAAGTTCGACCTTGAGAATGAGCCCTTCGCCTGGTTCGCCATCAAGACCACGTTCATCGCCCTGCTCATGCTGACCATCACCTTCCTCCTGGCCAGCTACCGAGGCACTCCGATCGTCTTGATTGTGCTCGCAGTCCTGGTCATCGTGTACACGGCGCTCATGAACAACAGCGTGTTCGGCCGCCACACCTACGCGATCGGCGGCAACCTCCACGCTGCCGAGCTGTCCGGCGTCAAGACCAAGGCCGTCACGTTCCGGCTCTTCGTCAACATGGGCGTCCTTGCCGCCCTCGCGGGCCTCGTTTTCACGGCCCGCCTGAACTCCGCCCAGCCCGCCGGCGGTACCGGCTTCGAGCTGGACTCCATCGCCGCGGCCTTCATCGGCGGAGCCGCAGTCCAGGGCGGCATCGGCACGGTGGCAGGGGCCATGATCGGCGGCCTGATCATGGGCGTCCTCAACAACGGCATGTCCATCCTGGGACTGGGCACCGACTACCAGCAGCTCATCAAAGGCCTCGTGCTCCTCCTTGCCGTCGGATTCGACATCTTCAACAAGAACCGCACCGGCAGCGGCGGAAGCACACTCGGCAAGCGGTTCAAGCTCAAGACCTCACCTCCCGCCGCTCAGGCAGCCAAGCCGGCCGCGGAGCGCCCGGTCACGGCTGCCGCCCGTTCCGACCAGGCCCGCCCCGTCCCGAACCCCTGACGAAAGGCGCCACAGGGTCCGCCGCGGAGTGCTTCCTGAGGTCCGCGGAACCGCCGGCAGCGGCAACGCTGCCGGCGGTTCCGTTTCCTCTTGTAGCATCGGTACAGGACCACGGCCGGAACGCCCGGCAGAGCAGAAAGCAGGGGACGGTGCGCGCAACTGTCAAGGACGTCGCCGCCCGTGCCGGCGTCTCCCCCAAGACCGTTTCCAACGTGGTCAACGGCCTGATTCCCGTCAGCGAGCGGACCCGGCTCAGGGTGGAGCAGGCCCTCGCCGAACTCGACTACATTCCCAACCTGTCCGCCCGCGGCCTGCGCAATGGCCGGTCCGGTGTCATTGCCCTGGCCCTGCCGGATCTAAGGACGCCGTACTCGGCCCTTCTGGCCCACCACGTCGTAGAGGTCGGCCACGCCCGCGGCTGGAGCATCCAGATCGAAGAGACGGGGCTGGATCCCCAGCGTGAAGTCGAGCTGCTCTCCAAGGCGCGGGCGAACCTGATTGACGGGCTCATCTTGAATCCGGTCACACTCACGGAAAGTGCCGTGAAGGTAGGGGTGAGCCTGCCTCCCGTGGTGCTGCTGGGTGAAGTCAACCAGCAATTGGCGGACAGGGTCTTCGTTGACAGCGTGGCGGCGGCGAGGGACATGACCCATGCCCTGGCCCGTGGCGGGCGGCGCCGGATTGCCGTGCTGGGCGCCGCTGGCATCCGCCGCTCGGCCACGGCAGTGCAGCGTTCCCAGGGCTACCGGGAGGCCCTGAAGGAAATGGGCATCGCCTACGATCCGTCCCTCGAAATCGTCTGCGATTCCTGGACACCGCAGGGCGGCGCGGCGGCACTCCGCTCCTACCTGGCCGCCAACCCGCTGCCCGATGCCCTGTTTTGCTTTACCGACTCATTGGCCATCGGGGCGCTGAACGTCCTGTTCCAGGCCGGGCACCGGGTTCCCCAGGACATAGCCGTTGCCGGTTTCGACGACATTCCCGACGGGCAGTTCGCCGTTCCCCCGCTGACAACTGTTTCGTTCGACAAGGGCCACCTGGCGGCGGAGGCCCTTCGGCTGCTGACGGAGCGAATGGCGGACCGGCGTAGGGATGCCAGAGTGGTGGAGATTCCCTACCGCATCCTCGAACGGGCGAGCTCGGGCGCCTAGGCCGCAAGCACGCTCCGCAAGAATTGTTATCGCTAACAAAATCTCTTGTGCCGCACTTTACAACGATGTAACGTATGCCGGAGATCACACCGCGCCCCACGGGCGGGGCCGGTCTGTAAGGTAATTTCAGCGCGTCCAAAGGAGTGACGGGTGAAGCAGTTGGATAGTTTCAACGGTAAGCAGTTATCGCGAAGGCAGTTGCTGGCCGGAGGATCGGCGGTTTTCGGCAGCGCCTTGATGGCCTCGAGTCTGGCGGGATGTGGCGGGGCGGCGCAGGCCTCAGTGCAGGACATCAAGTTCTGGCACTTGCTCTCCGGAGGAGACGGCATCAAGATGCAGGGCCTGATTGACAAGGCCAATGCAGTTAATCCGGGATTCAAGGTGCACCCCACCGTAT
>JAODMS010000045.1 GCA_025464925.1 Arthrobacter sp.
CGCCGAGCTCGAAGCCGAGCGCAAGGCCGGCATCTGGACCGAATCCGTCAGCGGACGCCGGGCCGTCAAGCCGGTCAAGGAGAGTGGACTGGGCGCAGCAGATGACGAGTAAAACCGTCATCGTGCCGGGCACGGCGGGCAAGGCGGAACCCCCGGCAGCTGTCGGATCGGCTCCTGCGCTGGCCGTCCCGGACGGTCCAGCCCCGCACCCTTCCGCCCGGAACTCCGCCGTCCCGGACCGCTCCGCGCTGTCCGGTGCCCGCCGGATTGTGGTGAAGGTCGGTTCGTCGTCCCTGACCAGCATCAAGGGCGGCATCTCGGAAGAGGCCCTGACCGGCCTCGCCGATGCCCTGGCGCACAAGCGCAACGAAGGCGCCGAAATCATCCTGGTGTCCTCCGGCGCCATCGCCGCCGGACTGGCCCCGCTCGGGCTGGAGAAGCGGCCCCGCGACCTCGCCACCCAGCAGGCCGCCGCGAGCGTGGGCCAGGGCCTCCTGATGGCCCGCTACACCCACGCCTTCGGAGCCCACGGCGTCACCGTCAGCCAGGTGCTGCTGACTGCCGACGATTTCATGCGCCGCAGCCAACACACCAACGCCTTCCGCGCCCTGGACCGGCTGCTGAACCTCGGCGTCGTGCCGGTGGTCAACGAAAACGACACCGTCGCCACGCACGAGATCCGCTTCGGCGACAATGACCGGCTGGCGGCCCTCGTGGCGCACCTGGTCCGCGCCGACGCGCTGGTGCTGCTCTCCGACGTCGACTCCCTCTACGACGGGCCGCCCTCGCACGGCGCCCGGCGGATCCCGCATGTCACGGGCCCGCACGACCTCGACGGGGTCTCCATCGGCAGCACCGGCAAGGCCGGAGTCGGCACCGGGGGAATGGCCACCAAGGTCGAGGCGGCGATGATCGCCGCAGGCTCCGGCATCCACGCCCTCGTCACCTCGACCGGGAACGCCGCCGCGGCATTGGCCGGACACGACGTGGGAACCTGGTTCTCGGTCAGCGGCTCCCGCAAGCCGATCAGGCTTCTGTGGCTGGCGCACCTGGCGTCGGTGGAAGGCACTCTCGTGCTCGACGACGGTGCCGTGCAGGCCGTGCGCGACCGGCGCACCTCGCTGCTGCCCGCCGGCATCACCGCCGTAACCGGCTCCTTTGAAGCCGGCGACCCGGTGGAGATGGTCTCGACGGACGGCACGGTGATCGCCCGCGGGCTGGTCAACTATGCCTCCGACGAACTCCCGCAGATGCTGGGCCGGTCCACCAAGGAGCTCGGCAAGGCGCTCGGCCGCGGATATGACCGCGTGGTTGTTCATGTTGACGATCTGGTGCTGGTCTAAGCCGGCCGCTCGCCTAAACTGGTGGCATGACTGAGGCCTTGACCCCCCGCTCCGCCGTACTCGCCGACAAGCTGATTGCCGAAGGCCTGATCCCTGCGGACGGACCATCGGAGCGTGCCCGGGAAACCCCGGAGGCCCCGAACGCCGCGGAAGCGCCCGGCGAAGTCGACGTGCAGGCCGCCGTCCACGCGATTGCGGACCGTTCCCGCCACGCCGCCCGCCGGATGGCCCGCGCCAACCGCGCCTGGAAGGACCGTGGCCTGCGGGCCATTGCCGCCGCGCTGGTGGCGGGCAGCCGCCAGATCCTGGCAGCGAACGCCGAGGACGTTTCCGCGGGACGGGCCAACGGCACATCCGCGGCCCTGCTGGACCGGCTCACCCTCACGGACGCCCGGATCAAGGCCCTGGCCGGCGCCTTGGAAAACCTCGCCACCCTTCCCGATCCGGTGGGCAACGTGGTGCGCGGCCAGACCCTCCCCAACGGGCTGCGGCTGCGCCAGATCAATGTGCCGATGGGCGTCGTCGCCGCCATCTACGAGGCCCGGCCCAACGTCACGGTGGACATCGCCGGGTTGGGCCTTAAGAGCGGCAATGCCGTCATCCTGCGCGGCGGGACCGCCGCGGCCGCCACGAACGCCGCCCTGGTCACCATCCTCCGCGACGCGCTGGAGTCAGTGGGCCTGCCCGCCGACGCCGTGCAGACCGTGGACCAGTACGGCCGCGAAGGCGCAAACGTCCTGATGCGCGCCCGCGGCAAGGTGGATGTCCTGATACCCCGCGGCGGCCGCGACCTGATCCAGTCCGTCGTGAGGAACGCCGCGGTGCCGGTCATCGAGACGGGGGAGGGCAACGTCCACATCTTCCTCGACGCCTCCGCCAACGAGGAGATGGCCGTGGAAATCCTGCTGAACGCCAAGACCCAGCGTCCCAGCGTCTGCAACACCGTGGAAACCCTGCTGGTCCACTCCGGCTCCACCGTGCTGCCCGCCGTCGCCGCCGCCCTGCGCGCCGCCGGCGTGACCCTGCACACCGACGAGCGGGTCCGGGCGGCACTGCCGGCGTCCGTCGAGTCCGTCCCCGCGACGGAGGAGGACTGGGCCACCGAGTACATGGACCTGGACCTCGCCGTGGCCATGGTGGACAGCCTGGAGGACGCCGTCCGGCACATCCGCACCTGGTCGACCGGGCACACCGAGGCCATCCTGACCAACGACCTCGCCAACGCCGAGCGGTTCATCGCCGAGGTCGATTCGGCCGCCGTGATCGTGAATGCCTCCACACGGTTCACCGACGGCGGCGAACTGGGCCTGGGCGCCGAGGTGGGCATCTCGACCCAGAAGCTGCACGCCCGGGGCCCGATGGGACTCACTGAACTGACCACCACGAAGTGGATCGTCCAGGGCGAGGGCCAGATCAGGGCCTAGCAACGCTGTAACATGGAACAGAAGTCCGGAACGGCGGGGTCAACCGCCGTCGAAAAATCTTGAAGTCACTAGGGGAGAACATGCTGTCGCAGCAGATCGCCACAATTGTCGCCGCCGCCGGCGAATCCGGCCACGAGGAACTCGCGCCGCTCTGGGCCGAGCCGTGGGTCTTCGGGGTCTCGATTTTCGCGATCCTCCTCCTCATGATGTTCATCACGCTTTCCTACTCCAACCTGGGCAGGCGCCACGAGGCCGTCGAGGAGCACTCGGATCCGCACCGCCAGCACCCGAACAAGCACGATCACGGCCAGGGCCACTAATATTTCCGCCACCATGAAGCAGCACGGCGCCAAGCGCCGGGTGCGTCTAGGGGTAATGGGCGGCACGTTCGACCCCATCCACCACGGACACCTTGTCGCAGCCAGTGAGGTTGCGGCGGAGTTCGATCTGGACGAAGTCGTGTTTGTGCCCACCGGCCAGCCGTGGCAGAAGATGAGCAAGAAGGTCAGCGAGGCGGAGCACCGGTACCTCATGACCGTCATCGCCACGGCCTCTAACCCCCGGTTCACCGTCAGCCGGGTGGACGTGGACCGGCCGGGGCCGACCTACACCATCGACACGCTGCGTGACCTGCGCACCCTGCGGCCCGACGCCGATCTGTTTTTCATCACCGGCGCGGACGCCCTGGCCCAGATCCTGTCCTGGAAAGACATCAACGAGCTCTGGTCCCTGGCGCACTTTGTTGGAGTCACCCGGCCCGGCCACGTGCTGGACGGCATGGGCCGCAAGGACGTCAGCCTGCTCGAAGTCCCGGCCATGGCAATCTCCTCCACGGACTGCCGCGCCCGCGTGGCTGCCGGCAATCCCGTCTGGTACCTCGTGCCCGACGGTGTGGTCCAGTACATCGCGAAGTACGGACTGTACGACGGCGACCCGGACCCCGCGGACGACGCATCGGGAATTGAAGCAGAGAACGAAGCGGCCCGGTACATGCGGTCCGCCGAAATAAGCCAACCAGCCAGCACTGAGTGAGTTTGGAATGAGTCAGGAACAGCCACCCGTCCGCAGCCGCCGCGAATTGCGGCAGGCTCGGGATGAACGCCTGGAAGCGGGCCAGGAGTCCGGTACCGCGGCTCCCGGCGCGGTTGGTCCTGCCTCAAACCCGGAGTCCCCGAAGACTGCGGCCGCCAAGCCGGCAGCCAAGGCGGACCCGGGCGAACCCACCGCCGCAGAAATCACCGGACGCAGCCGACGGGTGGCCGACGGGCCGGTGGATTCTGTCCGGACGCCGGCCGGGACCCAGCGGTCCTCGCAGGTCCGCGCCCGGGACCGGGCTGCGCTCCGCACAATCAAGGAACTCGCCGAAAAAGAAGGCCAGCTCGCAGGCGGCGGCCCGCCCACCCGGCGCCAGCTGAGGCTGCTGCAGCTGGCGGCGGAAACCGCCCCGGCCACGTCGGCCAACCTGATCGTTCCCGCGTCGCCGCGGACCCGGGCCAACCCGGTGGTCGGCCAGCCGGGCGCCAACCCGGGGGCGAAGCCCGCCGGCACCCCTGCTCCCGGGAAGGGCCCGGCACCGAAGGATTCGGCCGCCAAGGTATCGGCACCGGGTAAGGACTCCACGGAAAACGCCGCCGGCAAGGCCGCTCCGGCTTCCGCCAGCGGCCCGAAGGGCACCGCTCCGGGCTCGGACACCGGCGCTTCCGGTCCCGGCGGCCAACTCCCCGACGGGATGACGGTCGAGCAGGCCCTCGCCGCCCGCGAACTGCTGGCCCAGCAGGCACACAACCAGCTGGCCAAGATGGAACACATCGCGGCCAACGACCCCGACGCCGTCGATCCTGACGTCCTGGCAGAGCAGATCGCACTGGCCGAACGGGCCGCGGTGCTGAACCGGCGTGCCGCCGCGAAGCAGAAGCTGGCCGAACAAAACAACCCTGCGCCGCCGCGGAACGACCCCTCCGCCGCGAGCAACCTGGCCATGGTCACCCCTTTGGAATTCGAGCAAGTCCCCGGCGTGGAGCGGCCTGTCATGAAGCGCCCTGCCACGTCGTACGTTCCGGTCGTCACCAACCCGGGCCCCCGGGTGGAAGACCCCCGGAAGTCCGGCAGCCGCCGTCCCGGGTCGTCCCGGCAACGCTCAGTTCCGGCGACCGGCCGGGCCGGTGTGCTCGCCCGCGCCGAAGCTGCCGCCAAGGGCACCGCCACGCGCACCGGTCCCGCAGGGCGGCCCGCCGCGGCGCCGGAGTCGGAAGAAGAGTTCGCCGGGAGGACCCCGGTGGCTGCAAACTCCGCCTATGGCCTGGATCCCCTCGACGCGGCCACGGCCGGGCTCGATCGGGCCCGCCGCCTCCGAATGCTGCAGCTGGGCGTGCTGGCCCTGGGCATCCTTGCCCTGATCGCCGGCATCACGCTGATCATCACCGGCCTCGCCGGCTAGTGCCGGTCCTCGCCCGGAGCCTCAGCCCTATTGCGCATCAAAGCTTTTCCACCCCAAAGATTTCACCCAACAAGGAGTCCCGTGACTGCAACAGAATCATCCATCGCCACAGCCCGCCACGCAGCCCGCGCTGCCTCGGAGAAACTCGCCGATGACATCGTGGCGCTGGACGTCAGCGAACGCCTGGCCCTGGCCGACGTCTTCCTGATTGCCTCGGCCCCCTCCGAGCGCCAGGTCAACGCGATCGTGGACGGCATCGAGGAAGAGCTCACCAAGTTCGGCCTCAAACCGACCCGCCGTGAAGGACGCTCCGGGGGACGCTGGGTCCTGCTGGACTACTCGGACATCGTCATCCACGTCCAGCACGAGGAAGACCGCGTGTTCTACGCACTTGAGCGCCTGTGGAAGGACTGCCCCGTGGTGGACCTGCAGCTGGGCGACGACGCATCCGCCAAGGCCGCCGTCGCCTCCGACTCGGAGTAGCCCCGCTGCCGAGCGTCCAGCCGAAAAGCGCGAATATGCCCGATTTGGAATTTTCCGAAAGGCTGTTCTAAGATATTTGAGTTGCTTCGGAGAGATCCGGACAAAGTACCGGAGCCGGAAGCGTAAGCCGACGGGGCCGGAGCAGCGAAAATTCGGGGCTGTGGCGCAGCTGGTAGCGCACCTGCATGGCATGCAGGGGGTCAGGGGTTCGAGTCCCCTCAGCTCCACCGGATAATCCGCCGGGATCTATTGATCCCGGCGGATTTTTTCTGCTGTCTTTCCGGAGCTACCTTCCGGCCGGCCAAACATTATTTTCGGCCAGGGTTTCCGATTCGCGTCGCGCGGAATTGTGGTTTAAGCTAATCAGGTTGCTTGCGGGAAGATGCTTCTTCGCCAGTAAATTCGGGGCTGTGGCGCAGCTGGTAGCGCACCTGCATGGCATGCAGGGGGTCAGGGGTTCGAGTCCCCTCAGCTCCACCGAAACCGCTAGAATAGGAAATTATCCTGGTTCTCGCGGTTTTTCTTTGCTCGAAATTATAGTTTCCCCTTCCGGCTCCACCACGAAGGACCATCATGAAGCGCACACGACTTTCCGTTATCGGCCTGATTTCCGCTGCGGCACTGGCCTTGTCCGGCTGCGGCTCGACGTCCACGGCTCCGGCCAGCTCGGCGCCGGCGGCCGGCGCAGACACCTCTCTGAGTGATGTAAAGAGCGCAGGCGTGCTCAAGGTCGGCACGGAAGGCACCTATAAGCCTTTCTCTTTCCACGCCGACGGCAGCGGTGAACTGACCGGATATGACGTGGAAATCATCAAGGCTGTCGCCGGCAAGCTCGGCGTCGAGCCGAACTTCCAGGAAACGCAGTTCGACGCCCTCTTTGCCGGCCTGGAAGCCAAGAGGTTCGACGTCGTCGCCAACCAGGTTTCGATCACTGACGAACGCAAAGCGAAGTACGATTTCTCCACCCCCTACACCGTAAGCACGGGCGTAATCGTCACCAAGGCCGACGACAACAGCATCACCTCGTTCGAAAGCCTCAAGGGCAAGACCACAGCGCAATCGCTGACGAGCAACTGGTACCAGGTGGCGCAAGAAAGCGGGGCCAACGTGCAGGCAGTCGAGGGATGGGCGCAGGCAATAACCCTGCTCAAGCAGGGGCGGGTCAACGCCACCATCAACGACAAGCTCACGTATCTGGACTACCAGAAGACTGCGCGGGACAGCAGCATCAAAAGTGCCGCCGAGACCACGGACAAGTCGCTGAGCGCCTTCGCGTTCCGCAAGGGCTCGACCAGTCTGGCCGAGGCTGTCAATACGGCACTTGGCGAACTGCAGGCCGATGGCACCCTGACAGCTATTTCCCAGAAGTACTTCGACGCCGACGTCACGAAGTAGCGGGCGGGAGGCCCTCGAAGGACGCTGAGCCAGAGCATGACTGTCAACTGGGATCTCGTGTGGGGTTCACTGGGACCCATTCTGATGGGTGCGATAACCGGCACTGTTCCGCTGGCACTGGCGTCGTTCGTCCTGGGGCTGCTGCTGGCCCTGCTGGTCGCGCTCATGCGGCTGAGCCGTAATCCCGTCTTTGCTGCGGTGGCGCGGATCTACATATCGGTTATCCGCGGCACCCCCCTCCTGGTCCAGCTGTTTGTCATTTTCTACGGGCTGCCGTCCATCGGAATAACCATCGATCCATGGCCTAGCGCGATCATCGCCTTCTCACTGAACGTGGGCGGCTACGCCGCCGAGGTCATTCGAGCGGCCATTCTGTCCGTTCCCAAGGGCCAGTGGGAGGCCGCATATACCATCGGCATGTCGCGCCGGCGGTCACTGGTGCGGATTATCCTGCCGCAAGCCGCGCGGGTCTCGGTGCCGCCCCTGTCCAACACCTTCATCAGCCTGGTCAAGGACACATCGCTGGCTTCGCTGATCCTCGTGACCGAGCTGTTCCGTCAGGCGCAGCAGGTGGCGGCCTTCAGCCAGGAATTCATGCTGCTGTACCTGGAGGCAGCCGTCATCTACTGGGTGATCTGCCTGGTCCTCGCCGGTGGACAGTCCGCACTGGAGAAGAGATTGGACCGCTATGTCGCTCACTGAATCCCCGCTCCCGGACTCCGCTGCGCTGCTGTCCGTGCGAGGACTGCGCAAGGCGTTTGGCCGGCAGGAAGTGCTGAAATCCATCGATCTGGACGTCAGCCGTGGCGAAGTCGTCACCTTGATCGGGCCGTCCGGTTCAGGCAAGACGACGGTGCTGCGGTGCCTCAACGGGCTCGAAGTACCCGACGCCGGCATCGTGGAGTTCGTCGGCGAATCCACCGTCGACTTTTCCAGACCGGTGTCGAAGAAGCAGCTGGCCGCCTTGAGGGACCGCAGCGCCATGGTGTTCCAGCACTACAACCTTTTCCCGCACATGACCGTCCTGGAGAACGTCATCGAAGGCCCGGTCCAGGTCCAGAAGCGGCCCAGGGCCGAAGCGGCCAGGGAGGCCAGGGAGCTACTGGCCCGCGTCGGGCTGGCCGACAAGGAGAACAGCTATCCCTTCGAGCTCTCCGGTGGCCAGCAACAGCGTGTCGGCATCGTGCGTGCGCTGGCGTTGCGCCCGCAGCTCTTGCTGTTTGACGAGCCGACGTCGGCGCTGGACCCGGAGTTGGTGGGAGATGTCCTGACCGTCATCAAGGAGCTCGCGGACGAAGGCTGGACCATGGTCGTGGTCACCCACGAGCTCGCGTTCGCCCGCCAGGTTGCCGACGAAGTCATCTTCATGGACGGTGGCGTCGTCGTTGAACGTGGCCACCCGGACACGGTGCTGCGCGACCCCCGGGAGGAACGCACCCGGCAGTTTGTGGACAGGCTCCTGAACCCGTTCTAAGGCGTGTCTCCTAACCTCCGCCTAGTGTTCGGGCGGGCTGATGTCCATTGCTTCGCAGGGGGATCGTGTGGCAGCCTCGAAGTGATCCCCTCGCCGGGGCGACGACGGGCGACAGAGAAAGAGCACGGCATGGGACTCATCCATATCGACCTGTTCACCACGCTCGACGGCGTCGCGCAGGCGCCCGGCGGGCCGGACGAGGACGCTGACGACGGTTTCGCGTTTGGCGGCTGGCAGGCGCCTCTCTTCGACGAGGTCGTCGGCGAGCAGGTCGACGCCGGGATGGCGGGGATGGACGCGCTGCTGCTTGGGCGCCGGACCTACGACATTTTCGCCGCGTACTGGCCGCACGCGGACGGGGGCATCGCGCGGCTGTTCAACCGCCTCCCGAAATACGTGGCCTCGCGCCAGACGCCGACCCTCGAGTGGGCCGGCTCCACACTGCTCGGTCCTGATGTCGTCGCCGCCGTGCGCGAACTGCGCGACCGGCACGCGAACATCCACGTCATCGGCAGCCTCGACTTCGTGCAGACCCTGTTCGCCGAGCGGCTCTTCGATCGGCTCACGCTCTGGGTGTATCCGATCCTCCTCGGCGGTGGAAAGAAGGTCTTCGCCGACGGGGTAGTTCCGACGAACCTCAGACTCATCGAGCCGGTCGTCGCCTCACCGAAGGGTGCGGTGCTGCAGCGCTACGCGCTCGCCGACGGCACGCCTGGCGTCGGCGATATGTCGGCCGGTGACCAGGAGGGCTAGGGCGTGCCTCCCGATGCCAGTGCTGCGCTCCAGAGCGTCGTCGCCGTGACCGGACTGATCTGGACGCCGGCCCTGCGCGCTGCCGCCGCGCGGTGTGCTTGAGCGGCAGCGACCCGTACCGGCGGAGGCCGGGGGACCGGGCTCTTCCGGTAAGTTAGCAGGAGACCCTGAACCTGTTGAACCAACAGCCTGAACAGAATAGGCGGAAGCTCGCCCGTGGCGGACAACAATCTCGAATCTCTCTTCTCCCGGCTGAGGAGGTTCCCGGACGTTGAAGCGGCCAACCTGCAGGCCTGGGACGCCACGGATAAGCTCCTGCTGGACACGGCGGCCGGGCTTCTGGGGCCCGGAAGCAAGCTTGCCGTCGTGGGGGACCGCTACGGCGCCCTGACGCTCGGCGCCCTCCAGGCCACCACGCCCGAGACCCCGGCGCCGGACACGCGTGCCGGCAAGGGCGCCGGGACGGTCCGGGTGCACCAGGACCTCATCACCGGTGAGCGCGCGCTTCGCAACAATGCCGACGCCCTGGACATCGCAGGGGGCTTTCAACAGCTCCCGCTCGGGGCCGCCCTGCTGGAGGGCGCGTCCGTGGTGCTGGTCCAGCTGCCCAAGTCCCTGTCCGAGCTGGAGGAAATCGCCGACGCCGTCGCCCGCCACGCCGCTGCCGACGTCGTGCTGCTGGCCGGCGGACGGATCAAACACATGAGCCGCGGCATGAACGCCGTACTTGAGCGCTACTTCCACGATGTCCAGCCCCAGCTCGCCCGGCAGAAGTCGAGGATACTGCTGGCCCGGAATCCCAGGCTGGCCCAGGGCCCGCCGCCCTTCCCGGTCACTGAGGTGAACGCAGAGCTGGGGCTGACGGTCTGCGCCCGCGGGGCGGTCTTTGCCGGCACCCGCCTGGACATCGGAACCCGGTTCCTGCTGCAGTTCCTTCCGCAGATGCCGCACGCCCGGCACGCCATCGATCTGGGTTGCGGCACCGGCATCCTGGCGGCCGTGTACGCCCGCAGCACGCCGGATGCCCGGGTCACGGCCACCGACCAGTCTGCGGCCGCCGTCGACTCCGCCCTGGCGACGGCCCGCGCCAACGGGCTGGAGGCGCAGATCGACGTGCTCCAGGACGATGCCATGAGCTCGTTGCCGGAGGGGAGTGCGGATCTGATCCTCCTCAACCCGCCCTTCCATCTGGGGGCGGCCGTCCACGCCGGGGCCGGGATCAAGATGTTCGAAGCGGCGGGGCGGGTCCTGGCGCCGGGCGGGGAGCTTTGGACCGTGTTCAACAGCCACCTCCACTACCAGCCCGCCCTGGAACGCCTCATCGGCCCCACCCGGGAGGTCGGCAGGAACCCGAAATTCACAGTCACAGCCAGTATCCGGGGGCTCCGGTCCTGAATCCCTGTTCCGAGTCCCGCCCAGATGGCTCGTCCTGGGTGACCTTTCTGCCGCTGGAAGGGGCGGGCGCGAAAGGTCCGGGGCGGAAGCTGGGTGTGTGGGCGCACGCCTGCGCGTACGATGCTGACATCAGCAGTACTTAACCAAAGACGTTTAAGAGGTATCAGTGACGGAGAGCCGCCAGCCCTCGGCGAGGCGCGGAACCAACCTCCCCCGCATGGGTGATTTCAACCTCACGGTTATCCTGGATGCCATCCGCCGGTCACCGGGTGGAATGAGCCGTGTGGAGCTGGCCCAGGTTGTAGGGCTGTCCCCGCAGACGATCTCCAACATCTCCCGCCGCCTGCTGGACCAGAAACTGATTGTCGAGGCGGGCAAGGAAGGCACCGGGCCCGGCAAGCCGCGGACCATGCTGCGCCTCAATTCCGCCGGGATGTACGCCCTGGGCGTCCATTTGGACCCCGCCGTGACGACATTCGTGGTGCTGGACCTTGTGGGGGCCGTGGTCAAGCACGCCCGGATCAGTACTCCTTCCGGCGCCGACCCCGGCGCCGTCATCGACACCATTTCCGCCGAGATCAAGCAGCTCATCGCGGAATCAGGCGTGGATCCCGCCAAGATCGCCGGCGTGGGGATCGCCTCGCCGGGGCCCATCGACCTTGAGGAAGGCACCGTCGTCGATCCGCCGCTCCTGCCCGGCTGGCACCGGGTGCCGCTGCGGGACGCCCTGGCGGCGGCCACCGGGCTGTCCGCCCTCATGGACAAGGACGTGACCAGCGCGGCCGTGGCGGAGACCTGGGCCGGGGGACCGAGCGGCGCCGGCAGCTTCATCTTTCTGTACATGGGAACCGGCATCGGCTGCAGCATCGTCCTCAACGATGAGGTGGTCCGTGGCACCTCCGGAAACGCCGGCGAAATCGGACACATCGTGGTGGACCCCGGCGGTGCGCCCTGCGACTGCGGACTGCGCGGCTGCGTGAAGTCCTCCTGCATACCCCAGGTGCTGGTGGCCCAGGCGGAGGAAGCGGGGGTGCTGGACGGATCCCCTCAGGGCGCCAACGGAGCCCCGATCCAGGAACGCTTCGCCGAACTCTGCGCCAAAGCCGACGCCGGAGACCAGACAGCCGCCGGGATCCTCGACCGCTCCGCCGTGCTTGTCGCACGCGCCGTTTCGGCCGTCACCAACGCTCTGGATGTGGACCGTGTGGTTTTCGGCGGGCCGTTCTGGAGCGGCCTTGCGGAGCGGTACCTGGAACGCGTCCCCGAACTCGTCAGGGAAAACAGCGCCACCCGGAAAATCCACACCATCGAGGTGGTGGGTACCGGCGTGGGCGAGGATGTCGGCGCCATCGGCGCTGCCTGCCTCGTCCTGGAGCACACGCTCGGCCCACGCCCGCAGCGGCTCCTGCTTGACGGCTAGGACCGGCTGCTTGACGGCCGGGACCGGCTGCTGGCCCCGGCGTCCTTAGTCCAAGTCCTCGAGGATCATCCCGTAGGGAACGGTATCGTCCAGATGGGCCTGATGATCGTGCGGGTGAAATACCACCCGGACCCCGTGCAGCTTGTCCGCCGCAGACTGCATCAGGACCGGGCGGACCGTGTTGATGAAACTCTCGCTCTTGCCGGCGAGATACTCCTGGTAACTGGCTGGAAGCTGGATCATGGCAACAGGATAGCCCGGCGCGGCGGCGATGGGGAGGGCTCCGCACGTGCCGGCAGGCAAGACCCGGGCCCGCGATTCGGGAACCGCACGCGGGAACTGAAACGCGGGATTAGCGAACGATATTCTGTCCAGCCCCGCAATAAGCCGTAAAGCGCCGTCTTAATTCGGGGGAAAGCTTGAATGGCCCCGCGGCGGGCCCTAGAGTTCTATACAAGTTACCGAGGTAACGTGTCAGCGATCCTCCGCCGACGGCCAGCCCCCGGGCAGCCCAGGAGGGTGTGGGTGCCCCCATGTGGGCCTGACATTTGCTCACGGACAACTTCGTATCAGGCGTAACAGTCGCGGCTGCGTCCTGCTGAAGTTCTCTCCGTGTTCCCAAACTCAATTCATTGACGGCAGAGCTGTCGGCGCCTCTCCGGATTCACATCCCGGAGGCCGTTCCGGCGACGCTGCAGCCAGTGACTTCCAGCCAAGGACGCAAATGTCTCCCCCCAGCCTTATCGACCCACACCCCAATCTTGCCGGCGCGGCACCTGTTGCGCTGTCCTATGAGCTGTTTCCGCCGCGCTCGCCTGCTGCTGCCGAATCACTCTGGACCACCATCGGCGAACTGGAATCCACGGCCCCGGACTATGTGTCCGTGACCTATGGCGCCAGCGGCTCCAACCGGAGCACCGCCGTCGAGCTCATCAACCGGCTCGTGCAGGAAACCACGCTGCGGCCCCTGGCCCACCTGACGTGCGTGGGCAACTCTCCGCAGGAACTGGCAGAGATCATCGGCGAGCTGCTCGACGTCGGCGTCCGCGGCATCCTCGCCCTCCGCGGGGACCAGCCCACGGACGGGGGCACCCCTGCGGAAGGCTCGCTGCGCTACGCCCAGGACCTGATCGAACTCATCCGCCGGGTCGAACAGCGCCGCTCGGCACTGCTCTGCGCCGGCAAAGTGGCTGTAGGCGTCGCCGCGTACCCCACACGGCATCCGGAATCACCGAGCGAGGCACACGACATCGAGGTGTTGCTGGCCAAGCAGCGTTCCGGTGCCGACTTCGCCATCACCCAGGTTTTCTTCCACACCGAGCAGTATGCCGACCTCCTGGCCCGGGCGCGCCGGGCCGGGGTCACCATCCCGATCATTCCGGGGGTCATGCCGCTCACCAGCATCCGCCGGCTGACCCGCCTGGGTGAGCTGACCGGGGTGGAACCGGACCCCGGACTCCTCACACGGCTGGCCGCTGCCGGATCCGACGCCGAGCGGCTCCGCATCGGGGTCAGCGCGACCGTGGATCTGGCCAAAGCGGCCCTGGACGCCGGCGCCCCGGGAATCCACCTTTACACCTTCAACGAGCACGGCAGCGCCCTCGAGGTGCTGGACAAGCTCGCCCTGCCCCGGCCGCGCGCTGCAAGGCAGAACGCCGCAGGGCGAAACGCCGCAGGGCAGAACGCAGGGCACAACACAGCCAGACGCAACGCCGCGGCCTCCCGCCAGCTCGCCAGCTGACACCACCACCCGGACCTCCCGCCGCACAGACTTTCCTCCGCTCTGACCAACGAATTAAAGGACTTCCCATGACTGAACAGAACCGCACCACCCCGTTCCCGTCCGCCTCGATCCTGGGTTATCCGCGCATCGGCCGCCGCCGCGAACTGAAAAAGGCCGTGGAAGCCTATTGGGCCGGCAAGATTGACGCTGCCGCCCTCGATGCCGCTGCCAAGGAAATCCAGCTCGGTACCGCCAGGCGCCTCCAGGGCCTGGGCCTCACCGAAGCCGCCGCGGTCCCCGGTACCTTCTCCTACTACGACCAGGTCCTCGACGCCGCGGCACACCTCGGCGCCGTGCCCGCACGGTTCGGCAACCTCCTTGACGCCGAGGGGCAGCTGGACATCGACGGCTACTTCACCCTGGCCCGCGGCACCACGGACCAGCAGCCGCTCGAGATGACGAAATGGTTCGACACCAACTACCACTACCTCGTCCCGGAAATCGGGCCGGAGACCGCCTTCGCCCTGACCTCCAGCCGGATCGTCGAGGAATTCGAATACGCCCTCGCCAACGGGGTTCAGACCCGCCCCTACATCGTCGGCCCGGTCACCTTCCTGCTGCTGAGCAAGGCCTCCGACGATGCCCCGGCCGGCTTCAGCCCCCTGTCCCGCCTCGAGGACATCCAGCCCGTCTACGCAGCGCTGCTGGAGAAGCTCGCCGCCGCCGGCGCCGGCTGGGTCCAGCTGGACGAGCCCGCCCTCGTGGTGGACCAGGACATCTCCGCCGGGGAGATCCAGGCCGCCGTCGCACGGTCTTACGAGGTCCTGTCCGGCGTTCCGAACCGCCCGCAGCTGTTCGTCTCCACCCCCTACGGCGCGCTCAACGGCCAGCTCGGCACCCTTGCCGCCACCGGCATCGACGCCCTGCACCTCGACGTCTTCAAGGGCGCGGTCCCGTCCGCTGCAGCCCTGGCCGCGCTGGGCAACAAGACCCTGGTGGCCGGCGTGGTCGACGGCCACAACATCTGGCGCAACGATCTTGCCGCCTCCGCGGACAAGATCGCCGCGCTGCAGAAGAGCGTCGCCAAGCTTGCCGTCAGTACCTCCACCACCACCGCGCACGTCCCGCACGACGTCGACGAGGAAGTCCAGCTCTCCGAGCAGCTTCGCAGCTGGCTGGCGTTCGCCGACCAGAAGGCGGCAGAAGTCGTCACCCTGGCGGGTCTGCTCAGCAACCCGGAAGCGGTCCAGCCAGCCATCGAGAAGGCCACGCGCATCATCGCCTCCCGCGCCGGGGCCGACGGCGTCCAGCGCGCCGGGGTCCGCGCCCGCACCGCGGCCCTGACCTCCACCGACTTCAACCGCTCCGAGTACGGCGTCCGTGAAGCAGCACAGCAGAAGGCGCTGGCCCTGCCGCCGCTGCCCACCACCACCATCGGTTCCTTCCCGCAGACGTCCGAGATCCGGACCGCCCGCGCCCGCGCCAACAAGGGCGAGCTCAGCACGGAGCAGTACGAGGAGCTCATGAAGGAGGAGATCAAGCGCGTCGTGGAGCTGCAGGAAGAGCTCGGCTTCGACGTCCTGGTCCACGGCGA
>JAODMS010000164.1 GCA_025464925.1 Arthrobacter sp.
GCACCACGGTTCTGCACGGCGACGCCGAGATCACCGTCTTCGGCACCGTCAAGGAAGCCATGGCCGAGACCGGCGCTGACGTTTCCATCGTCTTCGTGCCGCCGGCCTTCACCAAGGACGCCGTCGTTGAAGCCATCGAGGCCGGCATCGGCCTGGTCGTCGTCATCACCGAAGGCGTTCCGGTACAGGATTCTGCCGAGTTCTGGGCGCTGGCCCAGTCCAAGGTCGACGCCAACGGCAAGCAGGTCACCCGCATCATCGGACCGAACTGCCCCGGCATCATCACCCCGGGTGAGGCCCTCGTCGGCATCACCCCGGCCAACATCACGGGCAAAGGCCCCATCGGCCTCGTCTCCAAGTCAGGCACCCTGACCTACCAGATGATGTACGAACTGCGCGACCTGGGCTTCTCCACGGCCATCGGCATCGGCGGCGACCCGGTCATCGGCACCACCCACATCGACGCCCTCGAGGCCTTCGAAGCCGATCCGGAGACCAAGGCGATCGTCATGATCGGCGAAATCGGCGGCGACGCCGAGGAACGTGCCGCCGACTACATTAAGGCACACGTCACGAAGCCGGTTGTCGGCTACGTGGCAGGCTTCACCGCTCCGGAAGGCAAGACCATGGGCCACGCGGGCGCCATCGTCTCCGGTTCCGCGGGCACCGCCCAGGCGAAGAAGGAAGCCCTCGAGGCTGCCGGCGTCAAGGTCGGCAAGACGCCGTCCGAGACTGCCAAGCTCCTGCGCGAAGTCTACGCAACGCTCTAGGCTGCAAGCTTTAGTACGACGGCGTCCGGCCACTTTCCTGGGGAAGTGGCCGGACGCCGTCGTACTGCTGTTAAGGCCTATTTGCCAAGAAGTATGAGGTGGCAGAGGGTGTCAGGCGCGCGGGGCTGGTGCGGTGCTGTTGCGAACGACCAGCCGCGGGGTCAGCACTTCGGTGCGTTGCGGCAGGGAGGGGTTGGTCATGCGTTCGAGAAGCAGTTCCGCTGCACGGATGCCGACTTCGCTGCTGACAGGATCCACGGTTGTGAGTGAAAGGTGCCGGATCGCGGCCAGATAGGTGTTGTCGTATCCAACGAGTGAGAGCTGCGAAGGAACGCTAATGACGCGCTCGTCGGCGGCCGAGAGTGCTCCGACAGCGAGGATGTCGTTGGCGGCGACGACCGCGGTGGGCCGCCGGCCGCTGTCGATGAGCCGGTTCATTGCCTCAAAACCGGATTGTTCAGTCATGTCCGTTGGTTCTACGCGGATGTAGTCCTGGAGTCCCTTTCGGGCCATCGTGTCTCGATATGAGCTGGCCCGCAGGGCAGCGGCCCCGGTGGGCGCACCGAGGTAGGCGATGTCGCTGTGGCCGAGGTCTATCAGGTGTTCGATGGCCATGCGCGCGCCGGCGACGTCGTCGTTGCTCACGAGGTCTGCCGCGGGCAGGGCGAAGCCACGGACCCCGGCGACGACTGCCGGTGTATTCATGGTCGCGCGGGTGAGGGCTTCGTCGGGCCGGATGTCTCCGGCGATGACGAGTCCGTCGACACGCATGTCCAGAAACGGGGACACCGGACTTTCCCCGGGTCGGGCGAGGTATCGGGGGTCGCCGAGGACCATCCGCAGGTTCTTCTCACCGAACATGCTCTGTAATCCGTCGAGCAGCTCCACGAACCAGGGGTTGGCCAGGTCATCGAGCAGTACTCCGACAATGCGGGTCCGTCCGCTGGCAAGGGAGCGGGCTGCGCTGCTCGGCCTGTAATCGAGTGCGGCCATGGCTTTGGTGACCGCTTGTCTTTTTTGCTCGCTGACCTTGGGCGAGCCTTGCAGTACCAGGGAAACCAATGCGCGGGAGACGCTGGCTTCCCGCGCGACGTCGACAATGGTGGCGCGCTTGGCTGCCCTGTGCTGCTCCACTTAGCTCCCCGAGAAATGACCGCTTCCTGCGGCCAAGCGTATCGCGGATGGGGCGGCGGCCGTGCGGCCGCCGCCCCATAAGAGATCGGGAAGACCGGCCTAATGGTGAAGGAGTCCCGGGATGGTACGCGTGATGCCGGCCGCGGCGCGGAGGACATCGGCGGCGACCTGCAGACCTTCGATCCGACCGAGGGAGACATCCTCGTGCTCGATGTTCACGGCCATCTGCGGGTCCACGTCGCGGAGGGCGTCGACGAATGCCGTCCAGAATGCGACGTCATGGCCCCGTCCGAGGGCAACGAAATCCCAGGCGGAATCCTTGGGCCACTCGTTGACGAATTCGTCTCCGCCCAGGTTCACCCGGTCCTCGTCCGGCCCAAGCCGGCGGAACCGTTCATCAAGCACCCCGTAAATGCTCGCGTTCCCGCGGTTGATCCGAACGTCCTTGGCGGCGGCGTGGAATACGAGCGGACCGAGGTACCGGACGGCGGCGATCGGGTCGATCCCTTGCCAGAAGAGGTGGGAAGGGTCCATTTCAGCACCGATGTGGGTAGCCCCGGTCTTCTCCACCAGCCGCTTGAGGGTGGGCGGGTTGAACACCAGGTTTTGAGGGTGCATTTCGATTGCGACCTTCACTCCGTGATCGCCGGCGAGCTTGTCGATTTCCTTCCAAAACGGAACGGCCATCTGCTCCCACTGGTAGTCCAGGACATCCAGGGAACCGGAGTTCCAGGCATTTACAATCCAGTTCGGCACAGTCGCGCCCGGTTGGCCGCCGGGCAGGCCTGACATGGTGACCACCCGGGTCTGGCCGAGCGACCCGGCAGCGCGGATGGCTCTCTTGAGATCGGCTGCATGCTTTTCCCCGATCACAGGATTCGGGTGAAGCGGGTTGCCGTTGGCGTTCAGCCCGGCGAGGGTAATGCCCTTGTCCTCGAAAATGCCCAGATAGTCATCGCGGGCCACCTGGCTCGCAATCACTTCATCGATCGGGATATGCACCGGTGGCAGGAAGCCGCCTGCGTTGATCTCCGCGGCGTCCAGTCCCAGACCGGCAATGACGTCCAGTGCCTCCGGCAGTGACCGGTCGTGGAGAACTGCTGTATAGACGCCGAACTTCACCGGATCACCGTCTTCTCGCCGGATGCCGACGGGGGCACGATGACGGGCAAACTGCCGGTACGGAAGTGCACCTCCAGCTCTTCCAGCGACTGCCCCTGTGTTTCCGGCACGAACTTCGCGACAAAGACCAGGGACATGATGTTCACGAGCACGAACACCGTGAAGGTTCCGGTAGATCCCAGGGAGACAACGAGGATCGGGAACAGGAAGGAGATCGCCGCGTTCACGGTCCAGAGGGCGAAGACCGCAAGTCCCATGGCGAAACCTCGGATCGCCAGCGGAAAGATCTCCGAAAGGAGCAACCAGACACAGGTCCCGATGAAGCACTGCACGAAGGCGACGAAAAGCATCATGGCGGCGAGGATGGTGTAACTGACAACGTCCGACTGCGGGAGCAGGAAGACGAAGGCGAGGATGGCCTGGGAAGCGACGACGCCGGAGAAACCGATAACCAGCATGCGACGGCGCCCGATGAAGCCGAGCAGCCAGATGCCTAGGATCGTCGTCAGCACCGATGTCACGCCCACCGCGATGGTCGCCACGAGCGACGCGCTCACGCCGAGACCACTGCGCTCAAGGATCGAAGGCGCATAGTAGTTCACGGTGTTGATGCCCGTGGCCTGCTGTACCACCGCTAGCCCGATACCGATCCAGAGAAGCTTGCGCATCCACGCATTGTTCTTCAGGTCACGCCACACATGGGAGCGCTCATTCCGGGCAGTGCTGGCGGATTCGACGATTTCCTTGTACTCGAAGTCGGCTTCCTCCGGACTGCGACTGAGATCGAGGATGCGGCGGCTGTCTTCAAAGCGGTCGCGGATCGCGAACCAGCGCGGCGACTCGGGCAATACGAGCATGCCGATCAAAAGTGCGATGGCAGGGACCGAGGCCACGCCAAGCATGATCCGCCAGACCTCCGTGTCCTGGATGACAGCGTCCAGAAGTGCGTTGATGGCAAACGCGAGCATCTGGCCGGTCACGATCATCAGTTCGTTGATGGTGACCATGCGTCCACGCAGATGCGCCGGCGCCATTTCAGCCAGGTAGAGGGGACAGGTAACGGCGGCAGCTCCCACACCCAGGCCGAGGATGACGCGGGCCACCACCATGAAGCTGACGGTGGGCGCAATGGCACAGCCTAAGGCGCCAACGAGGAAGAGCAGCGCGCAAACGAGGAGGGTGCCGCGGCGCCCGAGCTTATCGGCCAGCTGGCCTCCGCAAAGTGCGCCTACGGCGGCGCCCGGGAACAGCAGGGCGCTTACCACCGTAGCTTCCTCGACAGCGTTCATGTCCAGCGAATCCTGCATGTAAAGCAACGCACCGGAGATGACTCCGGTGTCGTAGCCGAACAGAAGTCCGCCGAGAGTGGAAATGACAGTAAGACGGGTGAGATATCCGCGATGTTTGGAGCCCGACGCGGGCGGACGTGCAGCATGCAACGACATTGTTGACTTCCTAGGATCGGTTGGGCGGAATGGGCCGCCCCTGAATAGGGAGATTGAGCGTATGGTGCAGGTCACATGCCAGTAACGTTAGAGCGCTCCAACGGGAACGTCAATAGTTTGTAATGACATTCGGTCAAAGCAGCTTGTGGGCCCTGGGTGGCTGCGCCGGCAGTGGGCAGCTCATGCAGGGGGCCTTGCCGGCTTCCGATAAGTTTGTTAGTTTGTCAGCACAAACTAACAAGGGAGCAGCAGTGCCACTCGTTCGAATCGACGTCAATGCCGGCCGCACACCCGAAGAACTGCAGCAACTCAGCCGTGGGATCCATGACGCCATTTTGGCTGAATACCGCATACCTGAACGGGACTACTTCCATATCGTCACAGAACACGCGGAGGGGCAGATATTCGCTCAGGACGCAGGCCTCGGCTTCGACCGCACTCCGGAGGTGGTCATGATCCAGATCTTCACCCAGGGCGGCCGCAGCCAGGAAGCCAAGCAGTCACTGTTCGCAGCCGTGGCGGCGAGGCTCGGTGAACTGGGCGTCGCCGGCGAGAACGTCTTCATTGGCTACGTGGAAAATACCGCGGGGGACTGGTCGTTCGGCTTCGGCCGCGCCCAGTACGTCACGGGGGAGCTTGCCGTTCCCCAAAAATAGTCTCCGTCCGTTTGACGCCGCAAATACCGGTTGTAAATATGTCAGTACAAACCTTTGACAGGACATGGATTTTAGGGCAGTGTAGTCGATGTGGCCCCGCTCACAGGGGCCGCGAAGCACCGGAGCCCTAGCTGGTCGGCTGCTTAGGGGGTACATAGTTCAAACAGAAAGGTCCACGATCACCGTGACCCACGAACTGCTCACGATCGGGCGCATCAGTGTTGATATCTACCCGAACGACATCGGGGTGGACCTGGAGGACGTCTCGTCCTTCGGAAAGTACCTGGGTGGATCCCCGTCCAATGTGGCTGTTGCCGCCGCCCGGCATGGCCGCCGGACCGGCGTGATCACCCGGACCGGCGATGACGCCTTCGGGAACTACCTGCACCGCGAACTGCGTAAGTTCAACGTGGACGATTCCTTCGTCACGCCCGTGCAGGAATACCCCACCGCGGTAACGTTTTGCGCGATCAAGCCGCCCCACGATTTCCCGCTGTATTTTTACGGCCGCTTCCCCACGGCGCCGGACCTGCAGATCAGGGCCGACGAACTGGACCTCGACGCCATCAAGGACGCCGGGATCTTCTGGTCCACCGTGACCGGGCTGTGCCAGGAGCCCAGCCGCACGGCGCACCTCAAGGCCCATGAGGCCCGGCCGCGCGACGAGCTGCGGAGCGGCCAGTACACCATCCTGGACCTGGACTACCGGCCCATGTTCTGGGCCTCCGAGGACGAAGCCCGTGCCGAGGTCGCCAAGGTCTTGCCGCACGTCACGGTGGCGATCGGCAATGATCAGGAGTGCGCCGTCGCGGTCGGGGAGGGAACCCCGGATGAACAGGCGGACCGACTGCTGGCCGCCGGCGTGGAAATCGCCGTGGTCAAGCTCGGCCCGGAAGGCGTGATGGCCAAGACCCGCACCGAGCGCGTGGTGTCCGCCCCCGTGCCGGTGGAGACGGTCAACGGACTCGGTGCTGGTGATTCCTTCGGCGGTGCCTTCTGCCACGGCCTGCTGTCCGGCTGGCCGCTGGCTCAGGTCTTGGACTACGCCAACGCCGCCGGCGCGCTCGTCGCCTCCCGGCTGTCCTGCGCCGACGCGATGCCGACGCCGGAAGAGGTCACCTCGCTGCTGGCCGAACGCGGCCGTCCGATTCCCGGGCAATTCGCCACAGAAGGAGCAACCCTGTGACACTGACTTCCATCACACCTGACACCGCAATGGACGACGATCCCCGCCGCTACGCGCACCTGAGCATCATCCGGCTCGAGGATCCCGAAGCGATCGCCCGCGCCGCGACGGCCCGCCGCCGCCACCCCGGCGTCAAGGCCGGCAAGCAGAACTTCATTGTCGCCGCCGACCACCCCGCCCGCGGATCCCTCGCCGTCGGCGCGGATCCCGTGGCGATGGCGGACCGGCGGCAACTGCTGGACCGGCTCCGGATCGCGCTGGCGAACCCGGACGTGGACGGCGTCCTGGCCTCCCCGGACATTATGGACGACCTGCTGCTGCTCGGGGCGCTGGACGGGAAGCTGGTGTTCGGCTCGATGAACCGCGGCGGCCTCTCGGGGCTGGTGAACGAATTCGATGACCGCTTCACCGGGCATACCGCGGCGGCGCTGGAGGCGCTGGGGGCCGACGGGGGCAAAATGCTCACCCGCATCTGCCTCGGTGACCCGGACACCGTGGCAACCCTGGAAGCCACCGCCAAAGCGATCGATTCGCTCGCCGGGCGCAAACTCATCGCGATGGTGGAGCCCTTCCTCTCCGTCCGGGAACACGGCAAGGTCCGCAACGACCTCTCGACCAATGCCGTGATCAAGTCCGTCGCCATCGCCCAGGGCCTGGGCTCCACCAGCGCCTACACCTGGATGAAGCTCCCGGTTGTGGCCGAAATGGAACGCGTTATGGCTTCCACAACGATGCCCACCGTGCTCCTCGGCGGGGATCCGGAAGGCACCCGGGACGACGTCTTTGCGAGCTGGGAAGCCGCGCTGGCGTTGCCGGGCGTGCAGGGCCTGACCGTGGGGCGGACCCTGCTCTATCCGCAGGACGGCGACGTGGCCGGCGCCGTGGCAACCGCCGCGTCCCTCCTGCGGAAATCACCCCTCAACCAGGCCCCCGCGGGCGCACCAGCAGAAGCATCGGAGTAGCCCCATGGGAACTGGAACACGCAGAATGACGGTCGCGCAGGCCGTCGTCGAATACCTGTCCCGGCAGTACACGGTCGACACGGTCGGGAACCAGGAGTACCGGGAGCGGCTGATTCCGGGCATGTTCGGGATCTTCGGCCATGGCAACGTCGCCGGCGTCGGCCAGGCCCTGAAGCAGTACCAGCAGCTGGATCCGCGAATCATGCCCTACTACCAGGGCCGCAACGAACAGGCGCAGGCGCACCAGGCCGTGGGCTACGCCCGGCACACCCGGCGCCGCCAGACGTTCGCGGTCAGCACCTCGATCGGGCCCGGCTCGACCAACCTGCTCACCGGTGCGGCACTGGCGACGACCAACCGCCTGCCCGTGCTCCTGCTGCCGAGCGACACGTTCGCGACCCGTGCCGCGGACCCGGTGCTCCAGCAGCTCGAGCAGCCGTACGCCTACGACATCACGGTCAACGACGCGTTCCGGCCGCTGTCGAAGTTCTTCGACCGGGTCTCCCGGCCGGAGCAGCTGTTCTCCGCTTTCCACTCCGGGCTGCGCGTCCTGACGGACCCGGCTGAAACCGGCGCCGTCACGATCTCGCTGCCCCAGGACGTCCAGGCCGAGGCCTTCGACGTGCCGGAGGAATTCCTGGCCGAACGCGAATGGCGGATCCGCCGCCCGGACGCCGACGACGAGGACATCCGCCGCGCCGCCGACGCGATCCGCGCCGCGCAGCGCCCGCTGATCATCGCCGGCGGCGGCGTCCTCTACGCCTACGCCAACGAAGAGCTCGCCAGGTTCGTCGAGCTGACCGGGATCCCGGCGGGCAACACCCAGGCCGGCGTCGGCGTGCTGGCCTGGGACCACCCGTGCTCCCTGGGCGCGGTCGGCTCCACCGGCACGACGGCGGCCAACGCCATCGCCGCCGGGGCGGACCTGATCATCGGCATCGGCACCCGCTACGAGGACTTCACCACCGCCTCCCGGACCGCGTTCCAGAACCCGGACGTGAAGTTCATCAACATCAACGTCGCCCCGCTCGACGCCTACAAGCACGGCACCTCCCTGCCGATCGTCGCCGACGCCCGCAAGGCCCTGCTCAAGCTCAACCAGGCCCTCGGCGGCTACCGTACCGGCGCGGACCTGGAACAGCAGATCGCGGCGGAGAAGACCCGCTGGAACGCCACGGTGGATGAGGCCTTCGACACCCGCTTCACGCCGCTGCCGGCCCAGAACGAGATCATCGGCGCCACCAACCGGGCCATGGACGCCCAGGACGTGGTCATCTGCGCCGCCGGATCCCTTCCCGGGGACCTGCACAAGATGTGGCGGGTCCGGGACCCGTTCGGCTACCACGTCGAATACGCCTACTCCTGCATGGGCTACGAGATCCCGGGCGGGCTCGGCGTCAAGCGCGCCGCGCTGGCCGAAGCCGCGGCCGGCGGGGCACTGCGCGACGTCGTGGTGATGGTGGGGGACGGCTCCTACCTGATGATGCACACCGAACTCGTCACCGCCGTCGCCGAACGGATCAAGCTGATCGTGGTGCTGATCCAGAACCACGGCTACGCCTCCATCGGCTCGCTCTCGGAGTCCCTTGGCTCGCAGCGCTTCGGCACCCAGTACCGCGCCCTGGATGAGGAGCAGCACAGCTTCGATGACGGCGACCGGCTCCCGGTGGACCTGGCCCTGAACGCCGAAAGCCTGGGCGTGAAGGTGATCCGGATCGAACCGGGCGAGAAGGTCATCGCCGAGCTCGAACAGGCCATCCGGGACGCGAAGGCCGCACCGGAAAGCGGCGGCCCGATCCTGATCCATGTCGAATCCGATCCGCTGCTGGACGCCCCCGGTTCCGAATCCTGGTGGGACGTGCCCGTCTCCCAGGTCTCCGAACTCGACTCCACGAAACAGGCCTTCCAGACCTACACCGAGCACAAGAACCGCCAGCGCAAGCTGCTGGGCTGACCCCCTTCAACCACTCAAGGAAGAGTCCCATGACGACCACCACTGACCACAGCGCCACCGCCCAGGCCACCGCCACGATCAAGCATTTCATCAACGGTGCCGAGACCGCAGGCGCTGGGGACCGCACCGCCCCGGTCTACAACCCCGCCACCGGCGCGGTGTCCGCCCAGCTGCGGCTGGCCAACAAGGCGGACCTGGAGGCGACCGTCGCCGCCGCCCGCGCCGCCGCCGACTCCTGGGGGGACATCTCCCTGGCCAGGCGCACCGCCGTGCTGTTCAAGTTCCGCGAACTCGTCGGGGCGCACGTGGACGAGCTCGCCGGGCTGATTACCGCCGAGCACGGCAAGGTCCTCTCCGACGCCAAGGGCGAGATCGGCCGCGGCCTCGAGGTCATCGAGTTCGCCTGCGGCATCCCGACCCTCCTCAAGGGCGACTACTCGGACCAGGTCTCCACCGGAATCGATGTCTTCTCCTTCCGCGAACCCCTCGGCGTGGTCGCCGGCATCACCCCGTTCAACTTCCCGGTCATGGTGCCGCTGTGGATGGCGCCGATGGCGATCGCCGCCGGCAACGCCTTCATCCTCAAGCCCTCCGAACGCGACCCCTCGCCCTCGATGCTCCTGGCCAGGCTGTGGCAGCAGGCCGGACTGCCCGACGGCGTGTTCCAGGTCCTGCACGGGGACAAGGAAACCGTCGACGGGCTCCTGACCCACCCGGACGTGGACGGCATCTCCTTCGTCGGTTCCACCCCTGTCGCCCGGTACATCCACGAGACTGCCACCGCACACGGCAAGCGCGTCCAGGCCCTCGGCGGGGCGAAGAACCACGCGATCATCCTGCCCGACGCCGATCTGGACAACGCCGCCGACCACCTCGCGGCCGCCGCGTTCGGTTCCGCCGGGGAGCGCTGCATGGCGATCTCGGTCGCCGTCGCCGTCGGGGACGCTGCCGACCTGCTGGTTCCAAAGGTCCAGGAGCGTGCCCTGGCCATCAAGGTCGGCAACGGCACCGAACCCGGCGCGGACATGGGCCCGGTCATCACCCCTGCCTCCAAGGAGCGCATCGTCCGGATCGTCACCGAAGCGGAGGCCGCGGGAGCGGCGATGGTGGTCGACGGCCGCGGTCTGGTGATCCCCGGACACGAGGACGGCTTCTGGGTCGGCCCCACCGTCATCGACCACGTCAAGGCCGAAATGACCGCCTACAGCGAGGAAATCTTCGGGCCGGTCCTCGTCGTGGTCCGGGTCGAGGACCTGGACGCCGGCATCGCCCTGATCAACGCCAACCCCTACGGCAACGGCACCGCCATCTTCACCTCCTCCGGCGCCCACGCCCGCAAGTTCCAGCGCTCCGTCACCGTGGGCATGATCGGCATCAACGTGCCGCTGCCCGTGCCGGTGGCCTACCACTCCTTCGGCGGCTGGAAGGCCTCGCTCTTCGGCGACAAGCACATCTACGGACCCGAGGGCGTCTCCTTCTACACCCGCGGCAAGGTCGTCACCTCCCGCTGGCCCGAGCCCACCCACGCCTCCGGCGCCTCCTACAACTTCCCGTCCAACTGACTCAGCAGCCGACGCAAAGGAAAACACATGGCAGATAACAAGCTGATCATCGGCACCGCACCGGACTCCTGGGGTGTCTGGTTCCCGGATGACCCCAAGCAGACCCCGTGGGAGCGGTTCCTCGATGAGGTGGCCGAGTCCGGCTACAAGTGGATCGAGCTGGGCCCTTACGGCTACCTCCCCACCGACCCCGCCCGGCTGGCCGAGGAACTCAAGGCCCGCGACTTGAAGGTCACCGCGGGCACCGTGTTCACAGCCTTCCACCGCGGCCTGGACCAGTGGGACACGGCCTGGGAACCGGCCCGCAAGGTGGCCGAACTCACCGCCGCCATGGGCGGCGAGCACATCGTGGTCATCCCGGCGATGTGGCGCGACGACGTCACCGGGGAGGCCGTAGAAAGCGGCGAGCTCACCGAGAAGGCCTGGGGCGACCTTTTCGCCGGCCACAACCGGCTCGGCAAGACGCTGCTGGAGGACTTCGGGCTGCAGCAGCAGTTCCATTCCCACGCCGACTCCCACGTCGGAGCGCAGGAGGACATCGAAACCCTGCTCGCCGCCACGGACCCGAAGTACCTCAACCTCTGCCTGGACACCGGCCACGCCGAATACTGCGGCGCCTCCAGCCTGGAACTGGTCAAGAACCACCCCGACCGGATCGGCTACCTGCACCTCAAGCAGATCAACCCGGAGATCCTGAGGCAAGTCAACGAGGAGAACATGACCTGGGCCGCGGCGAACCTGGCCGGCGTGATGACCGAACCGCCCCACGGCCTGCCGGACCTGCGCGCCGTCATCGAAGCCGTCGAGGCCCTGAACCGGCCCGTCTTCGGCATCGTCGAACAGGACATGTACCCGGTGGCCTTCGACGTGCCGATGCCGATTGCCAAGCGGACCCGCAACTACCTTCTCTCCTGCGGCTCCCGCACCGCCGTCAACTAGAATTCAAAGGACAACAACCATGACCAAGACCCTCCGCGTAGCTGTCATCGGCGCCGGCCGTATGGGCGCAGACCACATCCAGCGGCTCAACACCCGCATCCACGGCGCGGAAGTTGCCGCCGTCGTTGACGTCGACCTGGCTCGCGCTCAGGCGGCCATCGAAGGCATCCCGGGCGCCGTCGCCCTGGCCGACGCCGAAGAGGCGCTCAACAACGGCGATGTCAACGCAGTGCTGATCGCCACCCCCGGCTTCCTGCACGAGGACATCCTGCTCAAAGCGATCGCCAAGGACATCCCGATCCTCTGCGAAAAGCCCCTCACCCCGGACGCCGCCTCGGCCTGGAAGATCGTCCAGGCCGAGGAACAACTCGGCCACCAGCGCATCCAGGTCGGCTTCATGCGCCGCTTCGACGCCGAATACGCCGCGCTGGGCAACATCATCCGGAACTCCGAACTCGGCGAACTGCTGATGCTGCACCACCAGCACCGAAACCCGACCACCCCGGCCGGCTTCACCAACGAGATGCTGATCAACGACTCCGTGGTGCACGAATTCGACGCCATCCGCTTCTTCACCGGCGAGGAAATCACGTCCGTCCAGGTCCGGCTTGGAAAGGCCACCAGGAACGCCCCGGCCGGCCAGCACGACCCGCAGCACGTGCTGATCGAAACCGAATCCGGCGTCCTGGCCGACGTTGAGATCTTCGTCAACGCCAAGTTCGGCTACGAAGTCGCCACCCAGGCCTCCTTCGAGGACGGCGCCGTCAGTATCGGCGGGGACAAGGGGCCCTACACCCGGAGCGCCGGCCGCTGGGGCGGCAATGTGACCCCCGGGTTCGAGGAGCGCTTCGGTGCAGCGTACGACGTCGAAATCCAGTCCTGGGTCGATGCCGCGCTCCGCGGCGAAATCGGCGGGCCCACCGCCTGGGACGGCTACGCCACCGCCGCCTGCTGCGAAGCCGGCGTCGAAGCGCAGAAGAACGGCGAAAAAGTCACCGTGAAGCTGAACGCCAAACCCGCCCTCTACAACTAGGACGCTACGGAAGGGGCCGGCAGACGGCCCCTTCCGTTTCTTTCGAATACGACGCATCACCTGACTGATCCACAATGGAGTGTTCCCCGTGAAAATCGCCCTTGACCCCACGCCGTTCCACCACAGCCACAGCCTGCTGGAATTCCCCCAGGTGGTCGCTGACCTCGGCTACGAGTACATGCAGCTGACCCCGCACGCCGACTTCATCCCCTTCTTCAACCACCCGAAGGCCGATGACGAACTGGTTGGCCAGCTGGCCAGGGCCTGCAGGGAGGTGGGGATCGAGATCGCCTCGGTGCTGCCGGTGCTGCGCTGGTCCGGACCGGACGAGGACGCCCGCGAGGCCGCGGTCCGCTACTGGAAACGCGCTATCCAGATCACCGTGGACCTGGGCGTGGGCACCATGAACACCGAATTCAGCGGCCGCCCGGAAAAGGCCGAGGAATCCGAGCGCGCCTTTTACCGCTCCATGGAGGAACTGCTGCCCATCATCGAACGCGAAGGCATCGACCTGCTCATCGACCCGCACCCGGACGACTTCGTGGAAGAAGGCCTGGCCGCCATCCGGATGATCCGCGGCCTGAACTCACAAAACGTGGGGCTCGTCTACGTCGCCGCCCACAGCTTCCACATGAAAAACCCGCCGCTGGAGATCATGCGCGCGGCCGGAGACAAGCTCCGCCTGGTCCACGTCGCGGACACCATGGACCACCACGCCTCCCACGGGCTGCGCTACATCACCAACCCGCCCGGCAACCCGGTCCGGGTGCACCAGCACCTGAAAATCGGCGACGGGGACGTGAACTGGGACGAGTTTTTCGGCGGACTGAAGGAAATCGGCTTCCTGGACCGCGAGGACACCGTCATGGTCTCCAGCGTCTTCGCCGAGGACGACGACGCCGCCGAAGTCTCCCGCTACCAGCTGGAGACCATGCGGCAGCACATCGAGAAGGAGAGCGCCTGAAAATCCCGGCTAGACGCCGGCGTGCAGCTTCGGCAGTGCTTCCACCAGCGGCGCCAGTTCCGGCAGCTCCTGGGCTTCCGCCAGGGCGCGCTGCAGTGTTTCGTCGTGGATGGGCCGGGCCGCCTCCAGCAGTTGGACGCCGCTGGGCGTGAGCTCGGTGTAGATTCCGCGGCGGTCGTCGGCGCACAGGATCCGGGCGAGCAGGCCGCGGTCTTCGAGCCGGTTGACCAGCCGGGTGGTGGCACTGGCGCTGAGCGCCGTGGCGCGGGCCAGCTGCTGCATCCGCATGTGCCAGCCGTCCTGGCGGCTCAGGGCGTCGAGGACGGTGTACTCCACCACTGACAGCTGCGCCTCCGCCTGCAGCGAGCGCCCGAGCTCCGACTCGATCATGCCGTGCAAGGCCGCCAACGTCCGCCAGCCCTGCGCCCGGACCTCGACGGCGTCGTCCTTGATGCCCATCTGTTCTTCCCTTCGATCAGCCTGCTCCGCCCGGGAAGGCGGCGCTTTCAAAATAGTTGCTTGCGCGCTGTATCTGCTTGTGCAAGAATAAACAACGCGTCTGCAACTACTAGCTTACGCGCTGTATTCAAGTGCGTACAGTTTCTCTCCGCACAGTTTCAAAAGGAGCCCCTCCATGCCCATTGGCCTGATAGCACTTGCCCTCGGCGGGTTCGGGATAGGACTCACCGAGTTCGTCATCATGGGCCTGCTGCCCGAGGTGGCAGCGGACTTCCAAGTCAGCGAAGCCACGGCGGGCTGGCTGATCTCCGGGTACGCCCTCGCCGTCGTCGTCGGCGCACTGCTCCTCACTGCCGCGGTGACGCGCTTCGAGCGCAAGCCGGTGCTGGCCGTGCTGATGGTGCTGTTCGTTGGCGGCAACCTGATCTCGGCGATCGCGCCCGACTACGGGACCATGATGATCGGCCGCATCGTTGCGGCCCTGGCGCACGGTGCATTCTTCGGCATCGGTGCGGTGGTGGCAGCCGACATGGTGGCGCCCAATAAAAAGGCCGGCGCCATCGCCCTCATGTTCACGGGGCTGACGGCGGCCAACGTGCTGGGGGTCCCCTTTGGCACCATGCTCGGCCAGGCGGCGGGCTGGCGTTCCACCTTCTGGGCCATTACCGGCATCGGCGTCCTAGCCCTGGCCGGCATCCTCGCCCTGGTCCCCAGGGCCGGCTCGGGCGACGCGGCTGCCTCAGCCGGACTTCGCGGTGAGCTCCGCGCCTTCCGGTCCGGCCAGGTCTGGCTCTCCATCCTGGTCACCATCCTCGGATACGGCGGCATGTTCGGCGCCTTCACCTACATCGCGTTCACGCTCACCGAGGTCACCGGATTCTCCGCGTCCACCGTGCCGTGGCTGCTGATCCTCTTCGGCGGGGGTCTCTTTCTCGGCAACACCGTCGGGGGGAAGGCCGCCGACAAGAACGTGGACCGCACCCTGCTGGTGGTGCTCTCCGCCCTCGTGGTGGTGCTCGTGGTCTTCGCGCTGACCTCCAGCAACCAGCCCATGACCATCGCCTCCATGGTGCTGCTGGGCGGATTCGGGTTCGCCACCGTTCCCGGGCTGCAGATGCGCGTTATGAAATACGCCAACAGCGCGCCTACCCTCGCCTCGGGCGCCAACATCGGTGCCTTCAACGTAGGTAACGCCCTCGGTGCCTGGCTGGGCGGCGTTACCATCACCGCCGGACTCGGCTACACCTCGCCGATCTGGGCCGGTGCCGGCATCACCCTGCTGGGCCTGGGGGTGATGGGCTTCGCAGCCGCCCACGCCAAGAGGAACGACGCCGGAGGCACCGATAATCCCCGGCTCGGCGATGCCGGCGCGGCAGGCAGCCAGCAACTGCAGCGGACCCTATAGGGAAGGTCTGACCCGCGGGGCTGCCCTAGGACCCCTGGCCGCCGAACGGCAGCCGGGGGTCCGCATCCTGTCCGGCCCAGGTCTGGCGGATCCAGCCGTGGTGCGGGTCGTCGCTGATGAGCCAGTCGCGGACCGGCCCGGGCCCGGCCATGACATTGAGGTAGTACAGGTCATACCCCGGGGCGGCCATCGCGGGGCCGTGCCAGCCGTAGGGAACCAGCACGACGTCGCCGGTGCGCACCTCGGCTGCGACGTCGATGGGGCGCTCGTCGGAGGCATAGACGCGCTGGTAGCCGATCGCGTCCTCGTCCCGGTCCGGGCGGTCCGGCGCTCCCGGCGCCACCCGGGTCTCAAAATAGTAGATCTCCTCGAGGCGGGTCTCGCCGTCCTTTTCCTCATCGTGCTTGTGCGGGGGATAGGAGGACCAGTTGCCGGCGGGCGTGATGACCTCGCAGACAATAAAGCGGTCTGCCTCCAGCGCCGCAGGGGTGCCAAAATTGTGGACCTGGCGGGAGCAGTTGCCTGCGCCGCGCAGTTCCACTGGCGTCTCAGCAGCCGTGACGAGGCGGGTGGGGTACGAGGCCTGCGCCGGGGCGGTTGCGACGGCCACGCGGCCGCCGTCGGCTGAGCTGATGGTGACCGACTTTCCGATGCCTGAGTACAGGACGTCGCTGGGACCGTGGAACACCGAGGCCCGCCCGGCGAGGGGGTAACCCACACCGTCCACGGTGACGGTGAAAGAGCCGTTCAGCGGAACCACGATCCGTTCCTCGCCGGTAGCGGGATGTTCGATGGCGGCGCCCGCCGCGAGGGTAGCGACCTTCAGTCCCGTGTGGGCCCAGCCG
>JAODMS010000183.1 GCA_025464925.1 Arthrobacter sp.
GCGTTCTGGGCCGACGCCTCCTCCGCCCTGGCCGACCTGGGCTGGTCCACCACCAAAACCGTGGACCAGATGTGCGAGGACCACTGGCGCTGGCAGAAAAACAACCCGCAGGGCTACACGCCCTAGCGCCACCCCGGCGCCGGCTGCTCCGCAGCTGCCCGTCCGGACGCCCGGAACGGCGGTTGTGGAGCAGGCGATGAAAAAGCGCAGTCAGGCCGCGGGGCCGGCGCAGCCGCAGGACTGCCGGATCCGCAGTTCGGTGGGGTAGGTCCGGTGTTCCGGCTTGTCCCCCCGCCGTGCTTCGACGAGGGCCGCGACGGCAGCCTCCGCCATGGCCAGCACGGGTTGTTCAACCGTGGTCAGCGGCGGCCAACTGTATTCTGCTTCGGCCGAACCGTCGAAGGATGCCAGAGCAATGTCGTCCGGTACCGTGAGCCCGGCTTCGTGGATCGCCCGGAGGATGCCGATTGCCTGCATATCGGAGCTTGCGAAGATGGCGGTGGGCCGGTTCGCGGAGGCGAGGAGGCGGAGACCCGCGCTGTAGCCGCCGTCCCGGGTGAAGGGTCCGCGGACGATGGGGCCCTCCGGCAGCCCTGCTTCTTCGAGTGCCTGCAGCCAGCCTTGCTCGCGGCCGTCGAAGTCGTTGGCGGTGTTCGTGCCCATCGCAAGGGCGATGTTGGTGTGGCCGTGGCCGACCAAGTGTCCGACGGCCATCCTGGCTCCGGCAGCAAGGTCCACGCCGACACTGTTGAACCCGGGGGACTCGCTGCCGTGATTCAAGAGCACCGCGGGGATCTCGGCGTTTTCCAGGTCTGCCAGATCGGGTTCGAACAGAACACTGGCCAGCACCACCCCATCCACCTGGCGCGCGGCGAGATTGCGCACGTGCCGGCGTTCCTTGGCCAGGTTCCCGTCGGAATTCGTCAGCAGCAGCGCGAAGCCCCGCTCTGCCGCCGCATCCTCGACCGCATGCGCCAGGAGGGAGAAGAACGGGTTGGAGTTGTCCGGAATGACGAGGCCGATGGTCTCGCTGGAGCCCAGCTTCAGAGCCCGCGCGGCCGCGTTGGGCCGGTAGCCCAGGATGCGGATGGCATCCTGCACCTTCGCTTCGGTGCCGGGCGCCACTTTCTTCGGCCCCCCGTTCACCACATAGCTGACGACGGCGGTGCTGACGCCCGCGTACCGGGCAACGTCCTTGCGGGTTACCGGGCCGCGCGGGGCCTGCACTACTGGAGTCGTCATGGTGTACATGCTAGCTATCGGTTTCCCGGGGCGTCGCCAAAGTCGCGGATAGGCAGCCGTTCCCCGCCGCGGAGGGCGGACTGGTGCGCCACGATGCCCGGCAGGGTGAACCGGGCGGCAACCCAGGCGTTGACTGGAGGCAGCGTGCCGGTGGTGACCGCTGTCACAAAGTCATCCACCAGGAAGTGGTGGCTTCCCTCGTGGCCATTGGGCGCGCCGCGGAACTCCTCCGGAAGCCGGTCGGCATCATGGACCGGCGAGAGGCCGGAGACGAAAGCGTCCCTCAGCTCCGGTGCAACGTTGGCCAGGGACGGGTCGTCCAGGGACATGCTGGGCCGGGTTTCCAGCTGCTCGGAAATGTCGTGGACGTTTTCCTTGTCCTGCCAGACCGTGACCTTTGCGAGCTGTTCAAAGCTGGCCTCCGTCCCGAAGAACCGGAACCGGGATTCCCTGATGTGGGACGGGTAGCCCACGCGGCGCATCTCGTTGGTGCGCATGACGCCGCCGTCGTTGAGTTCAAACAGGGCGGTGGCGTTGGAGAAGTCGTTGCCGAACATGCTGGCCTCCTTGTCAAAGACGCCGTCGTTGCGGTCATCCTTGACCCCGACGCAGCTGACGCTGACCGCGTGGGCCGGGACGGCACCCAGCACGCCGCCGACCGCGTGCGTCGGGTACAGCATCGGCGGGTAGCTGGCGGTTTCCTTCCAGCGGTCACCGCCGCTGTACTGGTAGGCGTCGTAGAAGCCCAGGTCCATGTCGTGGACGTAGTCGCCTTCGGTGTAGAAGATCCGGCCGAAGCTGCCGGCCGCGTGCTGCTTGCGCGCATAGACGGTGGCAGGGTTGTAGTAGCTGGTCTCCCCCATCATGTAGACCAGGCCGGTTTCACGGACAGCGTCGATGATCCGGGCGATTTCCTCCTCGGAGATGGCCATGGGGACGGCTGAGTAGACGTGCTTGCCGGCGCGGAGCGCCTGTTCCACCAGCGGACCATGCGTCCAGCGCTGGGTGAAGATGGCCACGGCGTCGACGTCGGAGGCGAGGAGGTCCTCGAAGCTCCCCTTCGAGCCCGCCAGGTGGTACCGGTCCACTGCCTCGGCTGCACGCTCCGGAAGCTCATCCACCACATGCACCGAGCTGACGCCGGGGTGGAGATTGAAGAGGTGGGCGAACTGGCCGCCGAACTGGCCAACTCCTACTACGCCGATTGAAAACGTCATTGTCTACCTTCCATAAGTGCTGTGAAGGATCGCTGGGCAAGCGCTGTCCATCAGAATTCTCAGTGTTTCATCCGGATCTACTCGAGTCAATCCCCCAGTGACTCGATAAATCCCTCTGAATGCTTCGGAAAAATTAGCGCTTGCCACTCTTAATCTACTCGTGTAGATTTCCCCTCAGTTGTTATCCCCATCACAGTCAGGAAAGGGTCGACGATGACCACCCTTGCCAAGCACACGAGATCCGCGCCGCCCAAGCCCGAAGCCCCCGCGCCGCGCGGCGGTTACCGCCGGCTCGGCGACCTCAAGATCGCCCTCCTCTTCATCGCCCCGGCCATGATCGGGTTTGTCTTCTTCTACGTAGTGCCAACCATCCGCGGCGTGTACCTGAGCTTCACGGAGTACAACATCCTCGGAGACCCGGAATGGGTGGGCCTGGACAACTACTCGGCGATCGCCAAGGACCCCCTCTTCTGGAATTCCCTGGCCGTCACAGGCCAGTACGTCTTCCTCAACATCGTCCTCCAGACCACCCTTGCCCTGGGGCTGGCCCTGCTGATGCACCAGGTCGCGAAGTCCACCCTGATCCGCGGCGCCCTGCTCCTGCCCTACCTGATGTCAAACGTCATCGCGGCGCTGCTCTGGTTCTGGATGCTGGACTACCAGATCGGCGTGGTCAACCAGTTCATCGAGTGGGCCGGCCTCCCCCGCGTCGCGTTCTTCGGAAGCGAAGAGTGGGCCATCCCCACCCAGGCCGTGATCAACACCTGGCGCCATATGGGCTACACCGCGCTGCTTATCTTCGCCGGGCTGCAGGCCATCCCGGGCCACGTCTATGAAGTGGCGAAATTGGACGGTGCTTCACCGTTCCAGACCTTCCGCAAGATCACCATTCCGCTGCTGCGGCCGGTGCTGGTCCTCGTCCTTGTTGTCACGGTGATCGGCTCCTTCCAGGTCTTCGACACCGTTGCCGTGACCACACAGGGCGGCCCGGTCAACGCCACCCGCGTCATCCAGTACTACATCTACCAACGCGCCTTCACCGAGTCGGACTTCGGGTACGGATCCGCCATCGCCGTCATTCTCTTCCTCATCCTCGCCCTGGTGGCCTTCATCCAGATGAAGTTCCTCAAGGGCAACGAGTCGGACCTGGATTAAGGAGTCCCACATGACCACCACCCCCAGCCGCGCACCGCTGCCGGCCCCAACCCGCCGCCGTCGTCCATTCAACCCCCGCCGCGCGGGTGCCTGGGCCCTCCTGGTCCTGGCCATCGCGGTCTCCGTCCTCCCGTTCCTCTGGGTGCTGCGCACGGCGCTGTCCACCAACGGGGCACTGGCGTCCCACTCGGCCAGCCTGCTTCCCGCGGACTTCACCTTCGGCGCCTTCATGCGCGTATTCGGGCTGCAGAGCCCGGCCGACGCCGTCGCTGAAGGCGGTTCCGGTGCCGCCATCGACTTTTGGCTTTACCTGCGGAACTCCCTCATTTTCTCCTCCATCACCACTGCGGGGGCCGTATTCTTCAGTGCGATGGCTGCCTACGCCTTTGCCCGGCTGCGCTGGCGGGGCCGGAACGCAGTGTTCAGCCTGTTCCTGGGCACCATGCTGGTCCCGCCAATCTTCACGGCCCTGCCCAACTTCCTGCTGATCAAGAATCTGGACCTGCTCAACACGATGCTCGGCATGGTCCTGCCGTACGTCTTCATGACGCCTTTCGCCATCTTCTTCCTGCGCCAGTTCTTCCTGAACATGTCCCGGGAGGTCGAAGAGGCAGCCATGCTCGACGGCGCCAAGCACCTGCGCATCTTCTTCCAGATCGTCCTCCCCAACGCCGCAGCACCCATCGCCACACTGGCGCTGCTGACCTTCATCGGCCAGTGGAACGAATATTTCTGGCCACTGCTCGTCGGTTCGCAGGATGACGTGCGCGTCCTGCAGGTGGGCCTGGGCGTCTTCAAATCGCAGTCCCCGCAGGGCGCGCCGGACTGGTCCGGCCTCATGGCCGCGACCCTGGTTTCGGCCCTTCCCGTCCTGATCCTCTTCGCCGCCTTCGGCAAGAAGATCGTCAACTCCATCGGCTTCTCCGGCATCAAGTAACCACCCCCCAACCCCATCGCATCCCCCGAACGGAAAGTAGAACCATGAAGAAAACCCTCGGCGCCGTCGCCGTCGCCGCAGCTGTGGCACTGTCCCTGTCCGCCTGTGGCGGCGGCTCATCCTCCTCGGCAGAGTCAGCCAAGGGCGAGATCAGCTACTGGCTGTGGGACGCCAACCAGCTGCCCGCCTACCAGCAGTGCGCAGACGACTTCAAGAAGGCCAACCCGGACATCTCCGTCAAGATCACCCAGCGCGGATGGGACGACTACTGGAGCACGCTGACCAACGGCTTTGTCGGCGGCACTGCCCCGGACGTCTTCACCAACCACCTCGGACGCTACGGCGAGCTCGCCGAAAACAAGCAGCTGCTCCCCATCGACGACGCCGTCGAAAAAAACAACGTGGACCTCACCGCCTACAACGAGGGCCTCGCGGACCTCTGGGTCGGCCAGGACGGCAAGCGCTACGGCCTGCCGAAGGACTGGGACACGATCGGACTGTTCTACAACAAGGCCATGCTCGCGAGCGCCGGCGTCACCGAGGACCAGATGAAGGACCTCACCTGGAACCCCGAAGACGGCGGTACCTACGAAAAGGTCATCGCCCAGCTGACCGTTGACAAGAACGGCAAGCGCGGCGACGAGGCCGGCTTCGACAAGAACAACGTCGCCGTCTACGGCCTTGGCCTTAACGGCGGCGGCGACTCCTCCGGCCAGACGGAGTGGAGCTACCTCACCAATACCACCGGCTGGTCCCACACGGACAAGAACCCGTGGGGCACCCATTACAACTACGACGACCCCAAGTTCCAGGAAAGCATGGACTGGTTCGCAGGGCTGGTTGAGAAGGGCTACATGCCCAAGCTGGAGACTACGGTCGGCGCGGCCATGGCCGACACCTTCGCAGCCGGCAAATCTGCCATCAACGCCCACGGTTCGTGGATGACCGGCCAGTACACCGGTTACCAGGGCATCGAGGTGGGCATCGCCCCGACACCGGCGGGCCCGGAAGGCAAGCGCGCGTCGATGTTCAACGGCCTGGCCGACTCGGTCTGGGCAGGGACCAAAAAGAAGGACGCCTCCATCAAGTGGGTAGAGTACCTCGCCTCCGCTGACTGCCAGGACGTCGTGGCCTCCAAGGCAGTCGTCTTCCCGGCGCTGAAGACCTCCTCCGACAAGGCCGCCGAAGCCTTCAAGGCCAAGGGTGTGGACGTCACGGCGTTCACCGAGCACGTCAAAAACAAGACCACGTTCCTGTACCCGATCACGGACAACACAGCCAAGGTCAAGGGCATCATGGAGCCCGCCATGGACGCAGTAGTGTCCGGCAAGGCGCCCGCCAGCTCCCTGACCCAGGCCAACGAACAGGTCAACGCCCTCTTCAAGTAGGCCGCCGGCTTTACCGGCTGCGCGCCGCGGGCGTTGTGATCCCCGCGGCGCGCAGCCTCTCTACTTCCTCCCACACCCGCAAAGGACAGCACTTTATGAACCCCCTCCACCTCCGTTCCGCCGGCACCAGCCTGGTGATCAGCTTCGAGAACGGGGAGGCCGAAGTCATCCATTGGGGTGCCGATCTGGGCGTATCACTTCCGGATCTGGCCGTCCTGGGTGGACCGGTCCCGCACTCCGCCATCGACGCCACAGTGCCCGCCGGGCTCCTTCCGCAGGCTTCCTCCAGCTGGCGCGGTCGTCCGGCCCTGCGCGGACACCGGATTGTCGACGGCGTTCCGGGCTACGACTTTTCCGTCTGCCTCCGCGTGGCGGACGTAACGGCGGAGGGGACCAGCGCCGTCATCATCCAGGCGGACGCCGACGCCGGCCTCACGGTCTCGTCCTCCCTGAAACTGCATGACGGCGGGCTGCTGGAACTGCGCCACACCGTCACCAACACCGGAAGCTCGCCGTTCCAGCTGGACGAACTGGCCACGGTGCTCCCGGTGGCCCCGGACGCCGTCGAGCTCCTGGACCTGACCGGCCGCTGGTGCCGGGAACGCCAGCCGCAGCGCCATCCGATCCAGCAGGGGACCTGGGTGCGGACCGGCAGGCACGGCCGCACCGGACACGATTCCTCGCTGCTCTTCGCCGCCGGCACCGCCGGCTTCGGCAACCGCCACGGGAAGGTCTGGGCGACGCACCTGGCGTGGAGCGGCAACCACGAACAGTTCGCGGACAGCGTCGCGGACGGCCGGACCATGATCGGCGGGTCCGAACTGCTGGGGCCGGCCGAGGTCATCCTCCGGCCGGGCGGCAGCTACACCACGCCCGCACTGTTCGCCGCCTATTCCGACCGCGGCCTGGACGGCATCAGCGAGGCGTTCTACGCCTGGTTCCGGAACAGGCCGCACCACGTCCTGCCGTCGCCGGCCGCCCAGGCAGGGATGGGCAAACCACGCCCCGTGGTGCTGAACACCTGGGAGGCGGTGTACTTTGACCACAACCTCACCACCCTGGTTGAACTCGCGGATTCCGCTGCCGAGCTGGGCGTCGAACGTTTTGTGCTCGACGACGGTTGGTTCCGCGGACGCCGCGACGATCACGCAGGCCTCGGCGACTGGTACGTGGATGAGAACCTGTGGCCGGAGGGCCTGACGCCCCTGATCGAGGCGGTCACGTCCCGCGGCATGGAGTTCGGCCTGTGGGTGGAGCCGGAGATGGTCAACCTGGACTCCGACGTCGTTCGCGCCCACCCGGAGTGGATCGTCGGGCCTTCCGCCCAGAGCTACAAGAACGGCGGCCGCTTACCTCTGGAATGGCGCCACCAGCACGTCATCGACCTTTCCAACCCCGATGCCTGGCAGTACATCTACGACCGGGTCGACGCGCTACTGCGTGAAAACAACATCAGCTACCTCAAGTGGGACCAGAACCGGGACCTGCTGGAGCACGGCCATGGCGGGCGCGCCTCCGTCCACGAACAGACCCTCGCCGCCTACCGGCTCTTCGACGAGCTCCGCGCGGCCCACCCGGGCGTCGAGATTGAAAGCTGCTCCTCGGGCGGCGCGCGGGTGGACCTCGGGATTCTCGAGCGCACCGACCGCATCTGGGGTTCGGACTGCAATGATGCCCTGGAGCGGCAGACCATCCAGCGCTGGACCGGGCTGGTGGTCCCGCCCGAGCTCGTGGGCGGACACATCGGGCCAACCACCAGCCACACCACTGCCCGGACGCACGACCTCTCCTTCCGCGCCATCACTGCCCTGTTCGGGCATTTCGGGATGGAATGGGATGTGCGGCAGGTCCAGGGCGCGGAACGCGAGGAACTCAAGCGCTTCATCGGGCTCTACAAGGAGCACCGCGGCCTGATCCACTCGGGCCGGATGGTTCGCGCGGATGTTCCCGACGGCTCCTTGATGCTGCACGGCGTGGTGGCCGGCGGCCCGGCGGTGCCGGGCTCGACCGCGGCTCTGTTCGCCCTGGTCAGCACCCGGACCTCGCCCTCGGAGCAGCCAGGACGGATCGCCATACCAGGGCTGGCCGCGGAGGCCAACTACACGGTGGAGGCCATCTTCCCCGAGCCGGGAGACGCCGACTATGTCCACACCTTCACGCAGACCCAGCCCCCGGCGTGGCTTGGAGCCGGGGCTGCAGCCTCGGGCCGCTTCCTGGCGGAGGTGGGCCTGCCCATGCCCATCCTCAATCCGGAGCACGCACTGCTGCTGAAGGTAACACCCGTCGGCGCATAGCGGGAAGGGCGCTCCGGGCTAGTCAGTCTGCCCAGGAGGACGACGGCGGGAAGTTCCGCCGTCGTCCTCCTGGGCGCTGGTGAGCACGGGTGTCAGCCAGCGCATCAGTCGCCGCCGCCGCCACCACCGCCATCGCCACCGTCGCCTCCGCCGCAGTCACCCGGGCTCCCGCCGTCGCCGTAGTAACCGCCTGATCCGGAGTCCCGGGACCGGGAGCGCGGCTTCATCACCCCGAACAACAGCACACCGGCCGCCTCCGGGTCACCTCCGGCGCCGGCAAACGCGGCCCGTCGGCTCACACCCAGGCGCCGGATAGTAAACAGGAACACGGCGAAGGACAGGACGAGCCCGCAGAACCCGGCCCACGCCGCGCCGGCGTCGTCCTCCAATCCGAAAGCACCCAGGATAAATCCTCCGAGGACCAGCCCGACCGGAACAGCAAGGAGCAGCCGGAGGGCCAGCCGCCAGCGCAGCCTGGTCTTTGACACAGGCAGCGGCTTCAAGCGTCCGCTCCCGGTTCCTCGGCGCACCCCTCGCGCCGCGATCTTCGACTTTGCCATCTGCCCTCCCGGACACCGAAACTCGTGGTGACCTGCCTTTATCAGGCGCGGTCATGGTCCCGCTCGCATCCTATGTGACTTCCGTTGTGACTTCCGTCCGGAGCGCTCGCAGAATTGGCGGCGTCTGTCCGCCCTGAACCCATTGACACGGCCCCAGGGCGGCCCTATTCTACAACCAAATGGTTGTAGATCAGCTGAGTGACCCCGAACTCGACCGCCTGTTCCAGGCGTTCGCCGACGCGACCCGGCGCGACATCGTCGCTCGGGTCACGGCCGGCGAGTATTCGGTGTCCGGGCTCGCGGCGCTGTACGCGATGAGTTTCGCCGCCGTGCAAAAGCACGTGGCGGTGCTGGAGCGCGCATCCCTTGTCACGAAGGAGAAGCGCGGAAGAGAGCAGATCGTGCGGGTCCACCGCGAAGGCTTGCGAAAAGCCCAGCGGCTGCTTGATGAATACGAGACGATCTGGCGGCAGCGCGCCGATCGGATCGCGGACATTCTCGCTGCAGGATAGGAAGGGTTTCACCATGACGGTTATCAGTTCGGTCAAGAATCCCGAGGCACTGAGCCTCACCTTCGTCGCCGAGTTCGACGCCAGCGTGGAGCGGGTGTGGCAACTCTGGGAGGACCCGCGCCAGCTCGAGCGTTGGTGGGGGCCGCCCACCTGGCCTGCGACCTTCGAGAAGCACGAGTTCACGCCCGGCGGCACGGTCAGCTACTACATGACGGGTCCCGAGGGAGAGAAGAGCCGCGGCTGGTGGCGGATCACGGACATCCAGGCACCACACCGGCTGGAGTTCGACGACGGCTTTGCCGACGAGAACGGGGATCCGACAGGCGACTTGGGCGCGACCCACGGCATCGTGACGCTCGAGGCGGTCGGTGACCGCACCCGGATGACCGTCCTGTCGACGTTCGAAGCCGAGGAGCAGCTGGAACAGATGCTCGCCATGGGCATGGAGGAAGGCATGAAACAGGCGATCGGTCAGATCGACGCCATCCTCGCGGAATCCGTTACCCGCTGACCCGGCAGGGAATTGCCCGTCCGGCGGCGCTCGGACGGGCAATCCCGGTGTCAGCCAGTTCAGTGGAGTGCTGCTTGCCCGATCCAACAAGGGCGGGATGAGGATCGGCAGCCCAGCGATTGCAATGACGACGCCCATCCCCGTCGTCGCATGCGTGGCGGATGTGCCTTCCGCGTTGGCCTGGACCAGTCCTTATATGCCGGTGATGGACTGGATCCAACCGCGGCTGCTGGTGAGGTTTGCGTAGTTGGAACCGGCATGGATGTTGGAGCCGGGATCGGCCTCGTCGCCGGTGGAACAGACGCCGACTATCTCACCGTCAACAATCAGCGGGCCGCCGGAATCTCCGTGGTTTGAGGCGCCGTTGATGCCGCGGACGTGGATTGCCGGGCCGCCGTAGGCATCGGTGGACGCGTGAGTAACGGAAACGTCTGCCTCGTATAAGCGCTTCGCGGGCCGTTGGTCGGCTCTGAGGCCGTAGCCCATGATGGTTCCGGAGTCCGCGGCACCGGGGTGGTAACCGGCGCTCAGGTCTGGGTAGGACCTGAGTTTGTGGGGTGAGGAGAGGTGAACCAGCCCTACGTCTCCGGCCGGGGATCCCGCGACCTGGTCGGCAGTCGTAGGCTTGCCCCGGTCTAGTGTGCTGTTGCTGTAGTAGACGGACATCGCGGAAATCCCCGACACGCAATGTCCGGCGGTGAGCACCCAGGATTCGGATATGGCCACGCCGGTGCATCCGTGCCGTTCCCCCCTGGCCACAAAGTGCAGCTGCACAGCCCAGCTTGTGCGGTCCGCCCTCTCTCCGCCGACGATCAGCGTTGAGGCGTCGGGCCAGGAAGGGGCACCGGCGGTGGCCGCAGCCGCGGAGGAGGTGCCGGTGGCCGCTAACAGACAGGTGATGAGACCGGAAATTGCGGATTTAAGGACTTTGCCCATGGTTCGTTTCCTTCACTGAGGAGGCACACGGCCGGCAATTGCCGCAAGGGTGCGCTGTTCCGATCGCTGGGTGCGGGAACCAGGGGTGCGCCGGGAAAGGCCGTAAGAAAAGGGGGAAGATATTCCCCGAGCTGATGATGGCAGGGAACCTCCCGGTGCCGGAAACGGATCAAAATCAGTATGTTCCCCCCAGCGGACGCCCAGCAAGACAAGGGTTCGATCCAAAACCACTAACCTTGGAGTAGGTCCCGGAACCGCCGGGCGGTGCTCGGGAAACGCAGGGAGGAAATGCAATGAACAATGCGGCAGCCTCCGGCGGGGCGCTCTCGCCCGAACCTGCCGGAGCCGCGGGTCCTCCGGCCGGTCAGGCTCCCCGGGAGCCGGATCACGCCCGGCCGCCCAGCGCCAAGGCGCGTTGGAGCAGTCGCTGGGCTACCGTCGTCGCCGTTCTGCAGCGCTTGCTGTACGTGCTGGTCACCGTTGCCGTCGGCTGGGCGGTCTACTACTTTCTGCTCGCCCGCCTGGCCCGGGGGCCGGAGCAGCTATGGGTGTTCCTGCCGGTGTGGCTGATCGCCGCGTATGCGCTCCTGCCCCGCATCCACAAGATCCTCAGCAGCCTCTACATTCCTGATTACTTCATCGGACGTGCCCGCCCCGGCGACGGCGTGCTGGGCGATCCGGTGAACTTGGCGGTCATCGGTCCCGAGCGAGAGCTGCGGGCGGCGATGATGACGGCAGGCTGGACCGAGGCCGATCCCATCACTCCGGCCACCGCCTGGCGGACCCTGACCTCCACGATGATGGGCCGCAGCTATCCGAAGGCTCCGGTCAGTTCGCTGTACGTCTTCGGGAAAAAGCAGGACATGGCCTTTCAGCGGGAAATCGATGGGAACCCCCGCAAACGCCACCACGTACGGTTCTGGAAATGCCCGGAGGGCTGGAAGCTTCCCGGCGGCTTCGACGTGGACTGGGTGGGTGCCGGCACCTATGACAAACGGGTGGGGCTCTCGCTCTTCACGTTCCAGATCACGCACAAGATCGCCGACGGCACTGATGAGGAACGCGACTTCATCATCGAGACGCTGCGAAAAGCGCACGCCGTGGAATCCGTGCATGTGATCCGGCATTTCTTCTCCGGCTACCATCACCGCAACGGCGGGGGAGACGCCATCCGCACCGACGGCCACCTGCCGATCATCGATCTCCTCCCGCGGCCTGTTTCCGGGGACGACGGCGGCGCCGGAACCGCATCGAGGCGCCACCCGTAGCTTCCGCTCTGGCCCGTGGTGAGCAACGGGCGTACGGTGATAATCAGGTGCATTTCGCGACTCATGGACTTCTTCCGAAGCGAAGCGAAGGCGGTGCAGATGCTGCTGGAAACGGCTCTGGACGTTCAGCCCGTTGACCTCATGGCCGCCCGGCTGCAGATGGCGCTGTCCCTCGGATGGCATATCGTCATTGCGTGTTTCGGTGTGGGGATGCCGGCCATTACTGCCCTTGCGGAGTGGCGCGGCCACCGCACCGGGGATCCGAACTACGGGTTGCTGGCCAGGCGGTGGGCGAAGGCCATGGGTGTTCTGTTCGCCGTCGGCGCGGTCTCCGGGACCATCCTGTCCTTCGAGATGGGGCTGCTCTGGCCGGGGATGATGGGTGTCTACGGGGAAGTGATAGGGCTTCCCTTCACCCTCGAAGGGATCGCCTTCTTCATCGAGGCCATCTTTCTCGGCATCTACCTCTACGCCTGGGACCGGCTTTCGCCCAGGCTGCACCTGCTGACCGCCATTCCGGTACTTGTTGCCGGCGTCGCCAGCGCTTTCTTCGTGGTCACCGCGAATGCGTGGATGCAGCAACCCACGGGGTTCGATGTGGCGAACGGCCGCATCCTCTCGGTAGACCCTGTCGCGGCCATGTTCAATCCCGCCACCCCGACCCAGACCGTGCACATGATCCTCGCAGCCTTCATGGTTGCCGGGTTCGGAATGGCCAGTGTTTATGCCATCGCCCTGTTGCGGGGGCGCAGGGACCGATATCACACGCTTGGTTTCCTGATTCCCTTTGCGGTGGCAGCCGCCATCACCCCGGTGCAGATCGGCGTAGGAGACTGGGCCGCGCACTTCGTGGCCGACAACCAGCCGGTCAAACTCGCCGCCATGGAAGGCATCTTCGAGACCCAGCGCGGTGCGCCCCTGCACGTCGGCGGCATCGTGATCGACGGTGAGATGCAGTACGCCGTGGAAATTCCCTACGGCCTGTCCCTGCTGGCACACTTCGATCCGAATGCCGCGATCATGGGACTGAACGAGGTCCCCGAGGACCAACGACCGCCCGTCAACCTGGTGCATCTGGCCTTCCAGGCAATGGTCGGCGCCGGATTCGGGCTGCTCGCTCTGTCCGTCTGGCTGGCCATCGCCTGGAAACGGCACAAGGCCCTCCCGCGCTCGCCATGGTTCCTCAGGGCAGCAAGCGGCTCGGGGATATTGGCCGTGCTGGCGCTGGAGGCCGGATGGGTCGTGACCGAGGTGGGGCGCCAGCCGTGGATTGTCTACGGGGTGATGCGCACCTCCGAGGCCGTCAATCCGGCACCGGGACTGTTGTACGGTTTCTTGCTCGTGGCCGTCGTCTACGCCCTCCTGACTGTGGCCACCATCTACGTGCTGCGCCGTCTGGCGCGGGACATACCGGTCCCGGTGGCTCCGCAGGAATCCGACGTTAGCGGCTACCGGATTACCTAGGAGAACCCCGATGCCGCTCGCCGAAATCCTTCTGGCAGCCATGTGGATCTGCCTCACCGCCTATGCCTTGTTCGGCGGGGCAGATTTCGGCGGAGGTTTCTGGGATCTGATCGCCGGCAGGGCAGAGACCGGCCGGCCGCAGCGGAACCTCATCGAGCACTCCATCGGCCCCATCTGGGAGGCCAACCATGTATGGCTGATCTTTGTCATCGTCCTGGCCTGGACGGGCATGCCGTCAGTCTTTGCCGCCATCTCCTCAAGCCTCTACATTCCCCTGACCCTCGCCGCCCTCGGCAACATCGCCCGCGGCTCTGCTTTCGCCTTTCGCAAAGTCAGCACCGAGCTGTGGCAACAACGCCTCTTCGGCGCCACCTTTGCGGCATCCTCCGTGCTGACGCCGTTCTTCCTCGGCACGGTCGCCGGGGCCCTGGCTTCGGACCGGGTCCCGCCGGGCATCGCCGGGGGACACCCGATCTGGAGCTGGGTGAACCCCACATCCATGGCCAGCGGCCTGTTTGCCATCGGCACAACGGCCTATCTGGCTGCCGTGTACCTGACCCAGGACGCAAGGCGGGTCGGGAACCCCACGCTCGTGGCCGCCTTTCGGTCCAGGGCACTGGCTGCCGGATGTGTCATGGGAGTCCTGGCCGTGGCCGAACTGATTGTCCTGAGCATGGACGCGCCCCAGTTGTTTCGGGAGCTGACCGCCGGACAGGCCCTTCCTTTCACCATCGTGTCTGCTGCTGCAGGAGCCGCCTCGCTGGTGCTGATGTGGCGCCAGTCCTTCCTGGCGGTGCGGCTCTCCGCCGCGCTGGCCGTTACCGCCCTTCTCTGGGGCTGGGGTATCGGCCAGTACCCCGAGATTTTGCCCGGCGCGACCGTGGACGAGGTGGCGGCAACCGAAGCTGTGCTGAGCGCGAACCTCATCGCCATTGTGGTGGCCGGAATCCTGGTAATTCCCTCCCTGTGGTGGCTCTACGCCCTGTTCCAGCGCGATCAGCGGCCGGCGGAAACCGTGACCGATCAGTGAGGTTTCACCCGAAGCCAGCCGGGACTGGTCGTGTCGCGACTGCCTTTACGGCCCCACGGCCGGGCGCTTCAGCCTCGAGCAGGCGGCCTGGGATGCCGCAGGTGGGATATCGGTGGCTCCCCACCCGGCTGATCGTCAGAGGATCCACGGCCCGTGCGCCAGCGACGAGGCCTGCCTAGCCATTCCCCGAAAAGAATCCGGGAAGAAGAAACGGCCAACTGGTGTCCGCCGCCCGGTGGCGCGCAGACTCCCACCGCACCTGGCACTACATCGTGACAGAGGGACCTCATGAACCAGACGAATCCGGAAATGAACCGCCTCACTGAGCGCCTCGGCGCCGACGGCAAGCGCGCTCTCGCGTTCGGCGCCGACTACAACCCGGAACAGTGGCCGGAGGAAGTGTGGGCCGAGGACGCTCGGCTGATGCGGGAAGCCGGCGTCAACCTGGTCAGCGTCGGCATTTTCAGCTGGGCGCTGCTCGAGCCGGGCGAAGGCGTCTATGAATTCGGCTGGCTCGACCGGGTACTCGACCTGCTCCACGCCAACGGCATCAAGGTCGATTTGGCCAATGCCACAGCTTCTCCTCCGCCGTGGTTCAGCCACAAGTACCCGCAGTCCCTGCCGGTGACGGCCGACGGCGTGCGGATCAGTTACGGCTCACGGCAGGCCTTCGCGGCCTCCAGTCCCGACTACCGGCGCGCCGCGGCCGCCTTGACTGAAAAGATCGCGGAGCGGTACTCCTCGCACCCGGCGGTGGTCATGTGGCACGTGCACAATGAGTACGGCTGCCACAACCAGCCCGACTATTCCGACGGCGCTGCCCGGGGATTCCGTGCATGGCTCCGGAACCGCTACGGCAGCCTGGCGGCATTGAATGAGGCGTGGGGCACCGCGTTCTGGTCCCAGCATTATTCCAACTGGGACGAGGTCATCCCGCCCCGAACGTCCGGTACCTGGGTCAACCCGACCCAGCAGCTGGACTTTGCCCGCTACTCCTCGGATGAACTGCTCGAGTGCTATAAAGCAGAGGCGGCGATCCTGCGGGAACGCTCCCGGCTCCCCGTGACCACCAACTTCATGGGCTTCAGTATGGGCCTGCACCAACCCGTTGACTACTGGCGTTGGTCGGAGCAGATGGACATCGTCTCCAACGACCATTACCTCGCCGCGGCGGATCCCCGGAATTTCCAGGAGCTCGCCATGACCGCTGACCTCACCAGGGGCTGGGCCCAAGGCCAGCCCTGGCTGCTCATGGAGCACTCCACGTCCGCCGTTAACTGGCAACCCCGGAACGTCGCCAAGGCGCCCGGAGAGATGCTCCGCAACTCCCTGCAACACATCGCCCGGGGAGCCGACGGCACGCTGTTCTTCCAGTGGCGCGCCTCGAAGGCCGGTGCCGAAAAGTTCCACTCAGGAATGCTCCCGCATGGTGGAACGAACACGAAAGTCTGGCGCGAAGTCTGCGAGCTTGGACAGACGCTGCAAAAACTCAGCGAGATCACCGGATCCGTGGTGACCGGCCCCGGCGGCCCCGTCGAGGTGGCCATCCTCCATGACACCGACGCCCGCTGGGCCGCGGAGCTAGACTCCCACCCCAGCATCGACGCCTCCAATCTTCAGGAAACCCGGCGCTGGCATGACGCTTTCTACCGCCGCGGAATCACCACCGATTTCCGTCAAAGCACCGATGACCTTTCAAGTTACAAGCTGGTCGTGGCGCCCATGCAGTACCTTCTCGCTGACGACGGCGTCCGGAACCTGCACCAGTACGTCGAAGGCGGCGGCACTCTGGTTGTCACCTACTTCTCCGGCATCACCGATGAAAACGACCACATCCGGCTGGGAAGCTACCCCGGGGCTTTCAGCGGCATGCTGGGCGTGCACATTGAAGAGTTCTTCCCGCTGCGCGCGGGCGAGACCGTGGACCTGAGCCGCTTCGGAACCGGCTCGCTGTGGAGCGAACTAGGGGAATCGGTGACCGCGGAAGTGCTGGCCAAGGTCGCCGGAGGTCCGCTGGAAGGTTGCCCGGCCGTGACCCGGAACTCCCACGGCGCAGGGCAGGGCTACTACATCAGCACCAGCCTCTCGCCCGATGGCATGGATGAACTCCTCACGACACTGTGCAGTGACGCCAAAATCGGGGTGTTCTTGCCGCAACTGTCCCCCGGAGTTGAGGTCGTCCGCCGCAGCGCTGGCACCACATCCTGGACGTTTTTCATCAATCACACCGGGTGCGACGTGCAGCTGCCGACCTGGGGTTTTGACGTGCTGAGCGGGCGGGACGTGAGCGGTGAGTTGCAGCTTAGCGCCGGTGGCGTGGCCGTTGTCCGTACCAGCGCCGGCACCGCCACTGAGTGAGGGAACCCAACACGATGGCATACCTTGGGCGGCGGGGGCTGGAAGTCATGCAGCCCTGTCCCGAGCGAAGACGAGGACCGTGTTGGCGGGGATCGTGATGCTCGCGGAAAAAGCCAGTCCGTGCATGGCCGGACCCTGAGCCACGGCTGTTCCGTTGTTCCCTTGGACCCAGCGGTTGGGGAAGTAATCGTAGAAGTCGCTGTTGAACACTTCGGCCCAGAGCCCCGGAGACGGGAACCCGAGATCGTAGCCGTTAAGCGTTGTTTCGGCGAGGCTTATCACGAGGACTAGATCGCGGCCCTCGCCCGGAATCCAGCGATGGAAGGCCAGCACTCGGTTGGAGATGTCGAGGTGGTAGGAGTTCACGGAACCGGCGCGCAATGCCGGCCGGGTTCGCCGCAACCAGATCAGGTCACGCGTGAAGCGGTGGAAATCGGCCATGGTCTTGTCGGGAGCCCCCAGACCCACCCAATCGATGAAACGGTCCGCCCGATGGGGGTCGTCGGACCAAAGCTTTTTCTCGAGGAACTCCTGGCCCATGAAGATTACCGGGACTCCCGGAGCCGTGAGCAGCAAAGCTGTGGCTACCCGCGAGCGACTACGTGCGTACCATGACCGTGGATCGTTCCCATCTGCCAGCGCGGGAATGCGCGGGTAGCGGTGGTCTCCGTCCGCGTCGAGTACCAGGTCATGGTTTTCGATGCAGTTGTACATCCGTGATGCGGCCACATCCTGGGGCCGGTGTGTCAGCGCCTGCTGAAGCGGCAGGAGGTTTACCTGAGCGTTCGCACCCCCGCTTGCCTCCGCCAGCACTCCGCGCACAGCAAACTTAAGCCGGTCGGCGTATCCCAAATCGAAGCCCATGCCACGGGGCGGAGGCCAGAGTGCCCGCTCCCGGAGAGTGCCCCAGTACTCAGCGATGAGCACGGCAGAGGGTTTGATGAAGTGAAGGGTCTGCGTCATGTCCTGGCACAGGGGCAGGCCCCCGCGGTCTTCCATCACGCTGACCTCGTCGAAACGCAGACCGTCGGCGTGGTACTCCTGAAGAAACATGGCGGCATTTTCGATAAGGAACTGCCTGACGTCGGGGCGGTCGAAGGCAAAGACCCTTCCCCCGACGTAGCCGTCGCCGGAAAAGTAGAGGTTGTTGTGGTCATTGGGCAAGTGGGGAAAATCAAAGTGATCAATGCCCTGGGGGTCGAACCCGCCACCCGCGTGGTTGTACACCACGTCCGGGATGACGGCTAGCCCGTACAGGTGGCACACGTCGATGAAGGCTTTCAGCTGTTCCACCTGGCCGCCGATATCTTCCCGGATCAGCGGCGGGGCGCCTTTCTTGGCCAGAAGCGCGTTAATCCGGCGCAGATAGGGATCCAGATCCGCAGGGGCGACGCAGTAGTCCATCTCCGGCGAGAAGATATCGGTGCCGTTGTAGCCCAGGCTCCATTCGCCCTGAAACTCAACCAGCGGCAGCGGCTGCAGGGCCGTAACGCCCAAATCAGCCAGGTACTCCACGCGCTCCAGGGCGTCGAGGAACTTGGCCACGCGATATTGTCGAATGTCGCGGCCTGTTTCGTCCCGGGCGGAGAACACCCCGACATGGAACTGGTAGACAATCAGCTCGGTGGGCGCAGGCGGTTTAAAAGCGCTGTCGTGCCAGGGGTAACTGTCGACCGGCCGCACGACGCAATCACAGTCAGGGTAGCCGTGAAGTTCGAGCTCCCGCGCCCGAGGGTCCCTCTTGAACCCGCCGCCGCCAGGCCCCTGGACGACGAGTCGGTACTTCTCGCCGTCCGCTACACCGGGAAAGAAACCAGTCCAGTGCCCGCTGCTCATATCCTTTACCAGCTCGTCCTGTGGCCGCGGCGTATATCCGTCCGCCCCGCCCAACGCCACATAGACATGCGCTGCCCCGGGGGCCCAGACCCGGAAGGTCGCGCCGCCCGCCGTCAACCCGGCCCCCATCGGCGTGGCACCAGAAATATGAGTCTGTGATGCAGGCATGGACGGCCCCCGCAGCTGGTCGGTCCGGGCGAAAATGTGCCGCCCGATGTCACTGAAATCCCTATCTGGAAGTAAAGGGCATTCCCGTTATCGCTGCGTTACTGTCCCGGAGGAGAGCGCTGTCCGACGTCCTGGCAGCGGGGGAAACGCGCCACCTGCCGTTGATAGACCCGGCCCGCACCGGCAATACTGGAACTGAGATCAACGATTCCGGGCCGGTTAAGGTGGTGATTCAGAATGGTCGGAGGGTCGTCGGGCGGGTCCAAGCGCCGGATCGAACGTGCCGCTGAACTCCGGGCCGTTCGGGCCGCCGGCGGGACGGCTCAGGACGACGCGGAGCTCACTGCCGCCGAGGAAGAAGTCCGGCAGAAACGCAAGAAGATCGACGATGCCGCCAGGGCCGAGTATCTCATCCGGGATGCAATGGCCCAGGGCAAGTTCGACAACCTGCAATACGCCGGCAAGCCGATTCCGGGGCTGGGGGAGGGCTACGACCCCGACTGGTGGATCAAGGGCCTGATCCAGCGCGAGAACCTAAGCGGCCTCGGTCCGAAGGCCATACTGCTCCGCACCGAGGATGCCGGGCTGGATGCCCGCCTCGCTGCCCAGTACACCGAACAGCAGGTCCGCGAGATCGTGGAGGACTTCAATGCCAGGGTGATCGATGCGCGCCGGCAACTCCAGGGCGGGCCCCCAGTGGTCACGAAGACCCGCGACGTCGACGCCGAACTGCAGCGCTGGCGTGCACGCCGTGCGGCACCGGAGGCCGTCTCCGCCCTGGAGCCTGGGGCCAGGCTCCCATGGTGGCGCCGCCTTTGGAACGGCCCCGCTTAGGCCGGGCCTTGAGCGGCGGTCAGAACTTATCGACTTGGGTCAGGTATCCGTAGTATTCGGATTTGATCGGGCGGAACGGATCGCCGGTGAAACCGTAGTCGCGGTTGTTCTTGTTGTAGGCCGCCGTGACATCCAGGAACTTTTCCATCACAGCCCGGCCCGAGCCCTTGCATTCGCCTCGGCTGATGCAAAGGGCCACCGAACCTGCCACTGCGGGGCTGGCAAAGCTGGTTCCGTGGTTTATGGAGTAGCCTCCCGGGGCCGTGGAGAGCATGCATACCCCTGGCGCGGCAACGGTGTGGTCCTTGTCTTCTGATTCGGTGGCGAAGTTCGAGAAGAATGCGGGCCCGTCGTCCCTTTGCTCGAAGGCACCCCAGTCTTGAGCCCCGCACCAGGGTGCAGCCATGCCTCCCGGCTGCCCGTCGAAGTCCCCCATCGCGGCAGCGGTCAGGACCTGGTCATAGGTGGCCGGAACCGTGCCAGCAAAATCGGAGCCGTCATTTCCGGCGGCGACCGCATAGACGACGCCCGCCTTGACCGAACGGCAGATGGCGTAGTGCATCGGGTCAGTACCCTTTCCGCAGTTTGAGGTGTCCTTGCCAGGGCCCCCGATGCTGATGTTGGCCACCTCGATGTCGTTGCTCCGGTCCTCGTCCTTGCGCGTCGACGTCACCCAGTCGATGGCGCAAATCAGGCTCTCCTCGGAGATGCCACCGCTGTCGTCGACGACGCGGACGGACCAAAGCGGGGTGCCCGGCGCAGTGCCGATGACCCCTAAGCCGTTATTCCGGGCGCCGATCACCCCGGCCACGGAAGTCCCGTGGCCATGAACATCGACGGGGGTCTCCGTGACGGGCGAACCGGACGTGCAGTCAACGCCGCCCTGCACCTTGAGGTCGGGGTGGGTGCCATCGATTCCGCTGTCGATGACCGCCACATTGACGTCGACGTCAGCCGGCCCCTTGTTGCCAATGCGCTTCCCCCAGAACGGAGAGTTCTGGGTGCTCGGCGGCTCTGGGTCCCGCGGTTGGGCAAATGTCCGGCTCGCGGTGACAAAATCGACCCCCGGATCAGCCGCGAGGCGGTTTGCGTCGGCCGCGGACATCGTGGCGGCGTAGCCACTTACTGCGTGCCGGTAAATCTTGGACGTTGTGAACCCGAAGCTGCTCTGATGGGCTGCCGCGGTGGCGCCTGCGTCCGCGACGGTGTCCTTGAGCACCACAATGTAGCTGTGTTCCGCCTCGGCGCCGGCCGGGGGAGCGGCTAGGATCCCGCCGCCTGCGGCCAGCACCAGTGAAGCAAGACCGCCCAGCAGCCCGCGGGCCAATGATCCGTCCACCGGACGATGGGTGGCGCTCTTGGGCCGGTACCGGCGGGCACCCGCTGCCATCGACGCAAGCGGTAATTTTGACGCCTGACGGCGGTCTTGGCTGAACATCGTGGCCTCCCATTAAGCGATTTCGCTATCGAGTGCCCCCCGCCCAATCTTAAGCCTTCACCTTGGGGTCTTGGGAAGCCTAGCCCGGCGCGCTTTGTGGCCCTGCGGATATAAACGAAGTGCACAACGGCGGAAGGCATCCGTCCTGCATCCCGTGTTCGCGGATCTCCGGTCAGGATGCGTCCTGCCTATCCCGAGAATATTGCTCCCGTTCATCGTCGATCCGGATCTCCAGGAAGCCGCCCTCCTCGCTCCAGGTGCTCGGAGTCCCGAGCTGCCTGCTCAACCGTCGCATCCGGCCGGCAATTTCGGATGCGCCTCCCCGCGCCAAGCGGGCCTGGAAATCGGTGATGACGGTCGGATGGAGCCGCAGCGTGCTGGGTGCGCTTCCGCGGGTTTCCACCACGAAGATGAAGGACTGATCGTTGCGTTCCACCGGGTCCACCGCGTAGTCATCCACGAAGTCCCCGGCGCTGTAGATGATCGGCCGGCTCCGGTAGAGCTCGACGCCGCGGAAGATGTGGGGCGAATGCCCGAACACGACGTCGGCTCCCGCCGCTACCAGCGCTCGCGCCAGGTTCCGATGAACTTGGGGCACCCCCGAACCCCAATTGGGGCCCCAGTGCGCGGAAACAACCAGCAGCCCGACTCGCGCCTTGGTCCTCCGGACAAGGTCCAGCAGGTCCTCCACCCGGCGGCCGCCGTTGGCCACAGGCACGTAGTGGACCCCGGGCGACGTGTCCGTCGCCTCCCAACCGGGCTGGTTGTCGGTGAAGGCAACCAGGCCGACGGCGGCGGACGCCACGCGCCGGACCGCAGGCCGGCGGGCCGCCTCCCGGTCGGTCCCGGCTCCGGAATGCAGGATGCCGTTCGTGTCGAGCGCCGGAATCATTTCCCGGAACGCGGCAGCACCGAAATCCAGCACGTGGTTGTTCGCCAGCGACACCACCTCGATCCCCGCGGCCAAAAGACATTGCACATTCTTGAGGTCCGAGCGGAAGTGGAAAACCTTTCCGGGCTCCGGAGTCCCGCCGTCCGCGAGGACACACTCGAGGTTGGCGATCCGGAGGTCGGCCCGCCGCAGGACGCCAACCGTGTCTCCCCACGGATAGGCCGGACCGGCTGCTTTCAGCCGCTCATTCACCAGCCTGCCCAGCATGACGTCTCCCAGCAACGCAATCTGCATGCTCCACCTGCCTCTCGGCGCTTTCTCCCAGCATGGACCGTCGGGGTGGCCCCAACAGGACCACGACGGGAAAATCCTTCGCCGTAGCACTGGTCAATGCCAACGACTACGGCCTCTCCGTCGGCATCCTGGGCGATGTCGGGGAAGCCATGCGGATCGCTGACCGAACCAGCTCCGGAAAGGTGCACATCATCGAACAGACGGTGTCCGAGGAGGCCAACGCGCCCTTCGGCGGAGTCGGCGCCTCGGGAACGGGTTCACGATTCGGGGGCGCCGCGGCAAACATAGAGGCCTTTCCCGAAACCCAGTGGCTGACCATGCGGCCCGAGATCGCGCCGTACCCGTTCTAGTCCAGGGGTGTGAGGGACGACGGCGGAATGTTCCGCCGTCGTCCCGTCTCCGCCCGGAGCCTGCGGCCTCCCTAGGTCACGGCCGCATCCTCAGGCGCCACGAAATGGCAGGAACCCGGGTGGCGCGCGGGCAGCGTGCACGTCCGGCCCGTGGGCAGATGGACGTTGGCGCAGTGGCCGGCCATGGCAACGTCCTCGCGGACGTGGGGACTGCGTAGATCGGGACGTTCCACACTGTCGTCGTCCGTCCGGAAGTCTCCGGACGGATTGTCTTCTTGATTCTTCATGTCGGTGTGATCCCCTTGCATACCTGTCTTGCCACAATGATGGACTGGTATCTCGATCCTGATACTTCATGGTGGCCCGGCCGTATTACCGGCGGCTTGCCGCGATGCTAAAACCCCCTCCGCAGACGATCCTGAATAAAGCGGCGCTTAGCTGTCGTAGTTTTCCACCTCTTTGACCGGGCGGGGGTGCGCTTCGTCCGGGTTCTTCCCGTACTCCTTCTTGGCCCGGCGTTGCCGGAGGAGGTCCCAGCACTGGTCCAGTTCCTCTTCAATGCGTTGAAGCCTTGGTCGGCCAGGAGCGCGCTCTTGGCCCGGCTGCGCGGTCTCCGCCTGTTCCCGAAGGCGCCGTTCTTCGTCCACGAGCGACTCGATGCGCTGGAGGATGTCTTGTTCGTCCATGGTGTCACTTTCTTCCCGAAGCGCTTCCTCTCCGTCAGAGTAACCACGCCGGGCAGCTCTGAACAGGGCCTATGGGTAACCGGGTCGGAGGCTCAGCCCAGCAGCTCGTCCGTGTAGCACCAGCGCCAGTCTTCGCTGGGTTCGATGCTTCTCATGACCGGGTGGCCGCTGGCCTGGAAGTGCCGGTAGGCATGGGTTCCCGGTGACGAGTCGCAACACCCCACGTTCCCGCACGCCACACACATCCTGAGGTGCACCGTCGTCGTTCCTTCACGGAGGCACGCACTGCAGAGGGCCTCGAGGGGAACGGCAGGGTCCGGCGCCGATTCGAGGTGCTGGCAGACTCCGCCGGGACGGGCGATCCCCCCGCCGCCACCGGCGCCGGGCATGTCCAGTTCCTCGAGCGAGGCGTCGAGCATGGACTCCTCGACATCCAGTCGTTCGAGGACCTCACTCAGTACCTCGTGGGCGTACTCGCCGCTGCGTCGCAGTTCCAGGACCTTCGCGCGCTCCGCCTCGAGCATGGCCAGCCGCAGCTGGGCGTAGCGCTGGCTGGGGGTGAGTGTTTCCGAGGACGGCCGGCCCAGCCGCTCCCACGCCGCCAGCCCGCGTTCCTGGGTCCGCCGCTTCAGCATCGCCACGACTTCCGGAGGATCGCTGTCCGAGCGCAGCTCTTCCAGGCGCTGCACCCCCGCCGCCGTGGCAAGCTGCATGAGCGAGGCCTGGTTCAAGGCATCCATGCGGGGGTCGGGCCCCTTGACACCCAACAGCCGGACCAGTGCCGGCAGCGTGAATCCCTGGAGCGTGAGGGTGCCAGCGACCACGACCAGCGCGGCAAGGATCAGCACATGGCGGTGCTCCAGGCCCGCCGGCAGGATAAGCGCCGCGGCAATCGTCACCACCCCGCGCATGCCTGCCCAGGAAACTATGACCGCAAACTGCCACGGCGGCGCCGGGTCCTTCCTGCGCACGGCAGGGATAAGCCGGGGCAGGTAGGTGGCCGGAAAGACCCAGACCGGACGCAGGAGCAGCACGGCCAGCAGCACCACCGCGCAGAGGGTCCAGATCCTGGCGGCACTCATCGAGTCGTCCCCGACGCCCTCAATGACCGTGCGGACCTCCAGCCCGATCAGAAGGAACACGGAGTTCTCCAGCAGGAACTGGACAGTGTGCCAGTTACTGCGCTGGCTGAGCCGCGCGGCACCGTTCGGCATGGACGGTGCCTGGGTGCCCATGACCAGGCCGGTCACGACCACTGCCAAGACGCCGGAGGCGTGGATGGCCTCCGCCGGCAGATAGGCCGCGAACGGTGCTATCAGGGAGATGGAGGTATTGATGGCCACGTTGTGGGTCCGCTTGCGCAACTCGGAGAGCACGAAAGCCGCGGCAATGCCCACCACCACGCCGCCGCCGGCAGCAAGGACGAACTCGCCGACGATCCGGGCGGGCGAAACTGTTCCGGAAATGGCGGCGATGGCGGAGCGGAGGCAGACCAGTGCCGTGGCATCGTTGACCAGCGATTCACCTTCCAGAATGCTGACGATCCTTCGGGGCATGCCCACCTTCCGCGCGATGGCTGTCGCTGCGACGGCGTCCGGCGGCGCAACGATGGCGCCGAGCGCCATGGCGGCCGCCAGCGGGATTTCGGGAAACAGCCACGAGATGAGGAAACCTATGGTGACAGTGCCGAAGATGACGTACCCGACGGAGAGCAAGCCGATGGCGCGCCGGTTCGAGTGGAAATCGAACAGCGAAGTCTGCAGCGCGGCGGCGTAGAGCAACGGAGGCAGGAGCCCGATGAGGACCAGCTCGGGATCCAGCTCGAACCTGGGGACGAACGGCAGGAAGGAACACAGGACGCCGACGAGCACCAGCAGCAGCGGTACGGAAACGTTGATCTTTCTGCCCAGTGCGCTGACGGCGCACACGATTGCCACGAGGAACAGCAGCCCCAGAGCGACTTCCATTGACCCATTGTCTCAGCCTGCTGCCTCTTCCTGAGGGCCCATTCCCGACAGTACAGTCCCGTCCGCGGACACCCACCGCCGGCTGCCGGGCCGGATGGAGCAACCTGCCGCTGGCAGAATGGGGAGCTGACCATCCTCAAGCGAAAGGCACGTCCCACATGACGGAACCGAACTGGGTACAGCACGCCGTATGGTGGCATGTCTATCCCCTGGGCTTCACCGGCGCCGAGAAGTCAGCCCTGCCCGCGGGCACCGCGGGGGAGCACCGGCTGCAGCAGCTTGTTCCCTGGCTGGACTACGCGGTGGAACTCGGGGCGTCGGGCATTGCCCTCGGGCCTGTTTTTGCCTCCGAGACCCATGGTTACGACACCACGGACTACTTCCGGATCGACCCGCGCCTGGGCGACGAGTCCGACTTCGACGATCTCATCCGGGAGGCGCATACACGGGGACTCCGGATCCTGCTCGACGGCGTCTTCAACCACACCGGCCGCTCCTTCCAGCCCTTCCGCAACGCCCTGGAAGGCGGCCCTTCCACCGCAACCGCGCCCTGGTTCCACCTCAGCTGGCCTGACGCCGGCTGGGCTCCTGGGAGAGAGCCGGATTATGCGGACTTCGAAGGCCACCATCACCTCGTGGCGCTCAACCACGGGGAGCCCCAAGTGGCCACCTTCGTCGCGGACGTTCTAAAGCACTGGCTTTCCCGCGGTGCCGATGGCTGGCGGCTGGACGCGGCCTATGCCGTGCCGTCGTCGTTCTGGTCCTCGGTGCTCGGCAAGGTGCGTGCCGACTTCCCGGAAGCTTACTTCGTGGGCGAGTACATCCACGGCGACTACGCGGCCGAGGTCAGCGCGGGTGACCTGGATTCGGCCACCCAGTACGAGCTCTGGAAAGCGGTGTGGAGTTCGCTGAACGACGGAAACTTCTACGAACTCGCCGCTTCCCTCGAGCGGCACAATGCGCTGCTGGACACCTTTGTACCGCTCACCTTCGTGGGCAACCACGACGTTACGCGGATCGCCAGCAAGCTGGCTGACCCTGCATTGTTGCCGCATGCGCTCGTGGTGCTGTTCACCGTGGGCGGCACGCCGTCGATCTATTACGGCGACGAACAGGCGTTCCGCGGCGTCAAGGAGGACCGGGCCGGGGGAGACGACGTCGTCCGGCCGTCATTCCCCGCCGTGCCGTCCGATCTCTCCGCCATCGGGCGGCACGTCTACGAACTCCACCGGCAGCTGATCGGCCTCCGACGCCGGCACGCGTGGTTGCATGCGGCGCGCACCAGGGTGCTGACGCTGAGCAATGACCACCTCGTCTACGAGGCCACGGGGGAAGGGGCCTCGCTGGTCGTCGCGCTCAACCTGTCACAGGCTGCAGCCGAACTCGACGTGCCTGCCTCGGTTGCGGAACTGCTCGCCGGCGATGGGAGGCTGCTGTCCGACCGGAATGCCGTGTCTCTTCCGGCACACGGATGGGTGATCTTGGGTGCCGGTGCCCGCTGACCCGGGAGGCTGCGGTGTCAGGCAAGCTTGCCTGTTATTTTCCTGGTTCCTAGAGTTGTAGCTGTAAGGCAGCACATTCTCCGCGCGGGAATCGCGACCGGCCGAACGGCCGTGGACCCGCGCCCCGGCAAGTGGAGGACCCATGTCAGAGCACAATATTGCGGGCAAGAAGGTAGCGTTTCTGCTGACGGACGGCGTGGAACAGGTGGAGCTGACCAGCCCCTGGAACGCCGTGAAGGAAGCCGGCGGAGAACCCACCCTTGTGGCACCCAAGAGCGGAAAGCTGCAGGGCTACAACGGCACCGAAAAGGGTGAGACTTTCGCCGTCGACGTCACGGCGGCGGAGGCAAACGCGGCGGACTTCCACGCCCTGGTGATTCCCGGCGGCGTCGTCAATGCCGATCATCTCCGCGTTGACAAAGATGCCCGGGCCTTGACCCGGGCCTTCTTCGAGCAGCACAAGCCGGTGGCGTCCATCTGCCACGGCCCCTGGCTGCTCATCGACGCCGGAGTGGTCAAGGGCCGGAACGTGACCTCGTACCACACGCTCCAGACCGACCTGAAGAACGCGGGCGCCAACTGGACCGATCAGGAAGTGGTGGTGGACCAAGGCCTGGTCACCAGCCGGAACCCGCACGACCTTCCGGCCTTCAACGACAAGATGCTGGAAGAGATTGAAGAGGGCGAGCACGCGGGCCAGACCGCGTAGCCGGCACCGGCAACAAGGCAAGCCAGGCACCGATGGCCGCATGCACTGTCGTCGGTGCCTGGCTGGGTTCTCCTTGAGGCCCGGCCTCTAGCGCTTTCCAGGCCCTACCAAGGTGGAACGTTTTGGGGCAGGATATGCCCTGTAATCGTGCGCCGGCCCTGTCGCTGCCGAATGACGCCTTGGCCGGCGCCCAGAGCTGCAAGGAGTCCCGGACATGACTACCCTCAATCCCTACCTTGGCTTCCGTGACAACGCGAAAGAGGCCATGACCTTCTACCAATCGGTCTTCGGTGGTGAGCTGACGATGAGCACCTTCGGCGAATTCCAGGCCAGCGAGGATGCCGCCGAGCAGGACAAGATCATGCACGCCATGCTGACCACCGACAACGGCATGGTACTGATGGGGGCCGATACGCCCAACAGCATGGACTACACGCCGGGCAACCACATCTCCATTTCCCTCAGCGGTTCCGAAGAGCCTGCACTTCGCGGTTACTTCGAAAAACTCGCCGACGGCGGCACCGTGGTCATGCCGCTGGAACAGGCGCCCTGGGGGGATACCTTTGGGATGTGCAAGGACAAATTCGGGGTGGACTGGCTGGTCAACGTCGCCCCCGCCGCGACGTAGCCCGAGGAGCCGGGACGCCGGCCGCGCACCTGGTCCAAACCGGTCTTTGCCAGGATCTAGTCCGGGCTCGAATCCGTGGTCAGGCCCCGGTCGTCCGGGGTCTTTTCGTCCTGCTCTTCCGCCGGGCCGGGCACCTTGTTGGAGTCGCGGCCCTCGGCGGAGGCCTGGTTTGCGGTGGCGTCCGACTCCTGAGGGGACGCGGGCGGTCCCTCCTCACGGGCGACGGGAGCCTCCCCGCGCTGGGCTGACCCCTCGACACCGTCCTTGACGGTGCCCTCCGGTTCGTTTGCCTGGGTGCTCATATATTCCTCTCCATCGTGCCTCGGCCGCGCATCCGGCTGTCCTGCGGACGGCGCTGAACGGGCTGCGTCAAAAGGCGCGTATTCCAACGCGACTGATTGTCCTAGGCTACGGGCGCGGGCGTTCCCCGTACAGGACGCGCCCGGGTAAATCCGCCGGGCGGCCGGTCGCCGACCGCCCGGGGCGCCGTATGGCCGGATGCTGCGGGATTCCCCTGCTCCGGGGCTGCGGCTATCCTGAATCAGGCCAGGACTCCGCAGCATCGAGTCCAGACTTCCTGGCCCAGAGAGGCGTGCCATGCCCGACAAGTTGCACCTCACCCCGGAAGACGACTTTCCCGAGGACCTCAGCAAGGTCGAGGACATCGAACTGCAGGTCCTCGACAGCCAGATCCAGCGCCAGCTTGATTACGAGTACGTGGTGGAGGGTGAACCGAATCCGGAAACCGAGTTCAGGCACTATGACCTGGATGAGGAATTCAGCGAGCGGGACAAGCGCGGCAGGTAGCCGACGTCGCATCTGGCGGAACAGTCCTGTCAGGCCATGCTGCCTGTCGGCTTTGCTTCAAAGTAGGCTCACGGCATACTGGGTTGGTCAGCATACTTAGCATTTCCCAACGGTATACGTGAAGGAGCGAACATGAAGGCACTCACCTGGCAGGGGAAAAGGTCGGTCAGCGTAGAGGTAGTCCCGGATCCGGTTCTCCAGGAACCGACGGACGCCATCATCAAGATCACCTCATCCGCAATCTGCGGCTCCGATCTGCACCTGTACGAAGTGCTCGGGCCGTATATGAAAGCCGGAGATGTGCTGGGTCACGAACCCATGGGAATTGTTCAGGAAGTCGGCTCCGAAGTAACAAATCTGTCGCCCGGCGACCGGGTCGTCATCCCCTTCGTCATCGCCTGCGGCAACTGCTGGATGTGCAAGCGCGGCTTGCAGTCCCAGTGCGAGACCACCCAGGTCCACTCCCACAACAGCGGCGCCAGCCTCTTCGGATTTTCCGAGCTGTACGGCTCAGTGCCCGGCGGGCAGGCAGAGTATCTGCGTGTTCCGCACGCCGACTACGGGGCAGTGAAGGTCGGCCACGAACTGCCGGACGAGCGATACCTGTATCTTTCGGACATCCTTCCCACCGCCTGGCAGGGAGTGAACTACGCCGCCGTCCCCGAGGGCGGAACCCTCGCCGTCTTCGGCCTCGGCCCGGTGGGCCAGTTTGCGAGCCGGATCGGTCGCCATCTGGGGCACCGGGTCATTGCCGTGGAGCCGGTCCCCGAGCGCCGCCGGATGGCGGAGAGGCACGGAATTGAGACCGTCGATTTCACCAAGGACATCGGCGCCCAGCTCCGCGACATGACCCAGGGGCGGGGCCCCGATGGCGTCGTCGACGCCGTCGGAATGGAGGCCCACGGCTCGCCCATGGGCGCCTTTGCACAAAATGCCGTGGGACTCCTGCCGGATGCCCTGGCCAAGAAGGTCCTGGAAACGGCGGGTGTGGACCGCTTGTCCGTGCTGCACGCGGCCATCGACTCCGTGCGGCGCGGCGGCACCGTGTCGTTGAGCGGGGTCTACGGCGGCACCGCGAGCCCGATGCCGCTGCTGACGATGTTCGATAAGCAGATCCAGTTCCGGATGGGACAGTGCAATGTCCGCCGGTGGACCGATGAGCTGCTCCCGATCGTGGAAGATCCCTCCGACCCGCTCGGCGTGATGGATCTGAAAACCCACGAAGTGGCCCTCGACGGAGCCGCGGCCGCCTACGAGATCTTCCAGAAGAAGGAAGACGGCTGCATCAAGGTGGTCCTGAAGCCATAACCGCAGACCCGCGCGGGGGCGTCCCGCGCGGGTTGCCCTTCGGGGTGGATGCCAACCGAAGGGTACAGTCAAGGAATGCTCAATCCTGCAGCTTACGAGCTTGAAGTCGGCGGTAACCGCGGACACGTCTTTTTCTCCCGGTGCTCGCCGGAAGGCTCGGTACCTGCCGCGCCCGCCGTCGTCCTCATCCACGGCATCGGTGCCTCGCACCGCTACCTGCGCAGGCTTCACAGGCTGCTCTCCGGATCTGTCGACACTTACTCAATCGACCTGCCGGGCTTCGGCGCTACGCCCCGGCCGGAGCACACCCTCTCGGTGGCGGACCACGCCACCTATATCCTGGGAGCCATGGAGCAGCTCGGCGTGCTGGAGTTCGTGATCGTGGGGCACTCGATGGGGGCGCAGTTCGCCGTCGAGACCGCCCGCCAGCAGCCGGGACGGATTCCGCAGGTGGTGCTGATGGGACCGGTGGTGGATCCCCTGCGGCGCACGGTGACCCGGCAGGCGCTGGCGCTCACCCGTGACTGCCTGTTTGCTGAGAGCCCCTCCTCCAACCTGCTCGTCTTCACCGACTACCTCCGCTGCGGCCCGTCCTGGTATCTCAAAACCTTGCAGGTCATGATGGACTACCCCATGGAGCACCGGATCACGGGCGTGAACGCGCCTGTCCTGGTGGTGCGTGGCGCGAACGACCCGGTCGCCAAAGCCGATTGGTGCCGCCAGCTGGCGGGCAAAGCCAGCAGGGGGCAGCTCCTGGAAATCGAGGGCAGCGGGCATGTGGTGCAGCACAACCGCGCCGCCGAGGTGGCCAAGGCCATCACCTCCTTCGCCGGACTTCCCGTCGTCAGGGAAGTTCCCCAGGAATCTAGAGCATGAGCGGAGTGCTGCAGGCCGCCCGCTGGTGGGCGGAGGACTACCTCTACGCTCTCGGGCGGCAGGTGCGCAGCGCCTTCTCAAGGACCCGCCCGGATGAATTCCTCAGCGGAACCGGCCGTCCTATCATCGTGATTCCGGGCATCTACGAGGACTGGCGCTTTATGCTGCCGCTGATCAAGAGCCTTCACGGGGCCGGGCATCCGGTACACGTGGTGACGCTGCTGAACCGGAATCGGCTGGCCGTGCCCAAAGCTGCCGAGCTCATTGCCACCTACATCCGGAACACGGACCTGGACGACGCGATGATCGTCGCCCACAGCAAGGGCGGACTGATCGGCAAGTACGTCATGATGTCGCTGGACCCCGAAGTCCGCATCAGCGGAATGGTGGCCGTGTGCTCGCCGTTCTCCGGGTCACGCTACGCCGCGCTCATGCTCCTGCCCAGCCTGCGCGCTTTTTCGCCCCGGAACGCCGTCACTGTGCTGCTTTCGCGGGAGGAACGCATCAATTCACGCATCACCTCCCTTTACGGCCTCTTTGACCCGCATATCCCAGAGGGAAGCGTGCTGCCGGGGGCGCGGAATGTCCAGCTTGATACCGGCGGTCATTTTCGGATTCTGGGCCACGAGGACACCATCCGCGCCATCCTGGAAGTTGCGGCCGCCTAGGCTGCGAGATGATCGCCGCAGCGTAAAAATCCGGGCACAAAGACCCTCGCCGGTCCTAAATCATTGACCGATAGTTGGAGGGAGTGGCCATCTGGCCCGCTCCCCAGCCTGCGAAGCGGAGGGCTGATGAGGCCAACGGCCGAGGTCTTTCCTGGAAAGCCAGCCGATGAGTATTTTTAAAGACAGGGTCGACGCCGGTCGGCAGTTGGGCAGGCGGCTGGCCGAACTGCGCGGCCAGGACGTGGTGGTCCTAGGTCTTCCGCGCGGCGGCGTTCCCGTCGCCTTCGAGGTCGCCGCAGCGCTGGACGCACCCCTGGACGTCATCGTGGTGCGGAAACTGGGGCTTCCATACCAGCCCGAGCTTGCCATGGGAGCGATCGGTGAGGGCGGGGCGCGGGTACTGGAGGACCAAGTCCTGGCCCACTCCAGGGTGGGGGAGGGCGAACTGCAGGCCGTCGAGGAGCATGAACGGGCGGTGCTGGAAAGCAGGGTGGTCCGTTTCCGGACGGGCCGTTCCCGCCAGGACCTGACCGGACGCATCGCGGTGATCGTCGATGACGGGATCGCCACCGGATCCACCGCCCGGGTGGCTTGCCGGGTTGCCCGGCAGATGGGCGCCGCGAGAGTGGTCATGGCGGTCCCGGTCGCGCCGGCCGAGACGCTCCTGAGCCTGACGGAACCCGATGAAGTGGTCTGCCTGGCAACGCCCGCGCAGTTCACCGCCGTCGGCTACCACTACCGTGACTTTTCCCCGACCGAGGATGACGAGGTGGTGCTGCTGCTCGAGGCGGCGGCAAAGCGCTTGCAAGGGGCCCCGCCGCGTTCGCGGAACGCGGCGGCATCCGGCGCCGATGGTTCCGGTGAGCTTCATGAGGAAGTGGAAATCCCGTCGCGGGCGGTGCGCCTCCACGGCCAGCTTCATCTTCCGGTTCCGGCCACCGGCATGGTGCTGTTCGCGCACGGAAGCGGCAGCAGCCGCCACAGCCCGCGGAACCGGTTCGTGGCGACAGTGCTCCAGCAGGCGGGCCTGGGCACCTTGCTGCTGGATCTGCTCACCCCGGCGGAGGAGCGTAACCGGGCCAACGTGTTCGACATCGAGTTACTGGCCCGCCGGCTGTCTTCGGCCACGGACTGGCTCGGGACCAGGGCGGAAACCGCCTCCTGTCCGATCGGCTATTTCGGTGCGAGCACCGGCGCCGGGGCTGCGCTGTGGGCGGCGTCCGAACCTGCCGCGCGGACTGCCGCCGTCGTGTCCCGGGGAGGCAGGCCGGACCTCGCTGGGCCCCGCCTTTCGGCCGTGACCGCTCCGACGCTCCTGATCGTGGGGAGCCTGGACTACGAGGTCCTCGAGCTAAACCGCCACGCGAAGGCGGTTCTGCGTTGCCCGAACCAGTTGGCTGTGGTCCAGGGCGCCACCCATCTGTTCGAAGAACCCGGCACGCTTGCTGCGGCGGCCATCCTCGCCAGGGACTGGTTTGCCGATTACCTGCTGGACGCCTGAGCAGGCAGGCCGGCCGTTCCTAGGACTCGGAGGGCCAGCCGCGGGGGCTGCGCAAGGCCCATTGCCCCTCTAGGGTGGGACGTGACCACCGGCCGCCGTGGCCCGGACCATCAGAGGAGATGCTAATGAGAGTTGCTGTCACCGGAGGAAGCGGAAAACTGGGCCGGAGCGTCGTCCGCAGGCTCAGCGACGACGGCCACGAGGTCACCAACCTGGACCGGACCGGCGAGCGGGGGCGCGGCTTCACCGAGGTGGACCTGCGCAACTACGGCCAGGTGGCGGACGTGTTCCTGGGGCTGGAGGACCGGCACGCGGGCTTCGACGCTGTCGTGCACCTGGCCGCCATTCCTGCCCCCGGCCTGGCCCCGGACGCCGCTACGTTCGAGAACAACATGCAGGCCACCTACAACGTGTTCCAGGCTGCCCGCCGAGCCGGGATCAAGAAGATCGTCTATGCCTCCAGCGAGACGGTGCTGGGACTGCCGTTCGACGCCGACCCTCCCTACATCCCCGTCGACGAGGAATACCCCGCCCGGCCCGAAAGCACCTACTCCCTGGTCAAGCACCTTGAGGAGCAAATGGCCATCCAGCTCACCCGCTGGGATTCGGAACTGAGCATCGTGGGCCTGCGGTTCTCCAACGTGATGGACCCGGCGGACTATGAGGACTTCCCCTCCTTCGACGCCGACGCGGCCCAGCGCAAATGGAACCTCTGGGGCTACATCGACGGCCGTGACGGTGCCCAGGCCGTGGCGCGTGCGCTGGAGAACGGCAAGCCCGGCTTCGAGGCCTTCATTATCGCCAACGAGGACACCGTGATGAGCCGCTCCAGCGCCAGCCTTGCCGCGGAGGTTTTCCCGAATGTGTCGGTGGTCAAGGAGCTGGGCGAGCACGAGACCCTGCTCTCCATCGACAAGGCCAGGCGCCTCCTGGGCTACGCTCCGGAACACAGCTGGCGGAGCTACCACTCGAACCGCACCACGCCCACCGAAGACTGAACCCAAGCCTTAAACCATCAACTTCAGGAGTCCCATGCAATACCGAACCTTAGGCAATAGCGGCGCCGTCGTCTCGAACTACGCGCTGGGAACCATGACCTTCGGCGCCGAAGCCACAGAGGAGCAGTCCGGCGCCATGCTGGACGATTACCTCACGGCGGGCGGCAATTTCATTGACACCGCCGACGTGTACAGCTCCGGCGTCTCAGAGGAAATCATCGGCCGCTGGCTGGCTAAACGGACGGACGCCCGGGACACCGTGGTGTTAGCCACCAAAGGCAGATTCCCCATGGGGCAGGCCCCCAACGACGTCGGCACCTCACGCCGGCACCTGACCCGGGCGCTGGATGATTCGCTGTCTCGGCTCGGCGTGGAACAGATCGATCTGTACCAGCTGCACGCCTGGGACCCCTTCACGCCCCTGGAGGAGACACTCCGCTTCCTGAACGATGCCGTCAGCAGCGGGAAGATCGCCTATTACGGGTTCTCGAACTTCCTGGGCTGGCAGCTGACCAAAGCCGTGCATCTGGCCAAGGCGCACGGCTGGAGTGCTCCGGTTACCCTGCAGCCGCAGTACAGCCTGCTGGTCCGGGAGATCGAATCCGAAATCGTGCCTGCGGCCCTGGACGCCGGCATGGGGCTGCTGCCCTGGTCACCGCTGGGCGGCGGCTGGCTTTCGGGCAAGTACAAGCGCGACCAGCCGCCCGCCGGCGCCACGCGCCTCGGCGAAAATCCCGAGCGCGGCATGGAGGCGTGGCAGGCCCGGAATGAGGACCCCCGCACCTGGGACATCATCGAGGAAGTGGCGGACATTGCCGGGCACCACGGCGTGAGTTCTTCGCAGGTGGCACTGGCCTGGCTGGCGGACCGGCCGGCCGTCACCTCGGTGATTTTGGGTGCCCGGACCACGGACCAGCTCGCCGACAACCTGGCGGCCGCGGAATTGCGGCTTACCGAGGAGGAAAACCAGCGGCTCACCGACATCAGCCAGCCGCGCGTCGGAGTCTACCCGTATGGACCGATGGCCCAGGAGCAGCGCAGCAGGAAGCTCCAGGGCGGCCGCTAGGCGGGTCGCCACCATTGGGGGCCGCCACCGGGCTTACGGTTCGGTGTCGGCCCCCACAGGGGCTGCTGGCGCGTGCACGCTCTCCTCTTGATGGCTGGACCAGATGTCGCCCATTTCCTCGGTGGACTGCTCCACGATCCTGCTCATGGCGGCGTGGGCGGCATTTGCCTCGCCGCGCTGGATGGCGCTGGCCACGTCCGCGTGCAATTGCAGGGCCTCGTGCTGGGGGAGATGCGGCATCAGGCCATGCTGGGTGCGTCCGGTCAGGACCTCGGTGACCAGGTTGTGCAGCTGGGAAAACATCGGATTTCCGGACGCGCGGAGCACCGCCGCATGGAAATCGATGTCCAGCCGGAGGAATTCATCCTGGTCTCCGCGCTGGCCTGCCGCCCACAGCCGCGCCGCCTGGGAGACAAGGTCGCTGCCCGCGTCCCACGACGCCCGGCCGGCGGCCAGCCGCGCGGCCTGGGGCTCGATCGCGCCGCGGAGTTCGTTCAGCGCGCGCAGCTGGTCCAGCCGTTTCGAGGACGCCAGCCGCCAGCGTATGACCTGCGGGTCGTAGAGGTTCCAGGACTCTTCCGGCTGCACCACTGTGCCCAGCCGCCGCCGGGATTCCAGCATGCCCTTTGAGGACAGGACCCGGGAGGCCTCGCGGACCACGGAGCGGGACACATTGTGCTGCACCTCGAGCTCGTCCAGCCGCAGGATGGAGTAGGGCGCCAGCGTCCCCTCGGCGATGGAGAGCCCCAGGTATTGGACCAGCACGGAATGCAGGTCAGCTGAGGACTCCGCCTTTGGGGTTTTCATGAAATAAATCATACGAGTGGGCGCAAGGGGTTGTCTAAGTATGCTTTATTTCTCTAAGCTCTCTTTTAGAGCGGATGTAAAGATGCATCTGCGGGCGGCTGAACGGTCTTGTCAGCCCTAAAAACCAAGGGAGTCGTAATGAAGCGACGTTCAATTGTGAAGTACGCTGCTGTTGCTGCGGCCCTCTCACTCGGGCTGACGGCCTGCGGCGGCAGCGGCAGCAGCGACGCCAAGGAGGCGGGGACCGTCCGGGTCACGCTGGCCAACCACGTCTGGACTGAAGGCATCAAGGCCGCCATTCCGGAATTCGAAAAGTCCAGCGGCCTGAAGGTCGAACTGACCCAGCTCGGTGAGGACCAGCTCTCCGACCAGTACAACGTCAAGCTCAACGCCGGCAGCGACGAGATCGACGTGATGATGTACCGTCCGCTCCAGGAGGGCAAGGCGTTCACGAAGAACGGCTACCTCGCGGACCTCACCAGCAAGGTCTCCTCGGACGCCGCCTGGGACTGGAAGGACTACCAGGAGGGCCCGGTCAAGGCCACCACCGTTGACGGCAAGGTCGTCGGCGTCCCGATCATCACCGAACGCGAAGTGCTCTACTACCGCAAGGACCTGCTGCAGGCCGCCGGCCTTGAGGTTCCTAAGACCATGGAAGAGCTCGAAGCGGCCGCCAAGGCCATCAAGGCTTCCTCGCCGGACACCGCCGGCTTCGTGGCTCGCACCGGCAAGTCCGCCGCCGTGACGCAGTTCTCCAGCTTCCTGTACAGCTTCGGCGGTGACTTCACCGACTCCAACGGCCAGTCCGCAGTCAATAGCGACGCTGCCAAGAAGGCCTACGCGTACTACGGCGGCCTGATCCGCAACTACGGTCCGGCCAACGTCAGCACCGACATGAGCTGGCCCGAAGCGATGGCGATCTTCACCCAGGGCAAGGCCGCCTTCTACACCGAGGCCGACTCGCTCTACAAGAACGCCACCGATCCGGCCAAGTCCAAGGTCGCGGACACCGTCGGCTTCGCCGCCCTGCCCGCCGGCCCCGCCGGTTCCAAGCCGTACAACATCCCGTCATGGGGACTGGCCGTGAACCAGGCCTCCGGCAACCAGGACAACGCCTGGAAGTTCATCCAGTGGGCCACGAGCAAGGAACGCACGCTGGCCGCGCAGAAGGCCGGCGTCCCCGGACCCCGCGCCTCCGTCTGGTCCGATCCGGCCGGAACCTCCACCTACCCGCAGGACCTGGCCGAGGCCATCGCCGCCAGCGCCAAGAACGGCGTCGGCCACGACCGCCCCGAGGTTGTCACAGTCGGCAAGGCCCGCGAAATAGTCGGCGGCCCGATCGTCGCCACCATCACCGGGGCCGATGCCTCCGCCGCCGCCGATACGGCCCACGAGGCCTTCCAGACGTTCCTGGACAGCGAAAAGAAATAGCCCCGGTGCGCTACGCGCCGGAGTACTAACCGCCCGGCGGGACGGCAGCCCAAGCCGCCGTCCCGCCGCGGCCCGCTCTTCACTTCACCCCCAACTCTTTAGGTGAACCATGTCTGTACTGAACCCTCCCCGCAGCGCGCCTGCCCGCAGCGCCGGCCGCCCTCCCGGCGCGCGGAAGAACTTCTCCGGCTGGGCCAACCGGCACCGCAAGTGGCTGTTCGCGGCCCCCGCGATGATCTTCGTCGGCGTCCTGATCGTCTTCCCGCTGGCCTGGACCCTCTATCTGAGCCTGACCGATTCGCAGGGTTCCGTCCGTGCCGCGTCCGAGTTCGTCGGCCTGCAGAACTACCTCACAGTCCTGGCCGATACGGAACGCTTCTGGCCCGCCGTCGGCCGCACGCTGACCTTCACCGGAGTCGCGCTGGTCTGCGAAGTCGTACTGGGCATGTGCATCGCACTGCTGCTCTGGCGTCCCTTCCGCGGCGAAAAGTGGGTCCGCGTGGCCATCCTGCTGCCGCTCGTTGCCACCCCGGTGGCCGTCGGCATGATGTGGCGGCTGATCTTCGATCCGAACATCGGCTTCGTCAACCAGCTCCTCGGCATGGTCGGCATCCCGCCCCAGCCCTGGCTGTCCGGCCAGGACACCGCGCTGGGAACCACCATCTTCATGGACGTGTGGCAGTGGACCCCCATGGTGGTGCTGATCCTGCTCGCCGGCCTGACCTCCCTGTCCGAGGAGCCTGACGAGGCCGCCCGGATGGACGGCGCCAACGTTTTCCAGCGCTTCTTCTTCATTACCCTTCCGCTCATGATGCCGACCGTGATCGTCGCCATCCTGCTCCGGGGCATCGACGCCCTCAAGACCTTTGACATCCTCTATGCCACCAAGGGCAAGGGCGGCGGTTCCTTCCACGAGGTGGAGACCCTCAACGTCTATGCCTACGGGCTGAGTTTCGACTACAACCAGTACGGGCTGTCCTCCGCGGTGCTGATCCTGTTCTTCATGATCATCATCGGCTCCATGTGGTTGCTGACCATGCGCAAGAAAGCGGTAAGCAAATGACCGTACTGTCCGAAAACACCGAACCCGCAACCTCCGCAGGGCAGCCCAAGCCGGCCACACGCCGCCGCAAGCCCCTGGCCACCCGCGCATACAAGGTCTTCCGCGTCGTGGCCCTGATCGCGGTGGTGCTGTTCCTCGTCGCTCCGCTGTTCTGGATGCTGCTGGCCTCCTTGAAGACCAACGTGGACATCTACGACACCGGCAAGGCGTTCCTCTTCACCCCCACGGGCGAGAATTACGCCAACGTGCTGCAGCGCAACAACTACTTTGTCTTCATCTTCAACAGCTTCTGGGTGGCCTTCGTCTCCACGGCACTCTCGCTGGTGCTCGGCGTGCCGGCGGCGTACGCCATGAGCCGTTTCGCCATGCACCGCTCGGCCCTCGTGGTCCTGATGGCCCGCGTCATTCCCGGCGTCTCGCTGCTGGTGCCCTGGTACTACGTCTTCTCCAACCTGAAGATGGTGGGCGGGTTCGAGGTCCTGATCCTCAGCCACATGTTCGTCTCGCTGCCGCTGATCGTCTACATCATGATGAGCTACTTCGATTCCTTCCCCCTGGAGCTGGAGGAATCGGCGCAGGTGGACGGGCTCACCCCGATCGGCGCCTTCCGCCACATCACGCTGCCGCTCGCCGTCGGCGGCATCGCCACCGCGGGCATCCTGTCCTTCATCTTCTCCTGGAACAACTTCATGTTCGCCCTGGTGCTCTCCGGATCCAAGACCAAGACCCTGCCGGTCGCGATCTTCGACTTCGTCTCCTACGCCAGCATCGACTGGGGCGGGCTGATGGCGGCCGCCACCGTGGTCACCATCCCGATCATGATCATTGCGCTCTTCACGCAGAAGTACATCGTCTCCGGCCTCACCGCCGGCGCGACCAAGGGCTAGCCAGGCAGGAAAGCAGCAATGACACTCATCAGCAGGATAGAAACCTTCCTCGTCGCGCCGCGCTGGCTCTTCGTCCGCATCGAGACGGACAGCGGGATCGTCGGCTGGGGCGAGGCAAGCTGCGAGGGGCGCAGCGAAACCGTCCGCACCGCCGTCGACCAGCTCTCGGAGCTGCTCATCGGCAACGACGCGCTCCGGATCGAGGACCACTGGCAGGTTCTGACCAAGGGTTCCTTCTACCGCGGCGGCCCCATCCTCGCCAGCGCCGTCTCCGGCCTGGACCAGGCACTGTGGGACATCGCGGGCAAGCACTTCAACACGCCCGTGCACCAGCTCCTGGGCGGCCACGTCCGGGACCGGATCCGGATGTACGGCTGGGTGGGCGGGGACGAGCCCAACGAGGTGGCCGACCAGATCAGCGCCCAGCTGGAGGTCGGGCTCACCGCCGTCAAAATGAACGCCAGCGGCCGGATGAGCCCTATCGCTTCTGTCGCTGAGCTCGACGGCGTGGTCCGCCGGGTGGCTGCCGCCCGCGAGGTTCTCGGCGAGCACCGCGATGTCGCCGTCGATTTCCACGGCCGCTTCAGCCTGGCTAATGCCCGGCGGGTGGCGCCGCTGCTGGAGCCGTACCGGCCGTTCTTCCTCGAAGAGCCCGTGGTCCCGGAAAACACCCACCTGTTGCGCGAGTTCACCTCATCCACCACGACGCCGGTGTCCACCGGTGAGCGGCTGTACAGCCGACAGGAGTTCCTGCCGGCGCTGCAGGCCGGCATCGCCGTGGCCCAGCCGGACCTCTCCCACGCCGGCGGCATCACCGAGGTACGGAAGATCGCCTCGCTGGCGGAAATCTACGATGTCCAGCTCGCCCCGCACTGCCCGCTTGGGCCCCTTGCCCTGGCGGCGTGCCTGCAGGTTGGCTTCGCGACGCCCAACTTCCTCATCCAGGAACAGAGCATCGGCATCCACTACAACAAGGGCGCCGAAGTCCTGGACTATGTGGTGGACAAAACCCCGCTGAAGTTCGTGGACGGCCACATTGAACGGCTGACCGGACCCGGCCTCGGCATCGAAATCGACGAAGCGGTGGTCCGTGCCGCGGACAAGCGCGGCCACGCCTGGCGCGGACCAGTCTGGCGTCACGCGGACGGAGCCTTCGCAGAATGGTGAACTCAATGACTGACAGCAGCGGCATCACGCCTGAAGGCCTGCTCGCCGGCATCAAAGCGGCCAGGCTCGTGGCGATCGTACGCGGTACCGACGGCGGGTCCGCCGCCAAAGCGGCGCTCGCTGCCATGGAGGAGGGCTTCCGGTTCGTCGAAATCGCCCTGACCACCCCCGGTGCCCTCGAGGCGATCCGCGAGGTCCGCGCCGCGGCTCCGGCCGGCTGCTACGTCGGCGGGGGAACCGTGCTGACCGTGCAGGACGTGGACAACGTGGCTGAGGCGGGCGGCCAGTTCATGGTGACGCCGGCACTGGCGGCTTCGATCGCGGAGTCCGCCCGGCAGGGGATTCCTGTCCTGGCCGGTGCCCTCACCCCGAGTGAGGCGTATGAGGCCATGAACCGCGGCGCCACGGCGGTCAAGCTCTTCCCCGCGTCCATCGGCGGTCCCGGCTACCTCAAGGCGCTGCGCGATCCGTTCCCCGAAATCCCCTTCATCCCGGTGGGCGGCGTGGGGCTCGACGAAGCGGGAGGCTACTGGGAAACCGGGGCGATCGCCGTCGGGCTCGGCGGCCCGCTCTTCGGGAACGCCGGCTCCGGCGGGGACCTCGTCCCCATGCGGGAACGGGCCCGCGCGTTTGTGGACCTGGCGGAAGCCTTCAACCGCCGGACCACAGCAGCGGGCGTGCGGTGAGTACCGCCGTCGACCTTTTGACGTTCGGCGAGTCCATGGTCTCGCTGCGCTCGGCCGGGCCGCTGTCCGCCGGGGGCAGCCTGGCCATGCACGTCGCCGGGGCCGAATCGAATGTGGCTGTCGGGGTTGCCCGGCTGGGCCACAGCGTCAGCTGGGCCGGGGTTGTTGGCGCGGATCCGCACGGCGAATACATCCTGCGGCAGCTGCGCTCCGAGGGAATCCAGGTCTCGCACCGGGTGGACGCCGGGCGAAGCACCGGCGTGATGTTCCTGGAGCAGCGGACAGCCGACTTAACCCGGGCGTTCTACTACCGCGCCGGTTCCGCGGGCTCCACCATCAAGCGCGAAGACATTGACCATGCCCTGAACGCGGGCCCGCGTGTCCTGCACCTGACCGGCATCACCGCCGCCCTCAGCCTGGAAGCGCGGGCCGCGCTGGAGTACGCCGCAGAGCGCGCTGCTGCCGAGGGCGTGGTGGTCTCACTCGACGTCAATTACCGCAGCAGGCTCTGGACCCGGGACGAGGCGCGCGCCGTGCTGGCCCCCCTCGCCCGGCACGCGGACATCCTGATAGCGTCCGACGACGAACTTGACCTTGTAGCAGCCGCATCCTCGGGTGATGCCAGGTCCGACGACGCCGAAACGGCTCTCGCTGATGAGCTCTTGGGCCGCGGGGTCACCGAAGTGGTGGTCAAGCGGGGTGCCCACGGCGCCGGCGTCCACACCGCCGCCGGGCGGTTCGAGGCGCCAGCCGTTGCAGTGACCAGCATCGACACCGTGGGCGCCGGCGACGCGTTCACGGCCGGCTACCTCTCGGCCCTGCTCGACGGCGGCGACGTACCCGCGCGGCTGGAGCGCGGCACGGTGATGGGAGCCTTCGCCGTCAGCACTGCCGGAGACTGGGAAGGCCTGCCCAGCAGGGACGAGCTGGACTTACTGGCAGCCACCCAGAGCGGCGCCACCGTCCGCTGACCGCCATGCTGGGCCCACGCTCAGATATCCGTGCTGAGGCTGAGGTCCCGCCACGTGTCCAGTTCGGTGCGTTCTGCCTCGGCGACGGCGGCAAACGCGCCGAAAGCGTCGTTGCCGAGCACCAGCAGGGACGGCGGGTTCGGGCTTTCAGCGACTGCGAGGATGGCTTCGGCGGCCTTGGCCGGGTCGCCCGGCTGGGTGCCATGCACCGTGTCGTTCTCCTTGCGGCGCTTGCCCGCCGTCGCCGCGTAGTCCTCGATCGGCTTCGCCGACTGGGTAAGGGAGCGGCCGGCGAAGTCGGTGCGGAATGCGCCGGGCTCGACAACGGTGACGCTGATCCCGAGTGGCTGCACTTCTTTCTGGAGGGAACCGGACAGGCCCTCCAGCGCCGCTTTGGTTGCGGAGTAGTATCCGGAGCCGGCCGGTTTGATGCGGGCTCCGATGGACGAGATGTTCACGATGGAACCGGACCTTTGCGCGCGCATGTCCAACAGGACTGCCTTGATCATGTCCACAGTGCCGAAAACGTTCGTGTCGAATAATTGCCGGATGTCGGCGTCGTCCGCTTCTTCCACTGCGGCACGGTAGCCGTAGCCCGCATTGTTGACCAGAACGTCGATC